>NZ_JBEYEI010000025.1:0-130386 GCF_040633895.1 Streptomyces sp. NPDC007863
GCCTCGGCCGCAGCCGCCTTCGCCGCCTCGGCCGCAGCCGCCTTCGCCGCCTCGGCCGCAGCCGCCTTCGCCGCCTCGGCCGCAGCCGCCTTCGCCGCCTCGGCCGCAGCCGCCTTCGCCGCCTCGGCCGCAGCCGCCTTCGCAGCCGCAGTGCGGTCCGGCCGGGTGGGACCCGTCCCGGTCCGGTCGGCCTGGTGGCCCCCTGCCCCCGCACGCGGCGCACCATCGGGTTCCGGCTCAGCGGACGCCCGACCCGTACCCGCCGGCCATGCCGGAGTCCCCGCCCCCGCCCCCGTCCTCCCCGCCCCCCGGTGGTTCCGTACCGTCGCGGGGCCCGGACGGGGGAGGCGCGCGGCCCGGTGCCGCCGGACCGGACGCGGAGGGGATCCCCGATCTGCTCGGTCCGGCCGAGGAAAAGGAGTTCCGCCGCCGCTGGCACGAGGTCCAGGGCCGGTTCGTCGACGATCCCCGCCAGGCGGTCCACGCGGCCGACGTCCTCGTCGGAGACGTGATGAGGACCTTGGCGGACACCTTCGGCCGGCACCGGAACGCCCTGGAGGGGCAGTGGAGCCAGGGGCTCGAGGCCGACACCGAGAGCCTGCGCCTCGCGCTCTGCCAGTACCGCGCCCTGTTCCAGCGCCTGTTGTCCACCTGATGCCCGGGGGGCTCCCCCTTCCGTGCCCGGCGGTGCGACCGGCCTCACGGTGCGCTCCGCCGGGCCGGTGGCATGTCCGGCGATCGCGGCGGTTCCGGCTATCCCGGCCGTACGCACGCCGCCGCCCCGCGCGGTACCTCGCGCGGGGCGGCGGCGTGCGGGCCCGACCGGGCGGGCGTCAGCGCCGGCGCAGCTTGCCGATCAGGCGGCGAGCCCGGGCGCGTACGCGCGGGTCGGTGGCGGCGTGGCGCAGGGACGCCGCCGCGTCACGGCCCTGGGGGCCGGCCGCGAATCGCTTGATGCGGTTCAGCAGTGCGGTCATGGGATTCTCCTCCGAGAACGCGTTGCGAGTGCTGCCACTTCGTCTTGCCCCGCGCGGCCGTCCTACGCCTGAAGGTTTTTGAGGTTGCGTCACATTCCGCTGGGGGAGGGGTCGTTCGCCCGGCGGATGAGTCCGAGCGTGACGAGGGTCGCCGCCGTGGCCCGTCCGGCGGAGGAGCGGCGCGACAGGGGCGACCGGCGCGACGACCGGTGCGAAGGCCGGGCGGACGCCTGGCGGGAGCCGGGCGCGGCGGAGGGCGTGGAGACGTGTCCCGCGGTCCGCGGTTCGGCGAGGATCCGGGCGCAGGCGGCGGCGTCCGGGCGGGCCTCGGGGGAGCGGTCGGTCATCGCCGTGAGCAGGCGCGCGAGTCCCGCCGGGAGGCCGGCCGGCAGCACCGGAGGCCGGTGCAGGTGTGCCAGCGCCGCCTCCAGCGGCGTTCCGCCGTACTCCGCCTCGCCCTTGACGCTCTCCAGCAGCACCAGGCCGAGGCTGTACACGTCGGCCGCGGGCCCCGTCGTCCGGCCCAGTGCCTGCTCGGGCGCCATGTAGGAGGCGGTGCCGACGAGGGCGTCCGCGTCCTCCGGGGCGTCGTCGACGGCCTCGACGCGGCGGGAGATGCCGAAGTCGGTGAGGTGCGGGGTCTCGGCCCTGTCCAGCAGGATGTTCGACGGTGTGACGTCGCGGTGGACGACGCCGTGGCCGTGCACATGGGCGAGCGCCGAGGCCAGGGCGGCGCCCGTCCGGCAGGTCTCGGCGGTCGTGAGGGCCCCACGGGCGATCCGCCGCCGCAGGGTCGTCCCCCGGACGAGCTGCATCACCAGGAACGGCCGGCTTCCGTCGCGGCCCGTGTCGTAGAGGGTCACCAGGCCCGGATGGTGCATCCGGGCCAGCAGGCGGGCCTCCTCGCCGCACTGTGCGTCGGTGCGGCGGAGGCCCGCGGGCCGGAACACCTTCACGGCCACGGGACGCCGCAGCCGCAGGTCCAGCGCCTCGTACACGTCCGCCGCGCCGCCCCGGCCCAGGAGACGGTCGAACCGGTAGCGCCCGGCGACGGTGCGGTCCTGCCCGGTGGCGTCGTCCGGACGTACGGGCGTTGCTCGGGGCTGCATCGAGGGCTCCCTGGGGGTGTGGCCGGCCCTCTGTCGCCGGGCCGGGAGTCGGGTGCGTCGCCCGCCGGTGTGTGCGCGGGCCCGCGGCTGAACGCGTGCCCCGCGCGCTCATGAACATCCCCCGAACATCCCCTGGAAGAAGGCGGATCGACGGCACCCTGCCCGATCGCCAGGCGCGGAGCGGGCCCGAGCGAACGATTCCGGTAACGGCGGAATGTTCCCCGGAGACCCGGGTACGCGGACGCTGTCCAACCCGCAGGGGAGGAGCAACCAACCATGGGTCTGGGACTGTTCATCATCATGATCGCCGTCGGCGCCATCCTCACCTTCGCGTCCGACTGGGAGCTCGAAGCGGTCGACCTCGACCTGGTCGGCCTGATCCTGATGGGCGTCGGCCTGCTCGGGACCGCCGTCTACACCAGCGTGCTGCGCCGTCGCCGGATGGTGGTCCCGCCGGTGGCTCCCACGGTCACCGACGACGACCGTCGTGACCTGCTCTGAGGCGGCCCGCGCGCCCGGCGCCGCGCCGCGCCCTGCACGCACACAGCGACAAGTGACAGAGGAGTGACAGCGATGACCGACCATCTGTGGTCCTACAGCACCGAGTCCGGCCACCTGGCGGGTACCGACCTCACCGGGTGGCGCGTCGAGGCCTCCGACGGGCACATCGGCAAGGTGGACAAGCACTCCGACGAGGTGGACGACTCCTACCTGGTCGTCGACACGGGCGTCTGGATCTTCGGCAAGGAGGTGCTCGTCCCGGCGCGGGCGGTGACCCGCGTCGACCTGGAGGAGCAGACCCTCCACCTCGCCCTGTCGAAGGAACAGGTGAAGAACTCGCCCGAGTTCGTCTCCGACAAGCACCTCGCGGACCGGCAGTACCGCGAGGAGATCGGACAGTACTACCGAGCGTCCTGGCCCTTCCCTGGAGGCATGGGCGGCCTCTGACGGGCCCGCGCGCCTCGGCAGGTGTGAGCAGGGGCGACAGGAGTCGAACCCGCGGCATCCGGTTGTGGAGGCCGGCGCTCTGGCCGGCTGAGCCACACCCCTTCGGCGTGAGGGAAGCGTGCCACACCGACGGGACGCGCTGCCGGCGGATGTCGCGGCGGGCACGTGGGCATGACCGCCCGAAGGGCGGGTAGGCGGGCCACTGCACCGCCTGCCCAGGACCACCTCTCCCCGCCGGCGGCCCGTGGCCACCCCCCACGCCGCGCGCCGACGGCCTCGCGACCGCCCCGCTCGGGCTCCCCCTCCCGAAGCGGGGCGGTCGCATGCCCGGGCCGTCCCGCCTCGGGCCGCCTCCGCTCGGCCCGGGAACGTCGCCCCGCCGAGAGGTCTCCGCTCTTTCCGGGGTTTGGCTCCGGGACGAGCGGCAAGCCGAATCGGTAGGCACCGGAAAGAGGGTGACGGGCGATCGGCCCGTGGAATCCGTCGAGGAGGAGGCGCTCATGTCGGACCCGACCCGAGGCCTCGTCCGCGCACCGCGCGTCGCGCCGGGAGGACCGACCCGATCCCGTCGCCTCGCCCGCGCCGCCGGTGGCCCGTGCGGACCGGGGACGGCACCCCGGACCCACGGGCATCGGCACGCGCCGCGGCACCCGCGGAGGCCGGGTGTCCCCTCGTACGGCATCTCGACGTCGGGCGAGTGGATCCCGGGCGTCCCCGCGTACGGCACCCCCGGGCGCGGGAGCCGTACGCGGACGCCTTCCCCGCCCGCGCCCTCCGGGCGTCCCGCCGCGGAGCCCTCCGCACCGGTCCGCCCGCCCCGCCGCCCGCCCCGCCCTCCGGTGACGCCGTCGTCGCGGCCGCCGGAGGCCGCAGCCCCGTCCGAGGACCCCAGTGCCTCGGGCCGGAGCGGGGAGAGCCGCACCTACGCTCCCGCCGTGACCCCCGACGCGCCGCGCGGACGGGACGGGCAGGAGGGGCCGGACGGGCGGGACGGCGGTCCCGCCGCGGGCGACCGGGGCCGACGGCCCGGCGACGACGGGGAATCGCGTCGCGGACCGTGGCGGCATCCGGCGCCCCCTCGAACGGCCGGTACGCCGCGGGCCTGACTCCGCACCGTGCCGCGCCGGACGGAAGCCCCCGCGCTCGACGGGGGCTTCCGCCGTGCCGGGCCGCTCCGGCGCGCCCGCGCCGCGCGCCCGCGCCGCCCGTCACCGATCATGAGCGGAGCGCCACCGTGCCCGGGCGGTGCCGGTCCGCTCCCGCCCCGTTCCGCAGAAGGAGGATCGTCATGAACGAACGAGACGGCCGTACGCCGGAGGACGAGCCGAGGGAGCCCCGCCACGACGGGCGCGACGAGACCGAGGAGGAGCGGGCGGACCGGCGCTGGCAGGAGCTCCTCCAGGAGATCCGGGTCGCCCAGACGGGCGTCCAGATCCTCCTCGGCTTCCTCCTCACCGTGGTGTTCACCCCGCTTTTCCACGACCTGGAGCAGACCGACAGGACGATCTACCTGGTCACGGTCGTCCTGGGGTCGCTGGCCACGGGCGCGCTGATCGGCCCCGTCTCCTTCCACCGGATCGTGTCCGGGCGACGGGTCAAGCCCCATGCCGTCGTCTGGGCCTCCCGGCTCACCTTCGCGGGCATCCTGCTGCTGCTCGCGACGCTGACGGCCGCCCTGTTCCTGATCCTGCGGGTGGCGACGCACGACCCCTACGTGCCGTGGCTCGTCGCCGGCGTCCTCCTCTGGTACCTGGTCTGCTGGTTCCTGCTGCCGCTGTGGGTCCGCACCCGCTACGCCGACGCGAGCTGACCGGGAGGACGGCCCGGCGACGGCCGCCGGCGGAGGAGGACGACGGAGGAGGACGACGGAGAGGGGCGGCCCGCCGGATGGCGGGCCGCCCCTCTCCGTGCCGGACGAGGTCCGCCGGCTCACTGCTTGAAGACGTCCTTCGCCTTCTCCTTCGCGTCGCGGGCGTGGCCCATGGCCTGCTCGGCCCGGCCTTCCGCCTCGAGGCGCTCGTCGTCGGTCATCCGGCCGACCGCCTCCTTGGCCTTGCCCTTGGCCTGCTCGCCCTTGGCCTTCATCTTTTCCTTACCCGACATGAGTGATCGCTCCTTCTCCGTGGTGGCGGACAGGTGTGCCGACAGAGCGCCTCACCGGAATCGGCGAGAACAAACACCCTGAAATCCGACACTTCCCGGCGGGTGCGCCGGCCTGGCGTGGCAGGGTGCGCCCGCCGCCGGCCAGGTTTAGCGTGCGGGAGTCCGGCGAGACGGTGCCCATGAGCGCTTCGGAGAACAGCGAACAGAACCAGTTCCCCTGGACCGGCCCCTACGCCGTCCCGGACTACCCCGACCTGACGCGGGTGGACGACCCCGACGTCGACGAGGGGTACGAACCGGCGGCTCTCGGGGAGCCGCGCGTCCTGCCCGCGCCGTTCGCGGAGCGGGCCCGCGCGGCCGCGATCGTGGCCCGGGGCGCCGGGAGGGACCTGTGGGCCGCCGTGCGTGAGCACCGGGCCGTGACGGCCGGTGCCGCCGTCGGTACGGCGGCCGCGCTGGTCCTCTCGTACGGGTGGGGGCGCCGCTCCGGGCGCCTGGCCGCGCGGCGCGACCTGGGCCCGTTGGCCCTGTTCCTCGAACGCCGCGGCTGACCGGGCGGCGGCGCCCGCCCTGCCGCACCGGGCCGGCGCGCGTACGCGCCCGGCGGCCCTCTGCGCACGTCCCCCTTTCCGTCACCGTCCTCATGGAGGTCGATCCGCGTGGTTCCCCTGCTTCTCGTGCTGCTGCTGGCCCTGCTCCTCTTCGGCGCGGGCTTCGCCGTCAAGGCGCTCTGGTGGATAGCCGTGATCGTGCTCGTCCTGTGGCTGCTGGGCTTCGTGGCCCGGCCGAAGGGCGGCACCGGTCGCTGGTATCGCTGGTAGGCGGCCCCGGCGGGCCGCCCCGGCGTGACCGAGCCCGGCACCCCCGTCAGGGGGGCCGGGCTCGGCCGTGTGCGTCCGGCCCTGCCCGGCGCCCCCGACGGGGGTGCCGGGCAGGCCGTGCGGTCAGGCGGTCAGCACCGAGTCGTCCTCGGGGCGCGCGCCCGGCAGGCGATGGCGGGCCGCGATCAGTGCCGCGTCCACGTCACGCGTACCGGTGGAGACGCACAGCGTGTACGCGAGGTCGTCCATGCGGCGCCGTACCTCCGCGCCGCCGTTCTGTGCCTGGAGCGCCGCGAGCGCCTCGTACTGCTCGATGAGACCGCGCAGGACCGCGGGGTGGGCCATCAGCACGTACTGCTCCCCTCGTCGTGGGGCGGGGGACCGCCCGTTCCGACGCGCGTGTACCCCGGTCGTGGGGTGCTACGCCCCCGGAGTCCGCGGGGGCCCGAGGGGCGGGTTCCGGCCGGATGATCCGGCTCCGGACTCCTCGTGTCGATCACGGAGGGGTAGTGTCGTCATGATTGCCGTACGGCAACGATCGCGGCAGCCGGAACCGTCCCGGGGGAGCGGACGTCCGGCGCGCGGCGTGGGCCGCACGGTCCGTGCGCGAGCTTGGTGGGGAACGAGGATGGGGCATGTCTGAGACGACGACCAGGAGCTCCTCCGGCCGGGAGCACCCCGGACCGGCCGCGGTGGCCGAGCCCGAGCTCCGTCAGCTGCTGGCCGGGCTCACGGCCGTGCGCGACGGCGACTTCGGCACCCGTCTGCCGGACGAGGCGGACGGGCTGATGGGGGAGATCTCCCGGGTGTTCAACGGGATGGTCGACCAGCTGTCCCTGTTCACCTCCGAGGTGACGCGGGTGGCGCGCGAGGTCGGCACGGAAGGGACGCTCGGCGGGCAGGCCGTCGTGCCCGGGGTCTCCGGCACGTGGGCCGACCTGACCGACTCGGTGAACGCGATGGCCGGCAACCTCACCACGCAGGTCCGCGACATCGCCCAGGTGGCGACGGCGGTCGCCAGGGGCGACCTCTCCCAGAAGATCGACGTGGACGCGCGCGGTGAGATCCTGGAGCTGAAGAACACCATCAACACGATGGTCGACCAGCTCTCGGCCTTCGCCGACGAGGTCACGCGCATGGCCCGCGACGTGGGCACCGAGGGCATCCTCGGGGGACAGGCCGACGTGAAGGGCGTCTCGGGCACCTGGCGGGACCTGACCGACTCCGTCAACTCGATGGCGGGGAACCTCACCGCGCAGGTGCGGGCGATCGCCCACGTCGCCACCGCCGTCGCGGGCGGCGATCTGTCCAAGAAGGTCGACGTGGACGCCCGGGGCGAGATCCTGGAGCTGAAGACGACCATCAACACGATGGTCGACCAGCTCTCGGCCTTCGCCGACGAGGTGACCCGGGTCGCCCGCGAGGTCGGCACCGAGGGCAACCTCGGCGGCCAGGCCACCGTCCGGGGCGCCTCGGGCACCTGGAAGGACCTGACCGACAACGTCAACGTGATGGCCTCCAACCTCACCGGGCAGGTGCGTTCGATCGCCCAGGTCGCCACCGCCGTGGCCCGCGGCGACCTCTCCCGCCGGATCACCGTGGAGGCCAAGGGCGAGGTCGCGGCCCTCGCCGACACCATCAACACCATGGTGGACACCCTGTCCGCCTTCGCCGACGAGGTGACCCGCGTGGCCCGCGAGGTCGGTACCGAGGGCCGGCTCGGCGGCCAGGCCAGGGTGCCGAACGTGGCCGGCACCTGGAAGGACCTCACCGACAACGTCAACTCCATGGCGAACAACCTGACCGGACAGGTCCGGAACATCGCCCAGGTCACGACCGCCGTCGCCAACGGCGACCTGTCGAAGAAGATCGACGTGGACGCCCGGGGCGAGATCCTGGAGCTGAAGACGACCATCAACACGATGGTCGACCAGCTGTCCTCGTTCGCGGCCGAGGTGACCCGCGTGGCCCGCGAGGTCGGCAGCGAGGGCCGGCTCGGCGGCCAGGCCGAGGTCGAGGGCGTCTCCGGCACCTGGAAGCGGCTGACCGAGAACGTCAACGAGCTGGCGGGCAACCTCACCCGCCAGGTTCGCGCCATCGCCGAGGTGGCGAGCGCCGTCGCCGAGGGCGACCTCACCCGCTCGATCACCGTGGAGGCGTCGGGCGAGGTGGCCGAACTCAAGGACAACATCAACGCCATGGTCGGCTCGCTGCGCGAGACGACGCGGGCGAACCAGGAGCAGGACTGGCTCAAGTCCAGTCTGGCCCGGATGTCCGCGCTGATGCAGGGCCACCGCGACCTGGCCGTCGTCGCCGAACTCGTCATGGACGAGCTGACCCCGCTCGTGTCCGCCCGGTACGGCGCCTTCTACCTCGCCGAGGAAGGCGCCGACGGCGTCGAGCTGGGCCTCGTCGGCTCCTACGGACGCCCCGCCGGCGACCGGGACCGGGTCCGCTTCCGGCTGGGCGAGTCGCTCGTCGGACAGGCCGCCCGCAGCCGCCGCACCATCGCCGCCGACGACGTCCCCGCCGGCTACGCCACGATCTCCTCGGGTCTCGGCAGCACCTCCCGGGGCAGCCTGGTGGTGCTGCCGGTCGTCGTCGACGAGCAGGTGCTCGGCGTGATCGAGCTGATGTCCTTCAGCCCCTTCACCTCCGTGCACCGGGACTTCCTGGAACAGCTCATGGAGACCGTCGGGGTCAACCTGAGCACCATCGTCGCCAACGCCCGCACCGACGAACTCCTGGACGAGTCCCAGCGCCTGGCCGGCGAACTCCGCTCGCGCACCGAGGAACTCCAGGTGCGGCAGGAGGAACTCCAGCGCTCCAACGCCGAACTGGAGGAGAAGGCGGCCCTGCTCGCCACGCAGAACCGCGACATCGAGGCCAAGAACCTGCAGATCGAGCAGGCCCGGCAGGAGCTGGAGGACCGCGCCCAGCAGCTCGCGCTGGCCTCCACGTACAAGTCGGAGTTCCTGGCCAACATGAGCCACGAACTGCGTACCCCGCTCAACAGCCTCCTCATCCTGGCGCAGTTGCTGGCCCAGAACCCGACCCGCAACCTCACGGCCAAGCAGGTCGAGTACGCCGGGATCATCCACTCGGCCGGATCGGACCTGCTCCAGCTGATCAACGACATCCTCGACCTCTCCAAGGTCGAGGCCGGGAAGATGGACCTCAACCCCGAGCGGGTGCCCCTGCGCAGGCTCCTCGACTACGTCGAGGCCACGTTCCGCCCCCTCACCTCGCAGAAGAGCCTCGCCTTCGCGGTCTCCACGGCGGCCGGCGTCCCCGTGGACCTCGTCACCGACGACGCACGGCTCCGGCAGGTCCTGCGCAACCTGCTGTCGAACGCCGTCAAGTTCACCGAGCACGGCAGCGTCGAGCTGCGTATCGAACCGGCCTCGGACGGCGAACTGCCCGTCTCCGTCGACCGCGGCGGCCCGGTCGTCGCCTTCCGCGTCGGCGATACCGGCATCGGCATCGCCCCCGAGAACCTGGAGGCGATCTTCGGGGCCTTCCAGCAGGCCGACGGGACGACCAACCGCAAGTACGGCGGCACCGGCCTCGGACTCTCCATCAGCCGCGAGATCGCCCATCTGCTGGGCGGGGCCCTCACCGTCACGAGCGTGCCCGGCGGGGGCAGCACCTTCACCCTCTACCTCCCGGTCGCCCGCACCGACTTCGCCGAACAGCCCGACCCCGTCGCCCCGTCGGCGGACCCCTCGGCGGTGCTCGCCGTCCCGGCCCCGGCCCGGGGCGGCGCGCTCGCGCTGCCCGGCGCCCCGGCCGCCCGGCCGCCCCGGCGCCTCCTCGTGATCGAGGAGCGCCCGCGCGGACTCCTCGCCGTCGTCGCCGAGAACGCCGTCTCCCAACTCGCGGCCGACGGCGGGCACACGGGCCGCGCGGACATCGAACTGATGGCGGTCGCGGGCCCCCAGGAGGCCGCCTCCGCGCTCGCCGCCCAGCCGTTCCACTGCGTCGTCCTCGACGTCGACATGGCGGACGGCGACGCCCTGCGCTTCCTCGACGCCATGGACGGCGACGAGGCGCTGCACACCGTCCCCGTCCTCGCCCACAACAACCGCCGGCTCCCCGCCGAGGAGGAGGGCGTCCTCCAGGACCTCGCCCGCCGCCGCCCGCTGGAACTCCTCTCCAGCCTCGACGAGCTGCGCGAGCGGATCGCCCTCCACCTGTCCGCGGAACAGCCCGGCGACGTCGTGCCCCTGGTGCGCGGCGACCACCGGGCGCCCGCGTCGCAGACCATCGACACGACCCTGCGCGGCAGGACGGTCCTCGCCGTCGACGACGACGCCCGCAACCTGTACGCCCTCAGCGGCATCCTGGAGCTGCACGGCATCACCGTGCTGCACGCGGAGAACGGCCGGAAGGGAATCGAGACCCTCCTGGCGAACCCCGCCGTCTCCCTCGTCCTGATGGACGTGATGATGCCGGAGATGGACGGCTACACGGCGACCGCGAGGATCAGGGAGCTGCCGCGGTACGCCGACCTGCCCGTGATCGCCGTCACCGCGAAGGCGATGCCCGGCGACCGGGAGAAGAGCCTCGCGTCCGGGGCCAGCGACTACGTCACCAAGCCCGTCGACGCCGACGAACTCATCGCCTGCGTCCGCCGCTGGCTCGACGGCGGAGCGGCCTCGTGACCGCCGTCCCGGGACCGCCCCGCGCTCCCCGTCCGGCCCCGGAGCGCCGCGCCGGCGCACCCCGGCCCCGTCCGCACGGTGGTCCCGGGGCCGCCCCGACCGAGGAGTCGCCGACATGAGCGCCCCCCGCTTCCCGGGCGGAGACCCGGCCGGCGCCGCCGTGCCCGCGGCCCCCGGCACCGCCCTCCCGTCCCCCGCCGACGGCGCGCCCCCCGGCGCGTCCGCCGACGGCCGGCTGGCCGCCACGGTGGAACGGCTGCGCGGCGAGGTGCGGGCCGCGCAGGCGGCGGCCGAGGGCCGCGCCCTGATCGAACTCGCCAAGGGCGTCATCGTCGAGCGCCTGGGCTGCGGCCCCGCCCAGGCGGCCCGCCAGCTCGCCGAGCTCGCCGACCGGGCCGGGGTCTCCCGGCTGGAGCTGGCCGCGGACGTCGTCAACCAGGCGGCCCGGGACCGGATGGCCGAGGCGGCGGACGCGTTCGTGCGGACGGCCGTCGGCGACCCCGCCGCCCCGGCCCCCGCCGCCCAGGCCCCCGCCGGGCTCTCCGCCGTGCGACTGCGCACCGCGGAGGGCGCGGCGCTCAGCGCCGGGGACACCCAGTCCGTCGCCGAGTCGCTGCTCCGGCACGCCCTCGAACCCCTGGGCGCCGTCGCCGTGGCGATCTGGACCACCGGCCCGGACACCTCGCTGAGCCTGCGCGGCCACGCCGGCTTCGGCCTCGACGAGGCGGCCCGCTGGCACTACGTGCCGCCGGGAGTGACCACGGCGGCCCGCCAGGCGCTCGTCGGGCGCCGCACCGTCCGGTACGCCTCCCTGGCGGCAGCGGGCGTGCCCTCGATCGGCCGGGCGCGCCACCCCGACGGCGGCCGGGTCGTCGTCCCCGCGGGGACCGGCGGACGCGTCCACGGCGTCCTGGAGGTCTGCTGGAGCCGTCCGCTCGACCCCCTGCCGCAGGCCGTGGAGCGCCAGCTCGAAGCCCTCGCCGAGCTCTGCGCCCACACCCTGGAGGCGCTCCCCGAGGCGTCCCCGGGTGGCTTCCCCGGGCCCGGCGGCTTCCCCTTCCCCGGCGGTGACGGGGCGTCGGCGCTGGCCGGACTCTCGGACGGGCTCTACGACCCCGCCCTCGTCCTCACCCCCCACCTGGACGAGGCGGGGAAGCTCGTCGACTTCCGCATCCGGCACGCCAACGCGCACTTCCAGGATCCGGCCGGACGGCCCCGCGGATCCGTCGACGGGGCGCTGCTCCTGGAGGCGTACCCGGCGACGGCGGGCGGCGGCGACCTCTTCGAACGGATCGAGCGGGTCTACGCCACGGGGGAGCCGTTCCGCGCCCGCCGGGTCCGGCTCACGGCCCTGGTGGACCAGGTGCCGCTCGCCTCGCTCGCCGACATCAGCATCAGCCGCCACGGCGCGAGCGTCCTGCTCATCTGGCGCGTCGAGGACGAGTCGGCACGCCTCGCCAGCCTCCTCCAGCACGCCCAGCGGCTCGGCCGGGTCGGCGCCTTCGAGGAGGACGTCGTCACCGGGGACATCACCTGGCACGGTCAGCTGTACGAGCTCTTCGGCCGGGGGCCGGCGGAGCGGCCGGTCGCCCTGCGCGAGCTCGCTGCCCACGCCCACCCGGACGACGCCGACACCATCCGCCGCTTCCTCCGGAAGGTGTTGGACGGGCGGCGGGTGGCCTCCACGGCCTTCCGCATGATCCGCCACGACGGCGTCACCCGGCACATCCGGGTCACCGCCGAACCCGCCCTGGGCCCCGACGGCGGTCTGCAGGCCGTCCGGGGCGCCTACCAGGACATCTCGGCGCAGCACTGGACCGAGGTCGCCCTCACGGCCACCCGCGACCGGCTGGCGGCGACGGAGGAGGCGGCCGAGGAACGCAACCGGCTCACCCTCCAGCTCCAGCACGCCATCATGCCCCCGGCCAAGCCGCCGCTGGACGCGCCGGGACTCGACGTCGCCGTGCGCTACCGGCCCGCCGAGTCCGAGTCCCTGGTCGGCGGCGACTGGTACGACGCGGTCGTGCTGCCGTCCAAGAAGGTGCTCCTGTGCGTCGGGGACGTCGCCGGCCACGGCGTGGAGGCGGCCACCGGGATGGTGGTGCTGCGCAACGCGCTTCGCGGCCTCGCCGTCACGGGCGCGGGCCCCGGGCAGCTGCTGTCCTGGCTCAACAGCGTGGCCCACCACCTCACCGCCCAGGTCACGGCCACCGCCGTGTGCGGCATCTACGACCCGGTGACCCGGTCCCTGCGCTGGGCCCGCGCCGGCCACCTCCCGCCGGTGCTGGTCCGCGGGGAGGAGGCGGACGACCTGCCGCTGCTGAGCGGGCTGCTGCTGGGGGCGCTCGCGGAGGCCGAGTACGAGGAGGCGGAGCTCCGGCTCGAACCCGGCGACACGGTGCTCATGTACACCGACGGGCTCGTCGAGCGGCGGGACACCGCCGTCCACGACTCCGTCGCCCAGCTGCTCACCGTCGCCCGGCAGCCGTCCGACAGCCTCGAACGCCGGCTGGACCAGCTGCTGGCGCGCAGCAGGTCGGACACGGACGACGACACGTGCGTGGTCGGCGTCCGGGTCTCCTGACCCCGTCCGTCCGAGCCGCGACCGGCCCCCACCCCCCCATGGAAAGCAGGGATCATGTCCGAGCGAGAAGCGAACCTGGAAGTCGACGTCGAGATCCTCGACGACCGCACGGCCGTGCTGACCGTGGGGGGTGAGCTGGACATGGAGACGGCCGCACGGCTGGAGGACCGGCTGTGGCAGCAGCTCTCCCTGGGGCGGGCCCGTCTCGTGCTGGAGCTGTCGGCGCTCGGCTTCATGGACTCCTCGGGGCTGAACGTCCTGATCAGGGCGGTCAACAGGGCTCGGGAGAACGGTGGCGACCTGTACCTCGCCGCGCCCACCCCGGCCGTGCGCCGCATCCTGGAGATCACCGGCGTGACGACCACGATCCCGCCGCACGACGGCGTGGCGGAGGCGCTGGCCGCGGCCGGCGGCTCCCGGTAGCGGACGGGTGGCGCGGGCGCCCCGCCCGGGACCGGGACGAGGACGAGGAAGGGGAAGAGGAGGACCGTGCACGACATCGCCGAGATCGAGCAGGCGCTCCGCCGGGCGGCTCCGCACCGGCTCGTGGGGGTCGTCGAGGACGCCCTGAGGGAGCACTGCGGGGTGGTGCGGGTGGAACTCCGCCTGGCCGACTACGGCTTGCGGACGCTCCAGCTCGTCGGGCACGTCTCCGGAGCGGATCCGTCGGTGCCGATCCACGACAGCCCCCAGGGGCGCGCCTTCGGCGCCCAGGAACCGCACGTGGTCCGGGAGCCCGGGGCGCTCCGGCTCCACCTGCCCGTCACCGTCCGCGGCGACCGGCTGGGGGTGCTGACGGCCGAGCTGCCCCCGGAGGCCGACCTCAGGCCGCTGCTGCCGGGGCTCGCCCAGGTCTGCGAGGCGCTCGGCCACGAGATCCTGGTGGCGGAGCGCGATACGGACCTGTACGTCCTGGCGCGGCGCGCGACGCGGCTCACGCTCGCGGCGGAGATGCAGTGGCAGCTGCTCCCCGGCCGGTCCTGTGTCCGTCCCGAGTTCGCGCTGGCCGCCCATCTCGAGCCCGCCTACGCCATCTTCGGCGACAACTACGACTGGTCGGTCTCGGACGGCCGGCTGACCCTGACGGTCACCAACGGCATGGGGGAGGGCATCGAGGCCGCCCTGCTGACGAACCTGGCGATCAACGCGCTCCGCAACGCCCGGCGGGCCGGTCTCCCGCCGGCGGACCAGGCCGCGCTGGCGGACCAGGCCGTGTACGCGCAGTACCGGGGCGAGGCCTTCGTGTCGGTGCTGCTGCTCCGCTTCGACCTGGCCACGGGCGAGGTGGAGGCGGTGGACGCCGGATCGCCCCGGCTGTGGCGGCAGCGGGGGCAGACGGTGGAGTCCGTCGGCTTCGAGGCGCAGCTGCCGCTCGGCATGTTCGAGGACACCGTGTACGTGCCCGAGCGGTTCACGGTGCGGCCGGGCGACCGGCTGCTGTTCGGCAGCGACGGCGTGTACGAGGCCGTCTCGCCCGCGGGGGAGAGCTACGGCGACCGGGCGCTGGCCCGCGCGCTGCGGGGGACGCGGCTGCTGCCGCCCACCCAGGTGCCGCAGGCGGTGCTCCGGGAGCTCGCCGTCCATCACGGCGGCAGTCCGCTGGAGGACGACGCCCTGGTCGTCTGCCTCGACTGGCACGGCACCGTGTGATCAATTGCCGTACGGCAACTGTATCCTTGGGGCAACACCGGCGCGGTGCCCGGAAGAACGCCGTCAAGGATGACCAGAGGTGGATGTTGAGGACAAGGGGTGTGCGCGCGGCCGGAGCCGGCGGCGTACGGCGGTCAGGCCGAACTGACGTCCTTCAGCGGCCTGGGGGCGGGTGACGAGGCGGCCGCTCCGCCCCGCCCCACGGCCTCGTGGAACCCGCTGAGCCCCCTCAGCAGCGCCTTGCGGCTCGTCGGCGACATGTCCGCGATGACCGCGAGCAGGGCCTCCTCGCGCTGGGCCCTGAGGTCCCGCAGGTACGCCTTGCCGTGCACGGTCAGGTGCAGCTCCAGCTGCCGGCGGCTCACGGGGCTGGGCAGGCGCTGCACGAAGCCCAGTGCCTCCAGCCGGTCGCACATGCGGCTCACCGAGGGCGGCGCGGAGCCGAGCAGCTCGCCCAGGGTGCGCAGGCTGATGCCCTCCTCGCGGTCCAGGCTGTACAGCACGCGGAGCTGACTCGCCGAGACGGGTGTCGACGACACCATGTCCCGGCCGCGCTCCCACAGCACCTCCAGCAGCTCGATCAGCTCCCGGGCGGACTCGGCCGTCCGCTGCGGTTCCCGCGGCGGCGGGGCGGGGTTGCCGTTCATGCCTGCCGACCCTCCTCGGACGCCCGGAGCCGCGGGCGGCGGCCTCGTGACGGACCGGTCATTTCCACATCTCTCCAGAAGGCGGTACGGATCCGGTGGACCGACACGTGACAGTGGAGGGCGCACTGCGCGGGGCGGCACCACACCTCCTGCTGGACTCCCTCCGTGCCATTCTCGCGGACCTGTACGCCGCGACCCGTGCCGATCTGCTGCTCGTCGACTACGGATTCACGACCCTGCGCCCCGTGGAGCCCGTCCAGGCACCTGCCGGGATGCCGCACACGCCCGTGGACGCGGGCCCCGCCGGCCGCGTCTTCCGCACCCAGCAACCATATCTTTTCCGTGATGTCGGGCCCACGGCGACCGTTTACCTGCCCGTCACGGTCCGAGGCGACCGGTTCGGCGTCCTGGTCGTCGAGGTCCCCGCGGACCGGGTCACCCCCCGGACCACCGCCAGCCTCGCCCTGGTCGCCGAGACCCTCGGGCACGCTCTGCGCGTCGCCGACCGCCACACCGACCTCTACCGCCGTACCCGCAGGACCCGGGCCCTCAGCGTCGCGGGGGAGATGCAGTGGGACACCCTGCCGGGCCGGGCCTGCGCCGGCCCGGCCTTCGACCTCCACGCGCACTGGGAGCCCGCCTACACCTCCGGAGGGCACCTGATGGACTGGAGCGCCACCGAGCGGGACCTGGTGATCGTCGTCGCCGACGGCACCGGCCCCGGCACCCCGGCCGCCCTGGCGAGCACCCTCGCCCTCACGGCGCTCCGCAACGCCCGGCGCGCCGGGCTCGACCTGGTGACCCAGGCCAGCCTCACCGACCAGGCGCTCTACGGCCAGTACGGCGGCGAGCACCCCCTCTCCGCCCTGCTGCTCCGGCTCGACCTGACCACCGGAGACGCCGAGGTGGTGGACGCCGGATCGCCGGCGCTCTGGCGCGTCCGCCCCACCGCGACCGAACGCTTCGACCTCGACCGCCAACTGCCCCTGGGCATGTTCGAGGACACCGTCTACACCCCCCAGCGGCTGCGCCTCCTGCGCGGCGACCGGCTGGTCTTCGTCGCCCACGGGGCCGGCGGGACGACGGCCCGCGACGGACACGGCGCGGCGGACGGCGCCGTGGCGCACGCCCTCGCCGGCGCGCGCCGCCGGAAGGGAGCGGACGTCCCCCGGGCCGTCGTACGGGCGTTGCGCGGAACGCCCCGTGGCACGCCGGACAGCGTCCTCGTCCTCTGTCTCGACTGGCGCGGCCACGAGGCCGGGACCCCGGGGGAAGGACACTCCGACGGGCCCGCGCCGACCGTGGCGGGGTCCCCTTGACGTCCTGCCGACGGGTGGGGTCGGCGCCGCGGGTGGTGTGGGGCCCATGAAGAGGGGAAAGGCGGGTACGAGGAGCCCAGTCGAAGGCCCAGGACGAGGGGAGTACCAGCGCCATGACGGACGCGATCACCGCGGAGCGCGCGGTCCCGGAACCCCTGCTGTCCGCGGGCGCGGTGTACGCCGACGGCGCCCGCGGCGGGGCGATCGCCTCCGCCCGCGCCTTCACGGCCGACTTCCTGGCGGCCGCCCCGGCCGTGCTTCCCGGACCGGTCGGTGAGGAACGCGTCGAGCTGGCGCAGCTGGTGGTCAGCGAACTCGTCACCAACGCGATCCGGCACACGGCGGGCCCCTGCCGACTCCTCCTCGAACTGGGCCGCGACGTCCTGGAGATCTCGGTCTTCGACCAGGAGGCCGCCGCCCCCGTGCCGCGCGGGCACGACCCGCGCCGCATCGGACAGCACGGTGTCGAGATCGTCGTCGCCGTCTGCCGGAGCCTGACCGTGGAGCCCGCGCCGGAGGGGAAGCGGGTCCGCGCCCGCCTCTCCCTCCTGCCGGAGTAGGCCGGCACCGGAGGCCCGCGCCCGTCACCGGCGGTCGGCCGCCCGGCGGAGGGCCCGGTGCTCAGGCGAGCGCCGCTCGGCCTCGGTCATCCCTCCCCACACGCCGGACGGCGGGTGAGGCTGTGCCAGGGCCGAGCGCAGACACGGTTCCCGTACCGGGCACCGGCGGCAGACCCTCTTGGCCTCCTCCGCCTGGGCGAGGGCGGAGGAGCCGGTCCCCACCGGGAAGAAGAGATCGGGATCGACCTCGTGGCAGGCCGCCTCGGCACGCCAGCCGTCCATGTGAGCCTCCGGTGTGTGCGTCAGGGAACGGTGTTCCCTGTCCGCCTGACCGTTCGTCCGTCCGCGAAACCCGGGGCGGGACCGCCCAGGGGGCGCGGCGCGCGTCCGGTGAAGGGTCCGTGTCGGAGGCGTGAGGACCGTGCGGGGAAGAGCGGGGTACGTACCGGAGGAGTGGAGTTCGCTTGATGTGCGGCCCCCACTGCGCGAGGGTGGACGGACGAGCCGTCGTCGACTGGGAAGGTGGCGGGCCTCGACGCGCGGGCCACGCTTATGACTGTTTTCGAGGACGAGTCCGGCCGCTCCCGGGAGGGCGCGGGAGCGGGAAGCACCTCCTGGATCGGGTCGCCGCATCCGGCGGTGGTGGCCGACCGCGAGGGCGGCGTCGTGGAGTTCAACGCCGCCGCGGCCGACCTCTTCCCGCGGATGGGGGTCGGCAAGGGGCTGGAAGAGGTCGTCCCGGGATGGCTCGCCGAGGCCCACCGGCGGCTCGCCCATCCGGCCCGCGCCCCAGCCGCCACGCCGGCGCGGGCGGTACCCGCCCCGCTGCGCGGCAGCCACGACGGCCGGCTCCTGAGGGCCCACCCCACCGAGTCAGGCCACGGCGACGTGGCCTGGTGGCTGGTCGACGACTCCGAGCTGACGGCCGCGCAGGACGCCCTGCGCACCGAGCGGGAGCGCCACGCCATCCTGGCCGAGGCGTCCACCCAGCTGCTGGCCTCGCTCAACCCCGACCGCTGCCTGGAGAAGGCGGCCCTGCTCGCCGCGGACCACCTCGGCGACGCCGCCCTCGTGGTCTCCCCGCCCGTGCGGAACCGCTCCACCGTGGTCACCGCGACGGCCGGGGGATTCCGGCGGACCCAGCTCACCCTGGATCCCGCCCTCGTACCCGGCCTCGCCGAGGCGCTCCAGGGTTTCCCGCCCGTGCCCGCCCGCTGGATCGACCCGGGCGAACTGCCCTCCTGGGCCGTGCCCGAGGACTTCGGAGGGACCCCCGGGTCGGTCGCCATCACCCCCCTGCCCGGCCACGGCGTGCCCGCCGGCGCCCTGATCCTGCTGCGACGAGGCGGACAGCGGGCCTTCGACGCCTCGGAGGAGCTCTTCGCCCGGCTGTTCGCCGCCCGCGCCGGCGCCGCCCTCTCGGCCGCGCGCCTCTACGCGGAACAGGCCCGCGTCACGCGCGCGCTGATCGCCGAACTCCTCCCGCCCCGGCTCCACCACGTCGGCGGGGTCGACTTCGCCGGCGGCTACCGCACCTCCCAGGACACCGAGCGGATCGGCGGCGACTTCTACGACGTGCACCCCGGCACCGAGGACGGCCAGGAGACGCTCGCCGTCCTCGGCGACGTGTGCGGCAAGGGGCTGGACGCCGCCGTGCTGACGGGCCGCATCCGCAGCACCGTGCACGCCCTGCTGCCCCTCGCCGGCGACCACCAGGACGTCCTGCGGCTGCTCAACGGTGCCCTGCTGACCGCCCGGCACACCCGCTTCGCCACCCTCGTCCTGGCCTCGGTACGGCGCACGGGCGGCCGGGTGCGGCTCCGCCTCACCAGCGCCGGCCACCCCCGCCCGCTGGTCCTGCGCACCACGGGAGAGGTGGAGGAGGCGGACACCGGCGGCACCCTGGTGGGCGCCCTCCCCGTCGTCACCAGCCGGTCCGCGACCGTGGTCCTGTCACCCGGCGAGACCTGCCTGCTCTACACGGACGGCATCACCGAGGCCCGCGGCGGGCCGCTCGGCTCGGCCATGTTCGGGGAGGAGCGGCTGCGCTCCGTGCTCGCCGACTGCGTGGGACTCCCCGCCGAGGCCGTCGTCGAGCGCGTGCAGATGCTCGCCGGGGACTGGGTGGGCCGAGGTCCTCACGACGACATGGCCGTCGTCGCCATCACCGCGCCGAACGCCTCCCGGCCGGCCGCGGTGAACGGCCGCGCCCAGGACGGGTACCCCGCATGAGCACGCGGACCGGCACCCCGGACGCCACCCGGACCACCGGCCTCGCCGCCACCCGACGACAGCTGTGGGAGGCCCTGGAGGCGAGGGACGAACCGGCGGCCACCGCCGTCGTCCTCGGCGCCCACGACGCGGGGATCGGGGCCGAGGACCTCCTCCTCGACGTGATCGGCCCCGTCCAGGCCGGGATCGGCGCCGCTTGGGCCGCCGGCCGCGTCGGGGTCGCCCAGGAGCACGCCGCCACGGCCATCCAGGAGCGCGCCGTCGCCGCCCTCGCCCACCGCACGGCGCACGGCTCCGGCCCCCGGCCGGAGACCGGCGGGGCGCCCCGGCGCGTCACGGTCGCCTGCGTCGACGGCGAGTGGCACGCCCTGCCCGCCCGTCTCCTCGCCGAGGTCCTGCGCGGCCGGGGCTTCCTCGTCGACTACCTCGGGGCCCACGTCCCCACCCCCCACCTCATCGCGCACCTGCACCAGACCGGAACGGACGTCGTCGCCCTCTCGGCCTCGCTGCCCGTCCGGCTGCCGACGGCCCACGCCGCCGTCACCGCGGTCCAGGCCATCGGGCTCCCCGTCCTCGTCGGCGGCGCCGCCTTCGGCCCGGACGGCCGCCACGCCCGCCTGCTGGGCGCCGACGGATGGGCGCCGGACGCCCGGGCCGCCGCCCGCCTCCTCGCCGCCGGTCCGCCGCGCCCGGACGCGGACCGGGCCGCCGCCGGAGGCCTGCCCCATCTCGCCGACCAGGAGTACACCCTGGTCACGCGCGCCAGGACCCAGCTGGTCCGCCAGGTCCTCCAGGGCCTCGGGGAAGCCGTCCCGGCGACGGCCTCGTACACCGAACGGCAGTGGGAGCGGACCGCCGAGGACCTCGCCCACATCGTCGACTTCCTCGGCGCGTCCCTCTACACCGACGACGCCGGGCTGTTCACCGGCTTCGTCACCTGGACCGCCGGGATCCTCCGCGCCCGCGGCGTCCCGGGCGACGCCCTGGCCGCCGCCCTCGACCTGCTCGCCGACGCCCAGCACGACTTCCCCCGCGCGCGGGCGCACCTCGCCGCCGGACGCCGCGCTCTCGTCCGCGTACCCGCCCCGCCCGCCCCGGGACCCTTGTCGTGACCAGCCCCGACCACACCTTCGACGTCCGGGCCGTCGCGGCGCCCGACCGGATCCTGTACCTGACGCTCACCGGTGACCTGGCCTGGGAGAGCGCCGACGAGCTGCTGGACGCGGCCCGGGCCCACCTCGACCCGGCCGGCGACCGGGCGGGCCTCCACGTCGACTGCGGCGGGCTCACCCTGTGCGACTCGATGGGACTCTCCGCCCTGCTGGCCCTCCACCGGCTCGCCGAGGCCGCGGGCGTCCCGCTGCGCCTCGACCACCGGCCGCCCTTCCTCGACCGGCTGCTCCGACTCACCGGCACGTACGAGTACCTGACGGACCTTCACGACCTTCACGACATCGCGACACCATCGGCGCATCCGCGAGGGCGGCGCGAGGTGTAACGGGGACGGGACGGGTCAAGCGGACACCGCACCCGCTCGCTGACAGCCCTTCAGCCGGAGGACCCCATGCCCCAGCACCCCGTCGCACCGCTCCCCGCACCGCGCGTCCTCACCCGGTCCCTGCCCATGGAACTGGTCACCCCCGACGCGGAGATCCGGATCGACACCACCGTCGGCTACGACTCCCGCGACCCCCACGCCCTGAGCCTCGCCTTCCACCTCCTCGGCGAGGACCCGGTGGTGTGGCGCGTCGACCGCGAGATGGTCCTCACCGGATCGCTCCGGCCCACCGGCGACGGAGAGGTCCGGCTCGGCCCGGCCCCCGAGGGCGGACTCCTCCTGCGGCTCGGGCCGGCGGGACAGCGCGCCCTCGTCAGGTGCGACCAGGACGCCCTCGGCCGCTTCGTGCGCGACACCTTCGTCCTGGTGCCGCAGGGCACGGAGGAACACCACATCGACTGGGGGCCGCTGCTCGCGGCCCTGCGGCGCTGAAGCGCGGCGCGCGGCCCCTCAGCCCCGCGGGCCGGCGGGCGCCGGGCGGAAACAGGCGGTGACGTCCTTGCCCCGCGGGCAGGGGCGGGTCCGCACGTCGTCGGCGAGCGCGTCGACCAGGAGCAGTCCGCGTCCGCCCAGGGCGTCGTCGTCCGGGCCGCGCTGCTCGGGAACCAGCGGCGAGGAGTCGTGCACCGTGACGTGCAGGCACTCCTCGTCCCAGGTGAGGATCAGCTGCGCGTCGCTGTGGGCGTGCACATGGGCGTTGGTGACGAGTTCGGAGACCGTCAGCACGACGGAGTCCGCCACCCCGGGGGCGGTACGGTCCCAGCCGATCGCGGCCAGGTGCGCGCGCGTCCAGTCCCGGGCCGTCCTGATGCTGCTGCCCATCGGCAGCGTCCGCGCCCAGCCGACGGCCCTCATCGAGGGATCCCGTGTCATGACTCTCCTCCTGACGATGGGTCGGAGGATCCGTCTGCCCGCCGTGCGGGGAAAGGGAACCGGCGCGGACGAAGTCCGCATCCGATCCGTGTGGACGGGGGAAGTCCGGGTATGCGGGCAACCTCAGGGCCACGCATCCCGACGGGGATGACACGTGAGAGGGGAACGGTGTGACGGTCACCACGATGTCGACGACCACGGGAATCGAGTCCGTAGCGGGGACACTGCCGCTGATCCCGGACACGTCGGCGGTCGCCCCCAAGGACGCGAGGACCCTGTCGAAGGTCTTCTTCCAGGAACTCGCGACGCTGGAGGAGGGGACGCACGAGTACCAGTACGCGCGCAACACCCTCATCGAGATGAACATGAGCCTGGTCCGGTACGCCGCCGGGCGGTTCCGCCACCGCGCCGACGAGATGGAGGACATCGTCCAGGTCGGCATGATCGGCCTGATCAAGGCGATCGACCGGTTCGAGCTGGCGCGCGAGGTCGAGTTCACCACCTTCGCCGTCCCCTACATCGTCGGCGAGATCAAGCGGTTCTTCCGGGACACCTCCTGGGCGGTGCACGTGCCCCGCCGGCTCCAGGAGGCGCGGGTCGAGCTGGCCAAGGCGACCGAGGAACTCGGCACCCGCCTCGGCCGGATGCCGACGGTCAAGGAGCTGGCCGAGCTGATGAGCCTCACCGAGGAGGAGGTCACCGAGGCGCGGCTGGCCTCCAACGGCTACAACTCCTCCTCCCTGGACGCCGTCCTCGGCGGCGAGGACGAGGACGGCGACGCCTCGCTGGCCGACTTCATCGGCAGCGAGGACCCGGCCATGGCGCTGGTGGAGGACTTCCACTCGCTGGCCCCGCTCATCGCCGACCTCGACGAACGCGACCGCCGCATCATCCACCTGCGGTTCGTCGAGGAACTGACCCAGGCGCAGATCGGTGAGGAGCTGGGCTGCTCGCAGATGCACGTCTCGCGGCTGCTCGCGCGCACGGTGAAGCGCCTGCGCGAGGGCCTGCTCGGCTGCGGCGCCGACTGATCCGGCCCGCCCGCACGGCCCGGGGCCCCGCACCGTGGCACGTCCGGTGCGGGGCCCCGGCGGCGTCCGGGCCGCTCAGACGAAGGTCACGGCCACCCGCTCGAAGCCCAGGCCCCGCAGCAGCTCCCGCAGCATCGCGGCGGTGTTCCGTTCCGCCCGGGACGTCAGGTCGGACGCGCGGGCCGCGTCGCCGATGCGCTGGGCGGCGAGGACGTGGACCGCCTGCTCGCTCGCGGGGTTGTCCGAGAACAGGTCGCCGATCCGGTCCAGCAGTCCGCGCTGCTTCGACACGGCGTACGACCGTTCCGGATCCAGCGCCGGGGCGGCCAGCCGGGCGTGCGGCAGCCGGAGGACGGCCTCGGTCCGGCCGGCGTCGACGGTCACGGCGTCGTCCCCGAGGCCGCCGAACTCGACGTAGGCGGTGACGCCGCCGCTCGCCACGTACAGCGTCCGGGTGCCGCGGATCGCGTCCGGAAGGAACCGCGCGTCGTGCTCCAGGTCGACCACGACCTGGTAGGTCCCCGCGGCCCCCTCGTACCGGCTCAGGTCCTGGACGGACTTCAGGACCGCGGGGCCGGAGCGGTCCTTCACGTCCCTCCCGAAGACGTCCAGGCCGGGGATCCGGAGGAACTGGCCGATCAGCATGAGGGCGACGGCGAGCACGAACAGGACGACGACGGCGAGGCGCCACCTCCCGCCGGGACGCTTCCACGGACGGCGGGTCGGCGCGGGTCTGTTCTCGGTCTCTTCTCCCATGCGGGCCGGATGCCCCTGTCCGCCGCTCGCACACCCGACTCCCGTCCGGTCGCCGCCTGTCGGGGCCGGAGAGAAGGGTGGTGCGGAGGGGGGCGCCGGACCGGGCGCGGGGCATGCGGCGGCCCGGCGGGGGTACCCGGGATCCGTTCGCACGAGGACACCCAGGGGAGGAGACGGCCCATGTTCGGTCGGAGAGCGTCGAAGGGGCGGGGCGGTGCGCCCGCCGGAGGGGACGAGGGCGACCGGAGAGACGTCGCCGGCGCGGACGGGGGTCCGGCGGCCGACGGGAACCCGGAGCGGAAGGAGCCGGACGCCGCGCCGCGGCGGTCCGCGGTCGCGGACCGCCGCGGCCCGGGACGTCTCGTGCGGGCGCTGGTCGCCGTCACGGCTCTGGCGGGCATGGTGGCCTTCGGCGTGGTCCTGGCCCGGCTGACGCTGGAGGCCTCGCCGGCCTCCGCGCCGCTCACGCACAGCAACCTGACGCCCGGGCGCTCGATCGAGGCGTACCTCGACAGGCCCGCGTTCGTGGACACCGTCCGGCAGCTCGGGGGCAACGTCCTCCTCGGCGTCCCCTTCGGCGTCCTGCTGCCGCTGCTGTCGCGCAAGGCCCGCGGCTTCCTCCGGGTCGCGGCGCTCACCGCCGCCACCATGCTGCTCGTGGAACTCGTCCAGGGGGCGCTCGTCACCGGCCGCGCCTTCGACATCGACGACGTCCTCCTCAACACGGCGGGAGCGCTGCTCGGCTACGTGATCATCGGACGGAGGCTGGGGCGGGCCGTGCACCCCCGCACCCGCCCCCACTGGTGGCAGCGCCGGCGCCCGGCGCGCACCGGGGCGGGAGGACCGGGCCGGCGGGCTTCGGCGTAGGGCCGGCCGCGCGGGGTAGCCGCGGTGACAGCCCTCGGCGACGAGGTCCGCGCGGTCACCGTCTGCCACCCCGACGCCGAGCACCTGGCGGCCACCGAGGCCCTGGAGCGGGACTGGGCCCTGTGGAACCCGGGCGTCGGCCTCGTCCGGCTCCCCGCCGAACGCCGCTCCCTCGGACGGCCCGTCAGCGCCTACGTCCGCGCGCTGCGCACCACCGAACCGGGCACCCGGGTCACCGTCCTGATCCCCGAGGCCGAGCCGGAACACCTGTGGCAGCGGCTGCTGCAGAACCAGCGGGGCGCCGTCGTCGCCCACGCCGTCCGCCGCGACACCTACGCCGTGATCTGCCGGCTGCGGTTCCGCCTCGGGCAACCGGTGGGCGGGTACGGCCGGCCGGGTCCGCGGGCGCTACCTGCTGACGCCCGTGCCCGGGGCCGTACCGGTCCCGGCGGCGGCCCCGCTCGTCGACGAGCGGCCGTCACAGACCGGAGAACCTGAAGACGGAGCGCGCCGTCTCGGTGTGGACGTGCAGGGCGAGCCGCGCGAGGTCGGCCGCGCCGTGGTCCAGGGTGCCGCGTGCGCGGGAGGCGCGGGCGTCGGTCTCCAGGCGCAGCCACAGGGCGGGGTCGGCGAGCAGGACGCGGAGATCGACCTCGGCCCGTGCTCCGTCCTCGTCCCGCAGGGACAGACGCCCGGCGGTGTCCGCCGGCCAGACGGCGGCCGCCAGCCGGTCGGTGCGCACGGTCCTGGTGACCCACAGCCCCCTGACCGTCAGCAGGCCCGGGGCCGCGCTCACCGTTCGAAAGCCCGAGGTGGGAGGGAACGCGCCGCCGTCGCACGAGCGGCGCGCACGGTCCGTGACCGACGGCCCGGACCGACACCGCGGCGCGAGCGACGACACCGTCCGACGCGAGGGACGCTCCGGCCCGCGGCCCCGAGGGGGTGGCCGCGGGCCGGACGAGTCCGGCCGCACGTGCCCCGGCCGTGCCGCACCCGTCGGTGTGGCTCACGCGTCATGGACCCGTATCGGCCGCGTCAGCGTCCGCCCGCGGGGCGACAGGACGACGTCAAGGTCGGGGAAACGGGCCGCGTGGCCCGCTTCGATGGACGCAGACATCCGCACACCGGCCCCGGCCGGAACTCCAACGGGAGTTGATCGTTCGTGAGCATCGAGAATGTGGTCGGTCTCCTCGTCGCCCTCGCCCTCGTCGGCTACCTCGTGGCCGCCCTCATCCGCCCGGAGAAGTTCTGACCGGGACCGCGCGCCCGGAGACGGGCCCGCCCACCGCACGCCCCGGCAGGCTGAGAGTCCTCGTCGGTGCCGCGGCCGGGGTCGGCAAGACCTACCGGATGCTCGACGAGGGCCACCGCAGAGCGGCCCGGGGCACGGACGTGGTCGTCGGCGCCGCCGACTGCCGGGGCCGCCCCCACACCGAGGCCCTGCTCCACGGCCTGGAGCGGCTGAAGCCCCCGGAGCCCCCGGAGCCCCCGGAGCCCCCGAGGCCCCCGGAGCGACCGGAGCGACCGGAGCGACCGGAAGGGCCGGAGCGACCGGAAGGGCCGGAGCACGCGGGCGGGGGCCGGCCGGGCGACGGCCGCCACGGCGGATCGGACCCCGGACCCGCCGCGTTCGACTTCGACGCCGCCCTGCTCCGCAGGTCCGGCCTTCTCCTCCTCGACGACCTCGCCCGCACCAACCCGCCGGGGCACCGCAACGCCCACCGCTGGCAGGACGTCGAGGAACTGCTCGCGGCCGGCATCGACGTCGTCTCGACGGCCGGCGTCCAGCACCTGGAATCGCTCAGCGACGTCGTCGAGCGGATCACCGAGGTGCCGCCCGGCGAGACCGTCCCCGACGGCTTCGTCCGGCGCGCCGACCAGATCGTCCTCGTCGACGTCGACCCCGAGGAGCTGCGCCGCCGGATGGCGCACGGCAACGTCCATCCTCCCGAGAGGTGGACGCCGCCCTCGCCGGCTGGTTCCGTCCCGGCACCCTCACCGCGCTGCGCCGGCTCGCCCTGCTGTGAATCGCCGACCGGGTCGACGACGCCCTGCGGACGTACCGCTCCGACCACGGCATCGCCGGTGTCTGGGAGGCTCGGGAGAGGGTCGTCGTCGGTCTGACGGGCGGTCCCGAGGGCGACACCCTGATACGCCGCGCGGGCCGGATCGCCGCCCGCTCGGCGCTCGGCGCACTGTCGGCCGTCCACGTCGTGGGCGGCGACGGGCCGGCCGCGGGGGTCTCCGCCGAGGCGCTCGCCCGCCAGCGGAGCCTGGTCGAGAGCCTCGGCGGCAGCTACCACACGGTGGTCGGCGACGACGTGCCGACGGCGCTGGTGGAGTTCGCCCGGGCGTCGGACGCCACCCAGCCGGTGCTCGGGACGAGCCGGCGCGGCCGGCTGGAACGCTTCCTCACCGGACGGGGCATCGGCGAGACCGCCGTCACCCTCTCCGGCGGCATCGACGTGCACATGGTCACGCACGAGCGGGCGGGCCGAGGCCGCCTGACACGCTCCCCGCGCCGTACGCTCCCGCTGCCCAGGAAGATCGCCGGCCCCCTCGCGGGCGTGGTCCTCCCCGTGCTCCTGACGCTGCTCCTCTACCGGGCCCGGGGGAGCCTCGGCCTCACCAGCGAGGCCCTGCTCTTCCTCGTCACCGTGGTCGGGGTGGCGTGCGTCGGCGGCATCGGCTCCGCCCTCGTCGCCGCGGTGACGGCCTCACTGCTGCTCAACTACTGGTTCATGCCCACCGTCGGGGCGTTCTCCTTCGGCGGCCCCGACAGCGTGCTGGCCCTCGGGGTATTCGTCCTGGTCGCCGGCGTCGTCGCGGCGATCGTCGACCGGTCGCTGCGCCTGTCACGCCGGGCCTCGCGGGCGACCGCCGAGGCCGAGACCCTCTCCGCGCTCGCCGGCTCCGTCGTCCGGGGCGAGCACACGGTGCCCGCCCTGCTCGCCCGCACCCGGGAGACCTTCGGCGCCCACGCCGCCGAGCTCGTCGACCACCCCGTCGACGATCCGGCCGCGAGCCAGGTCGCCCTCGGCGACGGAGGCTTCCTGGTCCTGCGCGGGCGCACCCTGCCGGCTGCCGAGCGCCGCGTCCTCACCGCCTTCTCCGCCCATGTCACCGCCGCCGTCGAACGGGCCCGCCTCGCCGAAGCCGCGGCCGAGGCCGAGCCGGTGAAGGCGGCCGACCGGATGCGCACCGCGCTGCTCGCCGCCGTCAGCCACGACCTGCGGATCCCGCTCGCCGCCGGCTGGGCCGCCGTCGCCTCGCTGCGCAGCCCCGACGTCGACTTCGGCGCCGAGGAACGCGACGAGCTCCTGGCCACCGCCGACGAGTCCATGGCCCGGCTCAGCCGCCTCGTCGAGAACCTGCTCGACATGAGCCGCCTCCAGGCCGGGGCGCTCGCCCTGGACCTCCCTCCCACGGCGTGGGAGGAGGTCGTCCCCGCCGCCCCTGGACGGGCTCCCGGACGCGGAGCACCGGGTGACCCTGGACGGCCTGGAGAGCTCCCCGCTCGTCCTCGCCGATCCTCCGCTCCTCGAAAGGGTCGTCGCCAACCTGGTCGCCAACGCGGTCCGCCATTCCCCGCCCGGACACGTCGTCCGCCTCGGGGCCAGTGCGCTCTCCGGCCGCGTCGGACTCCGCGTCGCCGACCGGGGCGGCCTCCCGGCAGCCGACCGCGAGCGCGTCCTCGAACCCTTCCAGCGCCTCGGCGACACCGACGACACCACCGGTGTCGGCCTCGGCCCGGCACTCGCCCGCGGGCTCACCGAGGCGATGGGCGGCACCCTCACGGCGGAGGACACCCCCGGCGGCGGCCCGACCATGGTCGCGGCGCTGCCCGGCGCGGTCGCCCGGACGCCCGGGGCCCTCGCCCACGGGCGGCCGTGACGTCGGTCACCGGCCCCGGGGCGCGTACATGATCACCGCCATGCCCGCGAGGCAGACGAGGGCGCCGATGACGTCCCACCGGTCGGGGCGGTAGCCGTCGGCGACCATCCCCCAGGCGATCGACCCGGCCACGAAGATCCCGCCGTAGGCGGCGAGGATGCGGCCGAAATCGTCATCGGACTGGAGCGTGGCGACCACCCCGTACAGGCCCAGCGCGATGACACCGGCGCCGATCCAGATCCAGCCCTTGTGCTCGCGGATGCCCTGCCAGACCAGCCACGCGCCCCCGATCTCGAACAGGGCGGCGACGGCGAACAGAGCGAGGGAACGGGCGACGATCACGCCGCCGACCCTACCGGCGCCCGGGCCTGCATCCCCCGCGTAGGGGATGCGTCAAGAGCGGCGGCGCCGGCGTTAGGGCGACGTCAACGACGGCGGAGGGCGGCTGGAAAGGGTGTTCTCTCATCTCGTCCGAGAATCCGCTTTTCTTCCTCACCGGGAGTTCACGATGGCCGACGTGGCCTTCGTCGTCACCACGGTCGCGATCTTCGCGCTGGTGGCGTTCATCGCCAAGGGGGTGGCGAAGCTGTGAGTGCCGAGAACATCGTCGGTCTGCTCGTCGCCGCCGCCCTGCTGGGTTACCTCGTCCTCGCGCTGGTCAAGCCGGAGAGGTTCTGAGTCCCGAGATGAGTCCTGTTCTCGCTGGAGCCCTCCAGCTCCTCGCCCTGGTCGTCGCGCTCGGTCTTACGTACCGGCCGCTGGGTGACCACATGGCGCGCGTCTACTCCTCGGAGAAGCACCTCAGGCCCGAGAGATGGGTCTACAAGGCGATCGGCGCGAACCCGTCGGTGGAGATGCGCTGGCCCGCCTACCTGCGCGGCGTCCTCGCCTTCTCCGCCGTGAGCGTCCTCTTCCTCTACCTGCTGCAGCGGGTGCAGGGTTCGCTGCCCGGCTCGCTGGGCTTCGTGTCGATCGACCCCGACCAGGCGTTCAACACCGCCGCCTCGTTCGTGGCGAACACCAACTGGCAGTCGTACTACGGCGAGCAGGCCATGGGCCACGTCGTGCAGACCGGCGGCCTGGCGGTGCAGAACTTCGTGTCGGCCGCGGTCGGCATGGCGGTCGCGGTCGCGCTGGTGCGCGGCTTCGCCCGCTCCCGTACGGGTGAGCTGGGCAACTTCTGGGCCGACCTGGTCCGCGGTGTCGTACGGATCCTGCTGCCGATCTCCGTCGTGGGCGCCCTGGTGCTCGTGGCGTGCGGGGCGATCCAGAACTTCTCCGGGATCCACGAGGTGGGTCAGTTCACGGGCGGCACGCAGCAGTGGAACGGCGGCGCGGTGGCCTCGCAGGAGGTCATCAAGGAGCTGGGCACGAACGGCGGCGGCTACTTCAACGCCAACTCGTCCCACCCCTTCGAGAACCCCAACGGCCTGTCCAACCTCTTCGAGATCTTCCTGATCCTCGTCATCCCGTTCGCGCTGACGCGGACGTTCGGCCGGATGGTCGGCTCGATCAAGCAGGGGTACGCGATCCTCGGCACGATGGCCGCGATCTGGATCGGCTTCACCGCGCTCATGATGTGGACGGAGTCCGCGGGCAACGGCCCGGCGTTCGAGATCGCGGGCGGCGCGATGGAGGGCAAGGAGACCCGGTTCGGGATCGCCGGCTCGTCGCTGTTCTCGGTGGCGACGACGCTGACGTCGACGGGCGCGGTGAACTCCTTCCACTCCTCGTACACCGGCTTCGGCGGCGGCATCACCATGCTGGGCATGCAGCTGGGCGAGATCGCGCCCGGCGGCGTCGGCTCCGGCCTCTACGGCATGCTGATCATGGCGATCATCGCCGTGTTCATCGCCGGCCTCATGGTCGGCCGGACGCCGGAGTACCTGGGCAAGAAGATCGGCACCCGCGAGATCAAGTTCGCGGCCTGCTACATCCTGGTCACCCCGGCGCTCGTGCTCTGCTTCACGGCGGCGTCGTTCGTCCTGGACACCCCGGCGAACTCGATGACGAACTCCGGCGCGCACGGCTTCTCCGAGATCCTGTACGCCTTCACCTCCGGCGCCAACAACAACGGCTCGGCCTTCGCGGGTCTGAACGCCGACACCCAGTGGTTCAACTCGACGATCGGCATCGCGATGCTGCTCGGCCGGTTCCTGCCCATGGTGTTCGTCCTGGCGCTCGCCGGCTCGCTCGCCGAGCAGACGCCCGTCCCCGAGACGGCGGGCACGCTGCGGACCGAGAAGCCGCTGTTCACGGGCCTGCTGGTCGGCACGATCATGATCATCACGGGTCTCACCTACTTCCCGGCCCTGGCCCTCGGCCCGCTCGCCGAAGGACTCGCGGCATGACCCTCGACACGAAGAAGCAGCAGGACGCCATGTCCCCCACGACCACGACCACGACCACAGCCGCACCGCACAGCGACGTCCCCGGCGGCCACCGGCCGGCGGGGGCGGGACGGGTCGGCGGAGGCCTCTTCGACCCCCAGCAGCTGGTCGCCTCCTTCCCGGACGCGATCCGCAAGCTCGACCCCCGGGTGATGATCAAGTCACCGGTGATGTTCGTGGTCCTGGTCGGCTCCGTCGTCACCACGGTGCTGGCGTTCAAGAACCCGGGCGACTGGTTCGGCTGGGCGATCACCGCCTGGCTGTGGCTCACCACGGTCTTCGCCAACCTGGCGGAGGCCGTGGCCGAGGGCCGGGGCAAGGCCCAGGCCGACACGCTGCGCAAGGCCAAGACCGACACCGTCGCCCGCCGCGTCACCCGGACCGGCGAGGAGCAGGTCCCCGGCACCGAGCTGCGGATCGGCGACCTTGTCGTGTGCGAGGCCGGCGACGTCATCCCCGGCGACGGCGACGTCGTCGAGGGCGTGGCGAGCGTGGACGAGTCCGCCATCACCGGCGAGTCCGCCCCCGTGATCCGCGAGTCCGGCGGCGACCGGTGCGCGGTGACGGGCGGCACGAAGGTGCTGTCCGACCGGATCGTCGTCAAGATCACGACGAAGCCCGGCGAGACCTTCATCGACCGGATGATCAACCTGGTCGAGGGCGCGGCCCGGCAGAAGACGCCGAACGAGATCGCGCTGAACATCCTGCTCGCCTCGCTGACCATCGTCTTCCTCCTCGCCGTCGTCACGCTCAAGCCGTTCGCGATCTACGCGGGCGCCGACGAGCAGACCTCCCTCATCGTCCTCACTGCGCTGCTGGTGTGTCTGATCCCGACCACGATCGGCGCGCTCCTCTCCGCGATCGGCATCGCGGGCATGGACCGCCTGGTCCAGCGCAACGTCCTCGCCATGTCGGGCCGCGCGGTCGAGGCCGCCGGCGACGTGTCGACGCTGCTGCTGGACAAGACGGGCACGATCACGCTGGGCAACCGGCAGGCGTCGGAGTTCGTCCCGGTCTCCGGGACGACGGCGGCGGAGCTGGCGGACGCCGCCCAGCTCTCCTCGCTCGCCGACGAGACCCCCGAGGGCCGCTCGATCGTGGTCCTCGCCAAGGGGAAGTACGGGCTGCGCGAGCGCCACCAGGGCGAGCTCGCGCACGCCACCTGGATCGAGTTCACCGCGCAGACCCGCATGTCGGGCGTCGACGTCGACGGGCGGAAGATCCGCAAGGGCGCGACCGGATCGGTCGTCGCGTGGGTGGAGGAGCAGGGCGGCACCGTCGCCGAGGACGCCCAGGCACTCACGGACGGGATCTCCCAGGCCGGCGGCACGCCGCTGCTGGTGGCCGTGGAGGACGACAAGGGCGCCCGCGTCCTCGGCGTGATCCACCTGAAGGACGTCGTCAAGGAGGGCATGCGGGAGCGGTTCGACGAGCTGCGCCGCATGGGCATCAAGACGATCATGATCACGGGCGACAACCCGCTGACCGCCAAGGCCATCGCCGAGGAGGCGGGCGTCGACGACTTCCTCGCCGAGGCCACCCCCGAGGACAAGATGGCCCTCATCAAGCGCGAGCAGGCCGGCGGCAAGCTGGTCGCGATGACGGGTGACGGGACGAACGACGCCCCGGCGCTGGCGCAGGCGGACGTGGGCGTGGCGATGAACACGGGCACGTCGGCCGCGAAGGAGGCCGGCAACATGGTCGACCTCGACTCGAACCCGACCAAGCTCATCGAGATCGTCGAGATCGGCAAGCAACTCCTCATCACCCGGGGCGCGTTGACGACCTTCTCGATCGCCAACGACGTCGCGAAGTACTTCGCGATCATCCCCGCCATGTTCGCGGTGGCGTACCCGTCCCTCGACAAGCTCAACATCATGGGCCTGGCCTCGCCCGAGTCCGCGATCCTCAGCGCCGTCATCTTCAACGCCCTGATCATCATCGCCCTCGTCCCGCTCGCCCTGAAGGGCGTGCGCTACCGGCCGAGCAGCGCCGACTCCATGCTCCGCCGCAACCTCGGCGTCTACGGCCTCGGCGGCCTGATCGCCCCGTTCATCGGCATCAAGCTCATCGACATGCTCCTCACCCTCATCCCCGGAATCGGCTGACCCACGATGAACAACTCCGTAGGAAACACCGGACGCGTGCTCTGGGCGGGGCTGCGCGCCCTCCTCGTCCTCACCCTCGTCTGCGGCGTCCTCTACCCGCTCACCGTCACCGGGATCGCCCAACTCGCCTTCCCCGGCAAGGCGAACGGCTCCGAGATCGAGGACGCGAGCGGGAAGGTCGTCGGCTCCGAACTCATCGGCCAGACCTACCACCTGCCGCTCAAGGACGGCGAGGAGACCCCGGCCCCGGACCTGCGCTGGTTCCAGCCGCGCCCGTCCAACGGCCTCGGCACCAACTCCGTGAACACCCAGTACTCGATCGTCCTCTCCGGCGCGACCAACCGCTCGGGCGACAACGAGGACCTGATCAAGTGGGTCACGGACGCCAAGGCGGCCGTGGTCAAGGACAACTCCACCGCCGGCTTCGAGGTGAAGCCGTCCGACGTGCCCGCCGACGCGGTCACGTCCTCCGGCTCGGGCCTGGACCCGCACATCTCCCCGGAGTACGCGGAGCTCCAGGTCCACCGGGTGGCCGAGAAGAACCGTCTGGACGTCGCCGCCGTCGAGAAGCTCGTCGCCGACCACACCGACGACCGCATCCTCGGCTTCATCGGCGAACCCCGCGTCAACGTCCTCGCACTCAACACCGCCCTCAAGGACCTGGCGGCCACGCGCTGATGGGCTTAGCGGAACGACAGCGGAGCCGGCGCGGCCATCGACGATCCACGGCCGCGCCGGCTTCCGCCGCACACCGGACCACTACAGGAGGGCAGCACCGATGACGCGGGTGCTGGTAGTCGAGGACGACGCGCAGCTCGCACGTGCGCTGGTGATCAACCTGCAGGCCCGGAAGTACGCCGTCGCCGCCGCGCCCGACGGCGCCACGGCGCTGCGGCTCGTGGCCTCGGAGCAGCCGGACGTGATCCTGCTCGACCTCGGACTGCCCGACATGGACGGGGTGGACGTCATCAAGGCGCTGCGCGGATGGAGCCGGGCCCCGGTGCTCGTGCTGTCCGCGCGCAGCGGGTCCGAGGACAAGATCCGGGCGCTGGACTCCGGAGCCGACGACTACATGACGAAACCGTTCAGCATGGACGAGCTGCTCGCCCGGGTCCGCGCGGCGACCCGGCGCACCGAGCAGGCACCCGCCCGGCCGCTCACGGCCCGCCTGGTCACGGCCGAGTCGTTCACCGTCGACCTCGTGGCCAAGAAGGTCAGGCGAGGAGGGCGTGACGTCCGGCTCACCCCGACCGAGTGGCACCTCCTGGAGATCCTCGTCCACAGCCCGGGCGCCCTCATCAGCCGGCGGCGTCTCCTCACCGAGGTGTGGGGGCCGAGCTCCGGCGCGAAGACCAACTACCTCCGGGTGTACATGGCCCAGCTCCGGCGCAAGCTGGAACCGGACCCGGCGCACCCCCGCCATCTCGTCACCGAGCCCGGCATGGGCTACCGCTTCGAACCCTGACCCCCTCCGCACGGCACCACCCACGCGAGAACGGCGGCGCACCTCACCATGGGACGTGGAAAGTTCCGCATCTACCTCGGCGCGGCACCCGGCGTCGGCAAGACGTACGCGATGCTCTCGGAGGCCCACCGCCGGGTGGAGCGCGGCACCGACTGCGCCGTCGCCTTCGTCGAGCACCACCACCGGCCGCGCACGGAGGTGATGCTGCACGGCCTGGAGACGGTGCCGCGCAAGGAGATCGCGTACCGGGACACCGTCTTCACGGAGATGGACGTCGACGCCGTCCTGGCCCGCCGTCCCGCCGTCGTGCTCGTCGACGAGCACGCCCACACCAACGTCCCCGGCTCACGGAACTCCAAGCGCTGGCAGGACGTCGAGGAGTTGCCGGCCGCCGGCATCGACGTCATATCCACGGTCAACATCCAGCACCTGGAGTCCCTCGGGGACGTCGTCGAGGCGATCACCGGCGTACGTCAGAAGGAGACGGTCCCCGACGAGGTCGTCCGCCGGGCCGACCAGATCGAACTGGTCGACATGTCGCCGCAGGCGCTGCGCTCGGGGTCAGCCGCCGCCGGTCCTGGCAGTACGTCTTCGGGCCCGGCGTCAGCGCCACGGTCGCCCGCGAGTCCGGCCCCGACCTGGACGTCCACATCGTCACCCACGACGAGGCCGCCAAGGGCGGCGGGCTGCCGGTGACCCGCGGGGCGCGGCTGGGCCGGTCCCGCACCGTCTGGGGCTGGGTCGCGGGCCTCCTGGGTCCCGCCCTGCTCACCCTGCTGCTCGGCACCGCCCTTCCCGACGCGGGTCTCGCGAACGACGTGCTGCTGTTCCTCATGCTTACCGTCGCCGCCGCCCTGCTGGGCGGGCTCAGACCGGCCCTGGCCTCGGCCGCCTTCGGCTCGCTGCTGCTCAACCGGTACTTCACGCCCCCGATCCACCAGCTCACCATCGCCGACCCGCGGAACATCGTCGCGCTGGCGATCTTCGTCGGCGTCGCGATCTCCGTCGCGTCCGTCGTGGACGTCGCCGCCCGCCGCACGCACCAGGCGGCCCGGCTGCGGGCCGAGGCGGAGACGCTCTCCTTCCTCGCGGGCAGCGTGCTGCGCGGCGAGACCGGCCTCGACGCCCTCCTCGAACGGCTCCGGGAGACCTTCTCCATGGAGGCGGTGACGCTCCTGGAACGCGGGGACGAGACCGAACCGTGGACGTACGTCGCGGGCGTCGGCCCCCGCGCGATCGACCGCCCGGAGGACGCCGACGTGGACATGCCCGTCGGCGACCGGCTGGCCCTCGCCCTCACACCCCCCTCGCCGGCATCAAGGCGTCCGTCTCCTCCCTGCGCGCCGACGACGTGGAGTGGTCGGACGAGGACCGGACGGAACTGCTCGCGAACATCGAGGCCGGCGCCGACCGGCTCGACCACCTCGTCGGCAACCTCCTCGACGTGTCCCGCCTGGAGACCGGCACCGTCACCGCCGTGATCAGGGAGACCGACCTCGACGAGGTCGTCCCCATGGCGCTCCTCGGCGTCCCCGAGGACAGCGTCGACCTGGACATCCCCGAGACGCTGCCCATGGTCGCCGTCGACCGCGGCCTCCTGGAACGGGCCGTTGCCAACATCGTCGAGAACGCCGTCAGGTACAGCCCGCCCGGAGAGCGGGTCCTCGTCGCGGCGAGCGCCCTCGCCGACCGCGTCGAACTCCGCGTCGTCGACCGGGGCCCCGGCGTCCCCGACGAGGCGAAGGACCGCGTCTTCGGCGCCTTCCAGCGCTACGGCGACGCCCCGCGGGGCGAGGGCGTCGGCCTCGGACTCGCCGTCGCCCGCGGCTTCGTGGAGTCGATGGGCGGCACGGTGACGGCGGAGGACACCCCCGGAGGCGGCCTGACCATGGTCCTCGTCCTGACCACCGCGGACGCCCTCCCGTCACCGCCCCCGGAAGGGCTGCCGGCCCCCCCGGTGACCCGGGAGAAAACAACAGATTTCAACATTCTGCTTGTCCCTGTGAAAGGTCAGGTTACGGCGGGTGGGCGGGGCATCAAGGGGGCAAAGCGGCCTGTACCGATGCCGATAACGGAGAAGTATCGAGTCCGGCGGCCTGGGCCTGGATGTTGACTTTTGATGGAGTCGGCGCTTTTCTGTGACGTGTCTAGTTGATTACTGGTGCACTGTGGTGACTTCAACACTTCAGAGGCGCCTGGCTGTTCACGCGGCCGTCCGGGCAAGGGGAATGACATGTTCACGAAATACCATCGGCGTCCGACGGCGGCGGCCGCACTGGGACTGGCCACCGTCCTCACGCTCGCCTCCTGCTCCAGTGGCCGGCAGGCGTCAGGCCCGGGAGGCGACGGAGAGGCGGCCACGGTCGACGGCAGGATCTCCCTGACGTACCTCCAGAAGCAGGGCGACCAGGAGTACTTCGTCGGAGAGGCGGCCGGAGCCAAGGCCAAGGCGGACGAACTCGGCATCGACCTGAAGGTCGTCAACCTCGGAACGGACGCCAACAAGACCATCAGCGAGGCGCAGTCGGCGATCTCGCAGAAGAGCAACGGTCTGATCGTCGTCGTTCCCGACCCGGCCGTCGGTCCCCAGGTCGCCCGGATCGCCAAGGACGCCAAGGTCGCCCTGCTCACCTCCGACGACCAGATCTGCGCGACCGGGCCGGACCCGTCCACCTGTCCCCCCGACGCCCTCGTGCCCAGGATCGGCTTCAGCGGTGCCCAGATGGGCGGTGAGGTCGGCAAGCGCGCCGCCGCCGAGTTCGAGAAGGCCGGCTGGAACCCGGCGGAGACCCGCACCATCTCCGCGTGGAAGCAGGACGTGACCGTCTGTACCGATCGCGTCAAGGCGGCCAAGGACGCCTTCGCCGCCGGGGCCGGCGCCCAGGTGCAGAACATCGACGTCCCCACGGACAACAGCCCCACCGGCGCCCAGGACAAGATCGCGGCCACCGTCACCGCGAACCCGGACGTCAAGCACTGGGTGGTCTGGGGCTGCAACGACGAGAACGTCCAGGGCGGCGTGACCGCGCTGGAGAACGCCGGCTTCAAGGCCGACGACGTCATCGGCGTGGGCCTCGGCGCCTACCTCGCCTGCAAGAACTGGAGCTCGGGCAAGCCGTCCGGCATGAGGGCCGCGCTGTTCATCAACGGCGAGGACGTCGGCGCCCTGGCCGTGCAGACCATGTACGACAAGCTCAAGAACGGCAAGGCCTTCCCGAAGGAAGCCTTCGCCCCGACCACCATGGTCGACGCCGCCACCTGGAAGTCCGCCGGAGTCACCTGCGGCTGAGCGCCGCCCCCGACGCCGGTGCGGCGCACAGCCCCCGTCCGCCGCACCGGCCCTCTCCCGCCGCCCGGCGCCCGCCCCGGCCCCTTCCCGTCCCTCCAGCACATGAGGCCCGCATGACCACACCCGGCACCCCACCCCCCACGCAGGCGACCCCAGGTGTCGGTGTCGCCGTCGAGAACGTCACCAAGCGCTTCGGTGCCGTTCAGGCCTTGAGCGGCGTCACCCTCACCTTCCCTCCCGGACAGGTCACCGCCCTCATGGGCGAGAACGGCGCCGGCAAGTCCACGCTGCTGAAGATCCTCACCGGCGACCACCCGCCCACGGAAGGACGCGTCCTCCTCGCCGGAGCGCCGGTCTCCTTCGCCTCGCCGCACGACGCCCGCCGGGCCGGGATCCGCATCATCCCGCAGGAACCGGAGATCATCCCGCACGTCTCCGTCGCGGAGAACGTCTACGCCGGATCACTGCCCCGCAAGGCCGGCCGACGCCTCGACCGCGCCGAACTGCGCCGCAGGATCACCTCGGACCTGGCACGGCTCGGCTTCGACAAGGTCATCGACCCCGACCGGCTCGGCTCCGAACTCACCCCCGCACAGAGGCAGTTGGTGGAGATCCTGCGCGCCCTCACCGGCGACGCCAAGGTCATCGCCTTCGACGAGCCGACCTCCTCGCTCGCGGAGAACGAGGCCGAGGCGCTGTTCGCCCTCATCGACCGGCTGCGCGCCCAGGGCATCGCGATCATCTACGTCTCCCACCGCATGAAGGAGATCTTCCGGCTCGCGGACCGCATCGCCGTGCTCCGCGACGGCGCCTCCGCCGGCGTCCTCGACGCCGCCGCGACCACCGAGAGCGAGGTCGTGCGGATGATGGTCGGCCGCGACCTCTCCTCGCTCTTCGTACGGCAGGACGTCGCCCGGGACGACGTCGTCCTGGAACTGGACGGCGTCACCACCGACGACGTCACCGACATCAGCATCCGGGTCAGGGCCGGAGAAGTGGTCGCCCTCGCCGGCCTGATGGGCGCCGGCCGTTCCGAGCTGGGGCTCGCGCTCGCGGGCGACCGCCCCCTGCGCTCCGGCCGGATCACCCTGAACGGCCGGCCGCTGCGGCTGCGCAGCCCGAAGGACGCCATCCGGGCGGGCATCGGCCTGGCCCCGGAGGAGCGCAAGGCCCAGGCGCTCTTCCTGCACCGGTCCATCCGCGACAACACCTCCCTGGTCAGCCTGGAACGCCTGCGCCGGATGCGCTTCGTCCGCCGCGGCCGGGAGCAGGCCGTCGCCCAGGACTTCTCCGACCGCCTCAGGGTGCGCACCCCGTCCATCGAGCACGAGGTCCGCAAACTGTCCGGCGGCAACCAGCAGAAGGTCGTCCTCGCCCGGTGGCTGCTGCGCCGGCCGAAGGTCCTGATCCTCGACGAGCCGACCCGCGGCATCGACATCGGCGCCAAGGCGGAGATCTACCGGATCATCGCCGACCTCGCCCGGGACGGCGTCGCCCTGCTCGTGATCTCCTCCGAACTCCCCGAGGTGCTCGGACTCGCCGACCGGATCGTCGTGATGCAGGGCGGCCGCGTCACCGGCGAACTCGGCCGCGCCGAGGCCACGGAGGAAGCGATCCTCAACCTCGCCATGGCCGACGATCTCGCGCCCCTCGACCCCGCCCCCACCCCGGCCGCCGCCCGGCCCCGTACCGACTCCGCCCATGGAGGCCCCCGATGACCACCGCCACCACCTCCCCGGCCGAGACCGAGCAGGCCCCGCCGGCGGCGCGCAAGCGCTCCCCGCTGGCCGCCCTCGGCGGGCAGAACCTCAGCCTCATCGGTGCGCTCGTCGTCGTCCTCGCCCTGTTCGGCGCCCTCAACGAGAACTACCTCAGCCTGTCGAACCTCCAGGTGATCGCCGAGGCCGCCACCATCACGGGCCTCCTCGCCATCGTGCAGACCGTGGTCATCATCTGCGGCGGCCTCGACATCTCCGTCGGCTCCCAGGTCGGCGTCGCCTCGGTCGTCAGCGCCATGGTCTTCACCGGCACCGGCTCCAGCGCCCTCCTCGGCATGCTCGCCGCCGTCGGCATCGGCGTCCTGGTGGGCGTCCTCAACGGCCTCGTCATCGTCTACGGCCGCGTCAACCCGACCATCGCGACCCTCGCGGGACTCGCCGCCTACAAGGGCCTCGCCCAGCTCCTGTCCGACGGCCGGGCCCAGGGGTACGTCCTCAACGACCCGGTCTTCGTCTTCCTCGGCCGCGGCAAGATCGCCGGGCTGCCGGTCATGGTCTGGATCCTCATCGTCGTCGCGATCGCCGTGCACGTGATGCTCAGGTACACCGACATCGGCCGCAACCTCTACGCCATCGGCGGCAACGACACCGCCGCGCGCCTGGCCGGCATCAGCATCAACAAGTACCTCGTCGCGGTGTACGCCCTCATCGGTGTCGTCGCCGCCGTCGCGGGCATCCTCCTCACCGCCCGTACCGGCTCCGGCCAGCCCGTCTCCGGCAGCGAGGGCCTCGAACTCAAGGCCATCACCGCCGCCGCCCTCGGCGGCTGCGCCCTCAAGGGCGGCAAGGGAGGAGTCGGCGGCACCCTGCTCGCCGTAGCCCTCCTGGGCGCCCTGGAGAACGGCCTCACGGTCGAGGGCATCAACACCTTCTGGCAGAACGTCGCCCAGGGCGCCCTGCTCGTGGCCGCCGTGGTGATCCAGCAGCGCCGCAACGGCGAACGGGCGGTCGGGCTCCCGCACTGACCCGCCTCCCGGCACACGGCGCGTCCGCGCCCGGACGAGGCCCGCTCCCTTCGGGGAGCGGGCCTCGCGGCATGCGGGGGGAGCGCGCGGGGCGTACGGCGGAGGGCGCGCCCAGGCGGCGGCACCGGTCCGGGCCGCCCCCGGCCGCCCCCGGCCGGTGCCTGTCGCGGCCGCCGGGGTACGGGGGCCCGCCGCGTCCGGGGAGCCCGCCGGGCGCGGGGGCCCGCCGGCTGCGCCGGGCCCGCCGAGTCCACCGCGGTCCACCGGGTCGCGGCCGCCCGCCGTACGGCGCGCCCAGCGGCCCCCGGGGAACGACGAAAGCCCTCCCGGAAGCCGGGAGGGCTGGGCTGAAGCGGTGCCGGGACCGGGCGCGCGGGGGACGGGCCCGGCCCCGGCGTCGCCGACGGGTCTACTCCTCGGTCGGGCCGAGGTCGGGCGTCGCGCGGAAGTCGACGGTACGGCCCCGTGGGCCCGCGTGGAGCTCCAGGACCACGATCTCGTTCGCGCCGGGGCGCAGGACGGGAGCGGGGACGTACAGCGACTTCTGCGGGCCACGGGACCAGTACCGGCCCAGCGGGAAGCCGTTGACCCAGGCATTGCCCTTGGTCCATCCGTCGAGGTGGAGGTGGGTGTCGGCCGGTTCGGCGACGTCGAAGGTGCCCCGGTGGAAGGCCGGGCCCACGGGGGTCGTCGTGGTGGGCGCGAAGGGGATCTGTTCCAGAGTGGCCAGCGGAAGCGGCCGGTTCGTCCACGCGGACGGCTCGACGCCGTCGACGAGGACCGAGCCGAGGAGTCCCTTGCGGTCGTGGATGCCCTGGCCGTAGTTCACCCGGCCCTGGTTCTCCACCAGGATGGAGAGCACGCTGCCGGCCCGCGGGGCCGTGAAGGCCAGGGAGTGCTCGTGGTTCTCGCGCTCCAGGACGCCCACGGGCTGTCCGTCGACGAACACCTGGGCCCGGTCGCGGACCTGCTCGATCTCCAGCAGGGCCGGACCGCGCACGGGCACCGTGGTCTCGTACAGGACGAAGCCGAAGTCCTGCTCCAGCTCCTCCATGGTCAGCGGCCGGCGCGACGCGATCCGCGACGACAGCTCGTCCGCGCTCGCCAGCAGCTCGGCGCTCTGCGTCAACGGGACGGCGGGGAGCGCCAGTTTGGCGCCCGGGGCGGGCACGGGAGCGTCCGGCACGGGCGCGTACTTGGCGATGACGTCGCGGAAGGCGGTGTACTTCTCCGTGGGGTCCCCGGCCTCGTCCAGCGGCGAGTCGTAGTCGTAGGAGGTGACCGTGGGGCGGTAGGTGTGCTTGTCGTTGGCGCCGTTGGTGAAGCCGAAGTTCGTGCCGCCGTGGAACATGTAGAAGTTCACCGACGCGCCGGCGGCGAGGACCTCGTCGAGCTCGCGTGCGGCGTCGTCGGCGTCGCGGACGACGTGCCGGGCGCCCCAGCGGTCGAACCAGCCGATCCAGAACTCCGTGGTCATCAGCGGCCCTTCGGGCCGCTGCGCGCGCAGGGCGGCCAGGTGGTGGGCCGAGCGGCTGCCGAAGTTGGCGGTGGCGAGGACGCCGGGGAGGGCGCCCCGCTCCAGGTCGACCGGCTGGTCGCAGGTGAACAGGGGCACGTCGACGCCGCAGGCGCGCAGCGAGCCGGCGATGTGCTCCATGTAGGCGGTGTCGTCGCCGTACGCTCCGTACTCGTTCTCCACCTGTACGGCCAGGACCGGTCCGCCCCGCGAGGCGAGGTACGGCCGGAGCGGGGTGAGCAGGCGGCGGAAGAAGTCGTCCACCGCCGCGAGGAACCGCGGGTCGCGGGAGCGCAGCCGTATGTCCGGCTCGGTGAGCAGCCACGAGGGCAGGCCGCCGCCCTCCCACTCCGCGCAGATGTACGGGCCCGGACGCAGCAGGACGTGCAGCCCCTCGGCGGCGGCGAGGTCGAGGAACCGGGGGAGGTCGAGCCCGCCGTCGAGGACGAAGCGGTCGGGGCGCGGCTGGTGGAGGTTCCAGGGGACGTAGGTCTCGACGGTGTTGAGGCCCATGAGCCGGGCCTTGCGGAGCCGGTCCTCCCACTGCGCGGGGTGGACCCGGAAGTAGTGCAGCCCGCCGGACAGGAAACGGAAGGGCTTTCCGTCGAGCAGGAATCCGGTCTGGTCTGTCTGGAGAACGGGCATGCGCTGCTTGCTCCTGTAGGTGAAGTCGTGCGGGGTCGGGACGCCGTCAATGTTTACGCAAACATGACGGGCATGGCAAGCCCTTTCCAAGGGCGTCCGGGGGCGGAGCGCCAGGGGGCCCCGCCCCCGGGGTGGTACGGGTTACTTGTTGACGGTGAAGCCCTGGTCGTTGCCGTACTCGACGCTGGCGTCCTGCCAGGACTTCAGGCCGTCGTCGAGCCTCGTCGGGGAGACGTACGCCTTGCCGACGGTGTCGTTGAAGATCGAGTTCGCGTAGACCTGGAACGGCAGGTAGGACCAGTCCTCGCCGACGTTGCGGGCGGATTCGGCGAAGATCCGGTTGGCCTGCTGGCCGCCGAAGTAGGGGAAGGGCTTGTCGAGGAAGGCCTGGGATTCGAGGTCGGCGCGGGTGGCGGGGAAGGCGCCTTCGGCGACGCGGGTGGTGGCGCCGGTTCCGGTGGTGGCGAACTCGGTGAAGGCGTAGGCGAGTTCCTTGTTCTTGGCGGCCTTGGGTACGGCGAGGGAGCTGCCGCCGTTCTCGGCGCTGGTCTTGTCGCCCTTGGTCCACTGGGGGAGGGGTGCGACGCGCCAGTCGCCGGAGGCGGTGGGGACGCCGGAGGTGAGGTTGGCGGGCATCCAGGCGCCGATGGAGAGGGTGGCGATGGTGCCGTCGGCGAGTCCCTTGTACCAGGCGTCGCTCCAGGAGCTGATCGGGGCGACCAGCTTCTCGTCGAGGAGCTTCTGCCAGGTGGCGGTGTACTTCTTCGTTCCCTCGTCACCGAAGTTCACGGTGACGTTCGTGCCCTCGGTCTTGTACGGGCGCCCGCCGGCCTGCCAGATGAGGCTGGTGGTGGCGCCGGCGTCGCCGGTGTCGTTGGTGATGAAGATCTTCGGGTCGGCCTTGTGCAGGGTCCGCGCCGCCTCCACGTACTCGTCCCAGGTGGTCGGCACCTTGACGCCGTGCTGGTCGAAGACCTTCTTGTTGTAGAAGAACGCCATGGGGCCCGAGTCCATCGGCAGGGCGAAGATCGCCTTGTCCTCGGAGACCGCGTTCCACGGGCCGGGGGTGAAGCTCGTGCCGTACTTGGCGGCGCCGTAGGAGGAGAGGTCCTCGACGGTCTTGCCGATGGCGAACTGGCCGAGGGCGTAGTACTCGATCTGGGCGACGTCGGGGGCGCCGGAGCCGGCGGCGATGGCGTTCTGCAGGGCGGTGTACTGCTTGTCGCCGGTGCCGGCGTTGACGAGTTCGACGTCGACCTTGGGGTACTTCTTCTCGAAGTCGGCGGCGACCTTCTTCAGGGTGGGTTCCCAGGCCCACACCGTCACCTTGCCGCCCTTCTCCAGCGCGGCGGTGACGTCCTTCGGGGTGCCCCCGCCGGTGCCGGTGTCCGAGTCGTCGGAGCCGCAGGCCGTGGCGGTCAGCGAGAGCGTGGCGAGCACGGCGAGGGCGCCGAGCAGTCTGCGGGAGGTGTGGGTACGCATGGGAGGTGCTCCTGGTCGGTGGTGCGGGCGGGACGGACTTCCGGGTGGGGAGGGAGGTGCGGGTGCAGGGGTGGATCGGGGTGGCGGACGGTCATTCCTTGACGCTGCCGGCGGCCAGACCGGACTGCCAGTACCGCTGGAGGAGGAGGAAGACGGCCACGATCGGGACGATCGTCAGCAGGGAACCGGTGACGATCAGGTCGAAGACGGCCTCGCCGCCGGCCGTCTGGGCCTGCGCGTTCCAGGCGTTGAGGCCGAGGGTCAGGGGGTACCAGTCGGGGTCCTTGATCATGATCAGCGGCAGGAAGTAGTTGTTCCAGGTCGCGACCATGGAGAACAGCAGCACGGTGACGGTGCCCGGCACGAGGAGCGGCAGCGCGATGGTGAAGAAGGTGCGCAGCTCGCCGGAGCCGTCGATGCGCGCGGCCTCCAGGAGCTCGGTGGGGACGGCCTCGGCGGCGAAGACCCACATCAGGTAGAGCCCGAAGGGGGAGATCAGGGAGGGGATGATGACGGCCCACGGGGTGTTCGTCAGGCCCATGTTGCTGAACATCAGGAAGGTGGGCACCGCGAGGGCGGTGCCGGGGACGGCCACGGCTCCGATGACGACCGCGAAGACCGCCTTGCGGCCGGGGAAGTCGTACTTCGCGAGGGCGTAGCCGCCGAGGACGGCGAGGACCGTGGCGCCGCCCGCGCCGGCGGCGACGTACAGCAGCGTGTTGAGCAGCCAGCGGACGAAGACGCCGTCGTCGTAGGTGACCGTGCGGGTGATGTTGTCCCACAGGTTGAAGTCGTCGGCGAACCACAGCCCGAAGGAGTCGAGCAGTCCCCGCTGGCTCTTGGTGGCGTTGATGACCAGCCAGGCGAGCGGGAGCAGGGTGTAGACGAGGACCAGGCCGGTGAGGAGGGTCAGCGGGACGCTGCGCCGGGGGTCGAGCGGAGTGTGCGGGAGCCGCCCACGGGTCCGGGCCGGCGCGGGGCGGGCGCGGCGCGGGGCGGCCGAGGTCCCGCCGGTCCGCGGCTCCCGGGGGTCCGGGGTGGACTCGGCGGCCGCGGTGGTCATGGAGGTGGTCATGGCTCAGCCCTTCCGCATGCCGCGCAGCTGGACCGCGTAGGCGATGATCGCGGTGATCACGCCCATCACGATCGCCACGGTCGCCGCGTAGTTGTGCTGCTGCCCCGAGAACGACAGCGAGTACGTGTAGAGGTTGGGGGTCAGGTCGTTGGTGATGGCGTTGGGGGCGAGCTTCTGCAGGATGCTCGGCTCGTTGAAGAGCTGGAAGCTGCCGATGATCGAGAAGATCGTGGCGATGACCAGGGCGCTGCGGATGGCCGGCAGTTTGACCGAGGTCACGATCCGCCACTCCCCGGCGCCGTCGATCGCCGCCGCCTCGTACAGCGAGCGGGGGACGACCTTGAGGGCGGAGTAGAAGATCAGCATGTTGTATCCGACGAACTCCCAGGTGACGATGTTGCCGATGGAGGCGAGGACCAGGGAGGGGGAGAGGGGGTTGGGGAGGCTGACGCCGAGCGCGTCGTTGATGTTGCCGACCAGGCCGAACTGGTCGCCGTACATGAAGCCCCAGATGAGGCTGGCGACGACGGCGGGGACGGCGTACGGAAGGAAGATCGAGACGCGGAAGAAGGTCTTGCCGTAGAGGCGGCCGCTGTCGATCGCGAGGGCCGCGAGGAGCGCGATGCCCAGCATGATCGGCACCTGTACCAGCAGGAAGAGGCCGACGCGCATCAGGCCGTCCCAGAAGCGGGGGTCCGTCAGCGCCTCGCCGTAGTTGTCCAGGCCGACGAAGGAGGTCCCGCCGATGAGCCGGTCCTGGAAGAGGCTCAGATAGCCGGCGTATCCGATCGGTGCGAGGAAGACGAGGCCGAAGACCGCGACGAACGGGCCGGCGAACCCCCAGCCCACGAGGGCCTCCTTGCGGAGACGGAAGCGGGCTCGTGGGCGGGGCGGTGGTGCTGCCGTAGCGCGCGTCGACAGAAGCGTCATGGCGTGGTCCTAGCGTCGGTGACCGGTCGGTCCGGAAGACGGGAGCGGGGTTCGGTGCCTGAGGCGGATGGAGGCCTGAGGCACAGGGGCGGCCTGTGGCCGGGAACCGGCCCTGCGGGAGGGCTGGCCGACGAGAAATGTTTACGTAATCATCGGTAGCGTGATGGTGACATTCCCGCAGGGGAGCGTCAAGCACGAAGTGGCAGCGAATGAGAGGGAATCGGGTGACCGAGCAGAACGCGACCGACCGGCCGGCGGCGGCCGCGAAGGACGGCGGGCGGGGTGTGCGTACCAGGCAGCGCCGTGTCTCCATGGCGGACGTCGCCCAGCTGGCGGGCGTGTCCTCGCAGACGGTGTCGCGCGTCTCCAACGGCGACGCGGCCGTCGTCGAGGCCACCAGGAAGCGGGTCCTCGACGCGATGAAGGAGCTGGGATACCGTCCGAACAGCGCGGCCCGCGCCCTCAAGCGGGGTGACTTCCGGGCCATCGGCGTCATCACGATGGGGCTCACCAGCACCGGCAACGTCCGCACCCTGGACGCCATAGCGGGGTCGGCGTCCCGCGCGGGCTACGCGGTCACGCTCATCCCGCTCGACGCGCCCACCCAGGACAACGTCAAGGGGGCGTTCACCCGCCTCGACGAGCTGGCGGTCGACGCGGTGGTGCTGATCATGGAGGTGCACCTGCTCGACGCCGCCGCCCTCACCCTGCCGCCGCACGTCAAGGTGGTCGTGGTGGACTCCGACGCCACGGACTTCCCGGTCGTGGACACGGACCAGCGGCAGGGCGCCCGCGCCGCCGTGCGGCACCTGCTCGGCCTCGGCCACGCCACCGTGTGGCACGTCGCGGGACCCGAGGAGTCCTTCGCCGCGGGCCGTCGCGCCGAGGCGTGGGAGGAGGCGCTGCGTGCCGAAGGGCGCTCGGTGCCGCCCGTGCTGCGCGGGGACTGGACCCCGGAATCGGGATACGAGGCCGGTCTGCGGCTCGCGGACGAGCCCGGGTGCACGGCGGTCTTCGTGGCCAACGACCAGATGGCCCTCGGCGTGCTGCGGGCCTTCCACGACCGCGGGGTACGCGTCCCCGAGGACGTCAGCGTCGTCGGCTTCGACGACGTCCCCGAGGCGGCGTCCTTCATCCCGCCCCTGACCACGGTCCACCAGGACTTCGCGCGGGTCGGCGAGTGGTGCGTCGACGCGGTCCTGCGGGAGCTGGCGGGCGAGACGGTCACGGGGGTGCGTCTCGTGCCGACCACCCTGGTGGAACGGAGCAGCACGGCGTCCCCCGCCACGCGGGGACGGGAGAGCTGACGCCGCACGCTCACGGCCGCACGGTGGGGGGCCGGGGGAGCCGCCCCCTAGGGCCCGCGCCTTCAGGCCAGGGCGCCCGGTCGCGGCGGAGCCGTGCTGGAGCGCACCACGAGGACGGGCTCCACCGCCCTGCGCCGCGGCCCGTCCGTACGGCCCTCGATCTGGTCGAGCAGCAGCGCCACGCAGTGCTTGCCGACCACCTCGAAGTCCTGGTGCACGGTCGTCAGGGGCGGAATGAGGTACGCGGCCTCGGCGATGTCGTCGAAACCGGCGACGCTGACGTCGCCGGGCACGCTCCTGCCCGCCTCGTGCAGGGCGCGCATCAGGCCCATCGCCATCTGGTCGTTCGCGGCGAAGACGGCCGTGACCTCCGGCCTGCGGGCGAGGTCGAGCCCGGCCCGGTAGCCGGACCGCGCCGACCAGTCCCCGTACACCACCGGCGGCACGGGGGCGCCCGCGTCCGTGAGGGTCCGGCGCCAGGACTCGGAGCGCCGGCGCGCGGCGAACGAGTCGGGCGGGCCGGCGAGGTGCCAGACCGTGCGGTGGCCGAGGCCGAGGAGGTGGGACACCACGCTGTGGGAGCCGTGCGCCTGGTCGAAGTCGACGTGGGGGTACTCGTGGCCGGTGTCGCCGTCGGCGACCACCACGGGCATCGACGGCGGCAGGCGCAGCGACGGGGTGTCGAGCATCTGCGACTCGACCAGCACGATGCCGTCGACGGACTGCAGCATCAGATGCTGGAAGGCGTGGCGCACGGCGGCCTCGGTCTGGGCCCGTACCCCCATGAAGTTCACCGAGAAGTCGGCCTCGCGGGCGGCGTCGGCGATCGCGCCGAGCGTGCGGGCGTTGCCGTGTGCGCCCACGTCGAAGCTGACGACGCCCAGCGCTCCGAAACGGCCGGTGACCAGCGCGCGGGCCGCCGTGTTGGGGCGGTAGCCGAGCGTCTGCATGGCGGAGAGCACCTTCTCGCGGGTCGCGGAGTCGACGTTCTGCCGGTTGTTCGCCACCCGGGACACCGTCTGCGAGGAGACGCCGGCCAGTGAGGCGACGTCCGCCATGGACGGCCACTGGCGGGCCGGTCGTGAGCGGGGCGACCTTGTTCTGTTGTCCGTCGCCATCGATGACCTTCCGTCGCGAGCGTCCGGGCGTCCCGCGAGGCCCAGGCGTGTTGGCGTAAACATACCAGTCGGTCAATCTTCGGCGGATCGTGTCCGAATCCTTGACAGCCCCTGTCGCCCCTCCCAAACTCTCCTCCCAAGCGCCCGTGTTTACGCGAACACGGCAAGCCGACACCTCCCCGTAACGCGACGGTCACGTGCCGTCGTCATCTTTCGGACCCGGCGGCCGCCCGCGGCCGGCCGCGAACCCACGAGCGCGATCCCCCGGCGAACGGCTTCCCGCGCGGAAGCCGCGTCTTCGCCCCATCCGCCACACCAGCCCCTTCCCCCTCCCAGACCACGAGGTACGCGATCATGCGACGCACCACCTCGGGGGCGGCCACCGTGCTCACCGCACTCTGCGCCGTCCTCCTGTCTCTGCTCGGTGCCACCGGTACCGCCCACGCGGCGGCCGTCACCGTCACCAACGCCGTCCAGTTCACCGACCCGGCGGGCAACCCCGTCCACGCCCACGGCGGCGGGGTCGTCAAGGTCGGCACGTACTACTACTGGTTCGGCGAGAACCGCAACGCCGACAACAGCTTCAAGTACGTGTCCGCCTACCGCTCCACCGACCTGAAGACCTGGGAGTTCCGCCACCACGTCCTCACGGCGAGCAGCCACCCCGAACTCGCGGGCGCGAACATCGAGCGGCCGAAGGTGATGTACAACGCCTCGACCGGCCAGTTCGTGATGTGGATGCACAAGGAGGGCAGCGCGACCGACTACTCCGAGGCCCGCGCGGCGGTGGCCGTCTCGGACACCGTCGACGGCGACTACACCTGGCGGGGCAGCTTCCGTCCGCTCGGCCACATGTCCCGTGACATCACCACGTTCGTCGACACCGACGGCACCGGCTACATGATCTCCGCCGCGAACGAGAACGCCGATCTCCACGTCTACCGCCTGACCCCGGACTACACCGACATCGACGCCCAGGTGCAGAAGCTGTGGTCCGGCCAGTGGCGCGAGGCCCCGGCGATGTTCAAGCGCAACGGCGTCTACTTCCTGCTCACCTCCGGAGCCACGGGCTGGGCGCCCAACCAGCAGAAGTACGCCACCGCGACCAGCGTCACCGGCGCCTGGAGCGGTCTGCGGGACATCGGGGACTGGAACACCTACGGATCCCAGACGGCATACGTGCTGCCGGTCCAGGGGACGTCCGGGACCTCGTACCTCTACATGGGCGACCGGTGGGGCAACTCCATGGGCGGCATGGTGAACGACTCCCAGTACGTCTGGCTCCCGCTGACGTTCCCCACCGACACCACCATGACCATGGACTACTACCCGCAGATCACCGTGGACGCGGCCGCGGGCACGGTGCAGGGGCTCGGGACCTGGGAGACGCTGACCGCCTCGCACAGCGGCAAGTGCGCCGACGTCGCCGACCGTTCCACCGCCGACGGGGCCGCCCTCATCCAGTGGGGCTGCGCCAACAGCGTCAACCAGCAGTTCTGGCTGAAGCCCGCCGGCACGAACCGGGTGCAGATCGTCGCCCGCTACAGCGGCAAGTGCCTGGCCCCGAAGGACGGGTCGGCCGCCGACGGCGCCGCGATCGTCCAGTACCCCTGCAGCGGGACGACCGCCCAGCAGTGGCGGGTCACCGGCTCCGGCGGCACCGTGCAGCTGTCCGCCTCGTCGAGCGGCAAGTGCCTGGACGTGACCAACCAGTCCACGTCCGACGGCACGGCACTCATCCAGTGGAGCTGCAACAACGGCGCCAACCAGAAGTGGCTCCGCACGGCCGCCTGACCGACGTCCGGACCACCCCGGGGCAGGCCCCGCGCCCCCGACGGGGCCTGCCCCACCCCACACCCCTCCGCGACACCCGGCGCTCCGGCCCCGACGCCCGCGGCCCCTCGGTGATCGACGACCACCGATCCATTCAGGGAGATCGACCATGCGTTCCACCAGAGAACGACCCCCGACCCGTGTGCGCCGGAGCGGCGCGCTCCTGGGCGCCGCCTCCGTGGCCGCCCTCCTCGCGGCCGGCCTCACACCCACGGTCTCCGCGGCGGCCGAGGAGACCGGCCAGGCGGTGACCGTCCGCCCCGATCCCAGCTACCAGCAGCAGCCGTTCGAGGGCTGGGGCACGGCGCTGGCCTGGTTCGCGAACGTGACCGGAGGCTGGCCGGACGCCCAGCGCAACGCGCTCGCCGACGCCCTCTACGGCGCGGACGGCCTCGGCTTCACCATCGCCCGCTACAACATCGGCGGCGGCGACAGCCCGGAGACCACCCCGTACATGCGGGCCGGCGGCGCCGTCCCCGGCTGGTGGAACCGCCCCGGCCCCGAGTCCCCCGACTGGTGGGATCCCGGCAACCCCACGCACTGGAACCCGGACGCCGACGCCAACCAGCGCTGGTGGGTCACCGCCGCCAAGGCGCGAGGCGCCGACACCTTCGAGGCGTTCTCCAACTCCGCGCCGTACTTCATGACGAACAGCGGCCTGGTCTCGGGCAACTGGAACGCGTGGGAGGACAACCTCCGCTCCGACCAGTACGAGCGGTTCGCGGCGTACCTCTCCGGCGCGATGAAGCGCGCCGAGGCGGCCACGGGCGTCACCTTCGACACCCTCTCGCCCATCAACGAACCGAACACCAACTACTGGGGCGCGGGTGGCCGGCAGGAGGGCTCCCACTGGGACCCCGCCTCCCAGGCGCGCATGCTCACCACCATGCGGGCCCGGCTGAACGCCGACGGCGTCAGCACGCCCATCGCCGCCATGGACGAGACCAACCCGAACACCTTCCGCGCCAACTGGGACACCTACGACACGGCCGCCAAGGCCGCTGTCGGCCGGCTCAACACCCACACGTACAGCACCGGCGGCCGCACCGGAGCGCGCGACATCGCCAAGGGGACGGCCACCCCCCTGTGGATGTCCGAGGTGGACCTCGGCGGCAGCGTCGGACAGAGCTTCACCGACATGAGCCCCGCCCTCGACCTCACCCAGCGGGTCAACGAGGACTTCCGCGAACTGGAGCCCCGCGCCTGGGTCCTGTGGCAGGCCGTCGAGGACTACGAGAACATGACGCCGGGGCGCGAGAACTCCAACTGGGGCCTCATCCAGACCGACTTCACCCCGGAGGACGCGGCCACCGAGCCGCTCCGCAAGAACAAGAAGTACTGGGCGCTGGCGAACTACACCACGTTCGTCCGCCCCGGCGCCCGCGTCATCAACACCGACAACGCCGACACCTTCGCCGCCCTGCGCCCGGCCGGCCAGGGCGCGGTCGTCGTCCACACCAACCCCACCGGCGAACCCCAGCGGCTCACCCTGAACCTCGGCGGCTTCCAGACCGTGGGCACCGGGCCCGTCCAGCGCTACACCACCGACGGCACCAAGAACCTGCACCGCGAGAGCGACCTCGCTCCCGCCGGCAAGACGCTCACCGCCACCGTCGGCGCGGGCTCCGTCACGACCTTCGTCCTGCCCGGCGCGACGGGCGTGAACGCCTCCGACACCACGGCCCCCACCGGCGCCGCGCGCCAGCTGCTCAACGACCACAGCGGCAAGGCGCTCGCGGTCGCCACCAGCGGCGGCCAGAACACCCTGGTCCAGCGCACCTCCAGCCCGGGCACCGCGGCGCAGCAGTGGAAGTTCACCAAGCTGTCCTCGGCCGACTGGAGCAACACCGCGGCCTACCGCGTCACCAGCGTCGCCAACGGCAAGGCCCTCGCCGCCCAGGGCGACTCCCTCGCCCTGGTGAACGCGGGCACCGCCGACGAGCAGAAGTGGATGCTGTCCACGTCGGGCGACGGACACCACACCCTCGTCAACAGCGCGAGCGGCAAGCTCCTCGACGTCAGCGGCGAGTCCACCGGCGACGGCGCGCCCGTCGGCGTCTACCGTCCGACGACCGGGGCCAACCAGTCCTGGACCTTCCGCTCCCTCGACGCGGACACCTGGACGCCGCTGCGGATGCGGCACAGCGGGAAGTGCCTGGACGTGACGGGAGCCTCGACCGCGGACGGAGCCCAGGTGGTCCAGTACACCTGCGGCGGGGCGACCCACCAGCAGTGGTCGCTGCGCCCCGTGGGAGGCGGCTACGTCAACGTCGTCGCCCGGCACAGCGGCAAGTGCCTCGACGTCACCAACGAGTCGACCGCCGACGGTGCCGTCGCCTTCCAGTACGCCTGCAACGGCGGGGCCAACCAGCAGTGGTCGGTGCACAGGTCGCCCGACGGCTTCGCCACCCTGCTCGCCCGGCACAGCGGCAAGTGCGTGGACGTGAGCGGGGCATCCACGGCGAACGGCGCGGAGGTCGTCCAGTTCGGCTGCTCCGCCGTCCCGAACCAGCAGTTCACCACCTCGTAGCGGCGGCGGGCCGGTCCGGCGGCCTTCCGGCGGCCGGACCGGCCCGCCCGCGGCTCTCCCACACCACCGGAGCGGGCGTGCCCCGCTCCCTCACACGGGGGTATGTATCCTGTTCGAAAGTGATGACTTCGGTGGACTTCTCGTCGGCCGGTTCCCACACGACACGGACGAGACAGGGGCGGAGGAGTCGGTGCTGGCGCTGCAGCGGCGAGCGGTGATCCTCGACCTCGTGCGCCGGGACGGCGCCGTGCGGGTGGCCCACCTCGTCGAGCGGCTCGGGGTCTCGGACATGACCGTCCGGCGGGATCTGGAGGCGCTGGCCCGGGCCGGCTCCCTGGAGAAGGTGCACGGCGGAGCCGTCGCGACGGCCACGGCCACCACCGGTGAGGAACCCGGATTCGAGGCCAAGGCCGACCTGGAGTCGACCGCCAAAGCCGCGGTGGCCACGGCGGCGGCCGGCCTCGTGAAGCCGGGCAGCGTCGTGGCCGTGTCCGGCGGCACCACCGCCTACGCGGTGGCGGCCGGGCTCCGGCACACGCCCGGTCTCACCGTCGTCACCAACTCGCTGCCCGTCGCCGACCTGCTGCGCGACTTCGCCGAGGAACCGGACGGGGGCGCCCCGACCGTGCTCCTCACCGGCGGCGCCCCGACCAGGTCCGCCTCGCTGGTGGGACCGCTGGCCGACCAGACGATCCGCTCGCTGCGGGTGGACCTCGTCATCATGGGCGCCCACGGGGTGTCCGAGCGGGCGGGCCTCACCTCCCCGAACCTCGCCGAGGCGCAGACCAACAGGGCGCTGATCGAGTCCGCCGCACGGCTCGCCGTGGTCGCGGACCACACCAAGTGGGGCGTGGTGGGGCTCAGCCGCTTCGCCGGGCTCGACGAGATCGACTACTTCGTCTCGGACCACTCCCTCGACGAGGAGGCCCGATCGGTCCTGACCCGCGAGGTCGGCCGGCTGATCCTGGCCGACCCGGCGAACGCCTGAGGTTCCCCGGCCCCCACCCGAGGGCTCCCATGGTTGCCAGGCGGCAGCCGAAAAGGGATAAATGTGGAGTATGAGTGGCGAAGCTGGCCATCAAGGCGGTGATCCTCTGGAAACGTCCCCCGGAGGACGACGGCGCCTCGCGTCGTGGCTGACCACCCGCAGCGTCGCCCGCCAGGTCTTCCTCCTCCAGCTGGTGCTCGTCGTCCTCCTCGTGGCCGCCGCCGTCGTCGCGCTCGTCGTCCAGGCCCGCCGCGACACCATGGCCGACGCCCGGCACCGGACCGTCGCGGCCGCCCAGTCCTTCGCCCACGCGCCGGGGCTCGTACGGGCCCTGCAGAACGACTTTCCGACGGTCGAGCTCCAGCCCCTCGCCGAAGGAGCACGCAAGGCGGCCGGCATCGACGCCCTGATCGTCTACGAGCTCGACGGGATCACCCTCACCCACAGCGACCCCACCCAGCTCGGCAAGCACGTCATCGGACCGTACGCCGAAGCCGCCGCCGGCCGGCCCTTCACCCGCACCTTCCAGGGCGCCCTGGGCCTCTCCGTGGTCTCGGCGGCCCCCGTCCGGGACGCCCGGGGGGACGTCGTCGCCATCGTCTCCGCCGCGGTCACGGTCGAGAAGGTCCAGGACTCGCTCGACCAGCAGCTGCCCGTCTTCCTCGGCAGCGCGGCCGCCGCCCTCGGCCTGGTGGCCCTCGGCACGGGCCTCGTGAGCCGACGGCTGCGCCGCCAGACCCACGGGCTGGGCCCGGCGGAGATGACCCGGATGTACGAGCACCACGACGCCGTCCTGCACGCCGTCCGCGAGGGCGTGCTCATCACCGGCCGCGACCATCGGCTGCTGCTGGCCAACGACGAGGCGCGCCGGCTGATCGGCCTGCCCCCGGACGCCGAGGGACGCCGCGTCACCGAACTGGGCCTCGACCCCTCCCTCACGGCCCTCCTCTCCTCGGACCGGATCGCCACCGACGAGGTGCACCTCGCCGCGGACCGCCTCCTCGCCCTCAACAAACGGGTCACCCTGGCCCCCGGAGGCCGGCGCGGCAGCGTGGTCACCCTGCGGGACACCACCGAGCTGCGCTCCCTGTCCGGGCGCGCGGAGGTGGCGAGGGAGCGGCTGACCCTGCTCTACGACGCCGGGGTCCGGATCGGAACCACCCTGGACGTCGTGCGCACCGCCGAGGAGCTGGCGGAGGTCGCGTCCCCCGGCTTCGCGGACGTCGTCACCGTCGAACTCCTCGACCCCGTCCTGAGCGGGGAGGAGCCGGCCGGGGCCGGCACGGAGCTGCGCCGCACGGCCCTCGCGGGCCTCACCGAGGACCACCCCCTCTATCCCTCGGGCGAGCTGATCCGCTTCGTTCCCGGATCGCCGGTCGACGTCAGCGTCACCGAGGGCCGCTCGGTGGTGGTGACCGACCTGGCCTCCTCGACCGGGTGGCGCGCCCAGGACGAGGAGCGGGCCCGGCGCGTCCTGCAGTACGGCATCCACGCGCTGGCGGTCGTCCCGCTGCGCGCCCGGGGCGTGGTGCTGGGGGTGGCGAACTTCTGGCGGTCGGGCGCCTCCCCGCCGTTCACCGACGAGGACCTGTCCTTCGCCGAGGAGCTGGCGAACCGGGCCGCCGTCTCCATCGACAACGCCCGCCGGTACACCCGGGAGCACACGATGGCGGTCACGCTCCAGCGGAGCCTGATGCCGCGCAGTCTCCCGGGCGACGAGACGCTCGACGTGGCCTCCCGCTACCTTCCCGCGGAGTCCGGCGTCGGCGGCGACTGGTTCGACGTGATCCCCCTGCCCGGTGCCCGCGTGGCACTGGTCGTCGGCGACGTCGTCGGCCACGGCCTGCACGCCGCGGCCACCATGGGCCGCCTGAGGATCGCCGTGCACAACTTCTCGGCGCTGGACCTCTCCCCGGACGAGCTGATCTGGCGCCTCGACGAACTCGTGACCCTCATCGACGTGCAGGACGAACCCTCCGAGGGCTGGGGCGAGACGATCACCGGAGCCACCTGTCTGTGCGTCGTCTACGACTCCGTCTCCGGCGAGGTCGCCGTGGCCACCGCGGGCCACCTGCCGCCCGCGGTCGTCCGGCCCGACGGGACCGTGGAGTTCCTGGAGTCCCCGGTCTCCCCGCCCCTCGGACTGGGCAACGGGATGCCCGTCGAGACGGTCCGGACGGTCCTGCCGGAGGGTTCCAGGCTCGTGCTCTACACCGATGGCCTCCTGGAGGACCGCACCCGGGACCCCGACGCGAGCCTGGCCGTCCTGCGCGACGCCCTCACCGGGCCCGGCCGCAGCCCGGAGGAGACCTGCGCCGCCGTCATCGACACCATGCTTCCGACCGGGTCCGGCGACGACGTCGCCCTGCTCGTGGCCGGCGTCCGCCGCATGGACCCCGACCGGGTCGCCGTATGGGACGTGGCGCGCGACCCGGCGGCCGTGAGTCCGGTCCGCAACGCGTGCGCCCGCAAGCTGGCCGAGTGGGGACTGGAGGAGATCGCCTTCGGTACCGAACTCATTCTCAGCGAACTGATCACCAACGCCGTCCGCTACGGCCTCGAACCGATCCGGGTGCGCCTCCTCTACGGCGCCTCCCTGGTCTGCGAGGTGTCCGACGGCAGCAGTACGGCCCCGTACATCCGGCGTGCCGCCGACACCGACGAGGGAGGCCGCGGTCTCTTCCTCGTCGCCCAGTACGCGGAGAAGTGGGGCACCCGTTACTCCCCCCGGGGGAAGACCATCTGGGCCGCCCAGGCGACCGCTCCCGGCGCCGGTCCCGACCTCGACGCCCTGGGGGAGGACGACATCCTCGGCCAGTGGGACGACGCGGAGCTGTGAGGGCCCGCGTAGGCTGGGAGATCAGCCCCCACCGTTCCTCTCCCCCTCGTGGAGACGCCGTGGTCGACCTGCCCCGGACGCGTGTCGTCACCCTCGCGACCTGTCTGTGCGTCGCGGTCCTCGGCCTGAGCGCCTGCGGAGGGGAGAACGAGCCGGTGCGGGTGGTGGCCCCCGCCGTGGCCGGCTCCGCGGAGGAGGCCGGCGGCATGGACGCGCTGGTCGCGGCGGCGAAGAAGGAGGGCACGCTGAACACGACGACGCTGCTGCGCCACTGGGCGAACTACGGCGGCCTGATGGACGGCTTCGAGAAGAAGTACGGGATCGAGATCGTGAACAGCAACCCGTTCGGCTCCAGCCAGGAGGAGATCGAGGACATCCGGCGGACCAAGGGCGAGGCGACCGCCCCGGACGTGCTCGACCTCGGCGACGCCTTCGCGCAGTCGGCCGCGCGCGAGGGCCTGCTGGCCCCGTACCGGGTCGCCGCCTGGGACAGCGTCCCGCCGAACCAGAAGGACCCGGGCGGAGCCTGGTTCAACAGCTACGGGGGTTACGTCTCCATCGGCTGCGACGACAACAGGGTGGCGGTCTGCCCCGTCTCCTTCGCCGACCTGCTCAAGCCCGAGTACCGGGGGATGGTGGCGCTCAACGGCAATCCGGTGACGGCCGGCTCCGCCTTCGCGGGCGTCTACGCCGCCGCCCTGGCCAACGGCGGCTCCTTCGACGACATCCAGCCGGGCATCGACTTCTTCGCGAAGCTCGACGAGGTCGGGAACTACAACCGCGGCAACCCCAACCCCGAGGCGATCGTCCGCGGCGAGACCCCGATCAGCATCGAGTGGGACTTCCTCAACCTCCGGCACGTCGACGAGCTGAGGGGCACCGACGTGCGGTGGAAGGTCTCCATCCCCTTCGACGCGAGCTTCTCGCAGTACTACGCCCAGGCCGTCAACAAGCACGCCCCCCACCCCGCCGCGGCGCGGCTGTGGCTGGAGTACCTCGCGAGCACGGAGGGCCAGAACCTGCGGCTGACCGGGTACGCCCGTCCGATGCTCATGGACGTCATGGCGAAGGACGGCACGCTCGACGAGGAGAAGGCGGCGCGGCTGCCGACGGTCGAGGGCGGCCCGCCGGTCTTCCCCGGCGACGCGCAGCTGACCGAGGCGCTGCGGGTGGTGCGCGAGAACTGGCCCGACGCCCTCGACGGGTGACCGGCGGCGCACGACGGAGTTCCCCAGAAGATCGCGAATGGATAACGGGTCTGTACCGAACCTCCATGGAGTGTTCATGTCTGATGGACTCTGTGTGTACTTGTTGATTCTCGGTCGGGTGCAGGATCTCCTCTGCCCGGCCGCGACGGTCGTGCACCCCCGTACATCCTCCCGAGGAGACTCCGTGCAGTTGTCCCGTCCTCTTCGTGCCGCCCTCGCCGGCACCCTCGCGGCCGCGGTCCTGCCGCTTGCCGCCTCCGCGAACGCCGCCGCCCGCGGCGAGGAGCCGTCGCCCTCCGGTGCCGGCGACGCCGTCAAGCGCCCCAAGTCGCTGGTGATCGGCGTCGACGGCGCGACCTTCGCCGCGTTCGACAAGGCGAAGATGCCGAGGGTCAAGAGCCTCATGGCCGGCGGCATGACCGCCACCGGCAACCTCTACGCGAACCCGATGGCCCCCACGTCCTCCGGCCCCGGCTGGTCGACCATCGCGACCGGAGTCTGGCCCGACAAGCACAAGGTCGTCGACAACAGCTTCGACGGCGCCCGTCCCGACCTCTACCCGGACTACGCCACCCGTCTGGAGACCGCCGACCCCACGCTCGACACCCTGGTCGTCGGCACCTGGGCGCCCCTCCGCGACACCGTCTTCGGACCGGCCGTCGACACCCGCCTCGGCGGGGTCGGCGACGCCGACACCACGGCGACCGCCGTCTCCCGGCTCAAGACCACCGACGTGGAAGCCGCCTTCGTCCACCTCGACGAGGTCGACGGCGCCGGCCACACCTACGGCACCGCCCACCGGGCCTACCTGGACGCCCTCGCCAAGGCCGACACCGAGATCGGCCGGATCCTCGACGCCGTCACCTCCCGCGCCACGTACGCCGACGAGGACTGGCAGATCGTCGTCACCGCCGACCACGGTCACCTGCCGAACGGCGGACACGGCGGCAACAGCCCCAGCGAACGGCAGACCTTCGTCATCGCCAAGGGCGCCGGTTTCACCCCGGGTTCGGTCCGTCACGACGTCAAGGTCACCGACATCGCACCGACCGTCCTCGCGCACTTCGGGGTGGCCGCGGACCCGGCGTGGCAGCTCGACGGCAAGGCGGTCGGCACCCTCGCGCCCGACGCCTTCGACGCCCTGCGCCCGGCCCTGGACACCCGGGTCGACGAACTCGCCCTGCCCGCCTCCCTCAAGGGCTGGACGACCACCCCGCCCAGCGGCTGGACCATCGACAACTCCGCCATGCCCGCGGGCGGCGTCACCGAGTGGCGCGGCTGGTCCTTCGCCACCGACGAGTTCTGGAGCAACACGGACCTGGGGCAGGGGCGCGAGACCAACGTCCGGGCGCGCGACGTCTTCGCCGTCGCCGACTCCGACGAGTGGGACGACAGGTCCCACGGCGTCGGACCGTTCGACTCCACGCTCACCAGCCCGGTCTTCCCCGTGAGCGGCGGAGCGCCCGCGACCGTCTCCTACGCCACCACCTACAAGGTGGACGGCCCGCAGACCGGGGACGTCCACATCTCCTTCGACGGCGGTCCCCGGCAACTGCTGCGGTCCTACGGCGCGGACCGCAACGCCTACGAGAAGCTGACGGTCGCCGTTCCCCCGGGCGCCACCACCGCCAGGCTGCACTTCCACTACACCGGCACCAACAGTGCCTTCTGGACGATCGACCAGGTGGGCCTCACCCCCTGACCGTCCCGTCCGCTCGGACGCGGGAGCGCGCCGCGGCCGCTCCCGCGTCCGGCTACCGGTTCACCGTGAAGCCCTGGTCGTCGCCGTACGCGACGCAGGCGTCCTGCCAGGCGTCGAGACCGTCGGAGAGTCCGGCCCCGGAGGTGTAGGCCTTCCCGACGGTGTCGTTGAAGATCGAGTTCGCGTGGACCTGGAACGGCAGGTGCGACCAGTCCTCGCCGACGTTGCGGGCGGATTCGGCGAAGATCCGGTTGGCCTGCTGGCCGCCGAAGTAGGGGAAGGGCTTGTCGAGGAAGGCCTGGGATTCGAGGTCGGCGCGGGTGGCGGGGAAGGCGCCTTCGGCGACGCGGGTGGTGGCGCCGGTTCCGGTGGTGGCGAACTCGGTGAAGGCGTAGGCGAGTTCCTTGTTCTTTGCGGCCTTGGGTACGGCGAGGGAGCTGCCGCCGTTCTCGGCGCTGGTCTTGTCGCCCTTGGTCCATTGGGGGAGGGGGGCGACGCGCCAGTCGCCGGAGGCGGTGGGGACGCCGGAGGTGAGGTTGGCGGGCATCCAGGCGCCGATGGAGAGGGTGGCGATGGTGCCGTCGGCGAGTCCCTTGTACCAGGCGTCGCTCCAGGAGCTGATCGGGGCGACCAGCTTCTCGTCGAGGAGCTTCTGCCAGGTGGCGGTGTACTTCCTGGTGCCGTCGTCGTCGAAGTCGATGCTGATGTCGGTCCCGCGCACGTAGTACGGGCGGCCTCCGGCCTGCCGGATGAGGCTGGTGGTGGCGCCGGGGTCGCCGGTGTCGTTGGTGATGAAGATCTTCGGGTCGGCCTTGTGCAGGGTCCGCGCCGCCTCCACGTACTCGTCCCAGGTGGTCGGGACCTTGACGCCGTGCTGGTCGAAGACCTTCTTGTTGTAGAAGAACGCCATGGGGCCCGAGTCCATCGGCAGGGCGAAGATGCCCTCGTCCTGGTGGACGGCGTGCCAGGGGCCGGGTGTGAAGCTGTTGGCGTGGGAGAGGGCGCCGTAGGGGGAGAGGTCCTCGACGGTCTTGCCGATGGCGAACTGGCCGAGGGCGTAGTACTCGATCTGGGCGACGTCGGGGGCGCCGGAGCCGGCGGCGATGGCGTTCTGGAGTGCCGTGTACTGCTTGTCGCCGGTGCCGGCGTCGACGAGTTCGACGTCGACCTTGGGGTACTTCTTCTCGAAGTCGGCGGCGACCTTCTTCAGGGTGGGTTCCCAGGCCCACACCGTCACCTTGCCGCCCTTCTCCAGCGCGTTCCGGATGTCCTTCCTGTCCGTTCCGTCACCGTCAGGGTCAGGGGAGCCGCACGCCGTACCGCCGATCCCGGCGGCGAGGACCACGAGGAGAGCGCCAAGCAGTCCGTGGCTGGTGCGGTTGCCCATAGTTTGCTCCTGATCGATGACGCCGGGAGGGTACGACAGAAGATGTTTACGTAACCATCAGGGGCTTGATGGTGGCACCGCCGGAGAAGGGGCGTCAACTGCCGGGCAGGATGTCCCGTGCGGATGTCCCGCGCGTCAGTTCCACCCGGTCACGGCGAGGCGGACCCGCGCGTCTTCACCGAGGATCGCCGCGGTCGCGGGGGGCAGGGGAATGTGGCTGATCCATCTGCCGCTCACCGGATCCTCGTCGGCCAGATCCAGGCTGGTCGGTTTGAAGTCGCTGATGGGACCGGCGATGTCGGAGTTCCAGGTGGCGCGCAGCGCCGGAACCCCGGCGTCGCTGCCGACGTCGACGATCAGGATGTCGTCGAAGTCGGCCGTCTTCTCGATGTGGTCACGGAAGTCCAGGAAACCGTTGTCCCGTTCGCGCAGGGAGAGGATGCGCAGGTGGAGCGCGTACCGCAGGGCGCCGGCGCCGTTCGGGCTGGCCAGGTTCTCGCACAGGAAGGTGCTCACCAGCGGCACCGCTCCGTCGCCGTCCACGCCGGGCTGCGCGTCGTCGCCGAGCTGGATCGGGCACCACTGGTCGGCGGTCCGCTCGTGCATCACGATCTGCAGGCCGCGGATGGACAAGCCGACCTCCGCCTGCCACGCCGTGTTCTTCTCCTCCGGCAGTCGGAAGCGGACGAGGGCGGACTCCACCTTCAGGTCGCCGAACAGGAACCGCCGCAGATTCTGGTAGCCCTCCTCGGAGTTGACGAGGCCGTAGCGTCCGCTGTGACTGCGGTGGACATAGGCGCAGAAGGCCCCTGGCACGTACGCGTTGTCGATCTGCACCAGGCCGTCGCTGCGGGCCCCGACCACCGCGGACGACAGGCCGTGCGCCACGTCGTAGTCGCCCGGGTTGGTGCCCACCAGGCAGAAGACCTGCCGGAGCGGGAAGGCGAAGGGCTCCCCGTCGGCGGGCATGGCACGCGGATCCCAGTCCTCGGGCGGCTCGTCGGCCGCGGTGGCGCGCGGGGTCAGGTACTGGTACATCCGTTCGCGCCCGAAGATGTCGGCGCCGTTGATGCCGATGGCGTCCCGCAGCCGTTCCAGCATCCCGAAACCGAAGTCGAAGGAGATGCCGCCGTGCGGCGTGCCGTAGGTGAACAACTTGGCGACACGGCCGGCCGGTTCGATGCCGCGTTCCGGGAGGATCTTCTGGATCAGGCATCGGCAGATGAGGCCGCCCATGGAGTGGGCGACCAGATGGACCCGGTCGACGTGGGCCTTCGCCCTGAGCTCGTCGATCAGTTCGAGCAGGTCCTGCGCGGCGTCCTCGACGCGGAACTCCTTGGGCGTGCCGCCCCAGGTGCTCGCGGACGGGTCGTAGAAGCGGTGGATCCAGATGCTGTCGGCGGGGATTTCCGCGTGGGTGTCCAGATACGTCTCCTGGCTTCCCTGGACGAGGAGTTGATAGCCCTCGTCCACCATCAGCCGCAGCAGGGGGCTTTCGAACTGGTAGAAGTTCGGCTTGTCGTCCGGTCCGATCCGGATGTGCGTGGAGCCGGCGTTGAATCCGAGGAACGGGTCCGCCACCGCGCTGTCGATGCCGGACTGACCGCCGGCGAAGCCCCGGACGTAGATGACGGGGAGTTTCTGGGCCTGCGACATACGGGCCGCCTAGGTGTCAGCACTCACCGACGCCCGGGAGCCAGGCGGCCGGATCGTCGATGAAGATGTTGGAGAGATATCCGCCGAGGGCGGGGACGAACGACCACGCGTCGTTGACGTGGCCGGCGGCGTTGACCGTGTCGCCCCTGGTCTGACACGTGACCGTCACCCGCGTGGGCCCGGGCAGTACGGCCACGACGGCGGCGCCGAGGGAGGGTGCCGCCCGCACGTTGACGTCGGTTCCCCAGGTCGTGAAGGCGCCCGGTTCGACCGTGCCGCCCCCGCCGCCCCCGCCGCCCCCGCCGTCCGGCACCTCGCCGAAGAGCGGGAGTCTCCAGTTCTGGGCGTCGTCGCAGAGGGGATCGGCCACCACGGACAGATGGAAGTGCGCCTCGTGCGGATTGGCACCCGAGTACGGACCCCACTGCCAGGAGCGGTTGGAGGCGATCCGACGGTTGGCGATGACGTACTTGATGCGCGGATCGCGGCTGCCGAGCAGCTCGTCGGCGACCTGCTGGATGTCGAGGCCGTGCGCCGGATCGTGGGTGAAGTCGCGCGCGGTGACGATGCCCGGCCCGTACCACGGGTTGTGGTCACTGTTGTCGCCCCGTGCCTGGTGGGCTGCGTCGCCGACGCCGCCGTCGGCCGCGAGGCTGCGTCCGGGGAAGCGTGCGTCGAGCTGGTGCCGCAGGGTTTCCAGGCTGTTCGCGACCCTCCAGGTCATCTTGGCCTCCTAGGGGACGTCCTTCGCTCGTCACGGTCTCCGAGAGGGACTCGGCCACCGTGACCGAAGCTACGGAACCGCCGTCAGCCCGGCGTCACACCGCCGTCACCACGGCCGCTTCCGCGGCGCGCCGACGGGCCGGGAGCACCCCGGTGACCAGCGGCCGGCCGTCTTCGGCACGGTCGGGCACCGAGTTGCAGAGGGGAAGACAGCGGCAGAGACTGAGGGGGACAGGCCTCGTCCGAGGTCGTGGACCCCGAAGCCGAGCCGGCGGATTTCGGCGGGCCGGGAAGCAGCGCCGACGAGACGGTACCGCTTCCGAGCGGCGCGCTCACGCGAGATCCCCGTGCGCGAGGCGATCATGAACGTGACTCCCTCCGCTCAGCTGCGGTTGCTCGGCCGCTTCCGACTGGAATGCGGAAGGCAGAGCATCGAGCTGTGTCGCAATGGTCAACGGCTCCTGGCCTTCCTGAGCCTGCGCGAGAGCGTGCCCCGCACGGTCCTCGCCGGCACGCTGTGGCCCGAGGTCACCGAGGAGCACGCCAGGGGCAGCCTGCGGACCACTCTGTGGAAGCTTCCGCGGGACGAACTCCCGCTCGTCCACTGCTGCGGAGACGTCCTGATGGTCGCTCCGGCGCTGCGCGTGGACGTCCACGTCCTCACCCGTACGGCCCTCGGCCTCGTCACGGGCGGCGCCCCGCCGCCGTACCGCCGTCCCCCGCTCGGGCTCCTCACCGGAGAAGACCTCCTGCCGGGCTGGGACGAGGACTGGGTGCTGCTGGAGCGCGAGCGCCTGCGGCAACTGCGGCTGCACGCCCTCGACTCGCTGGCGCACACCCTGATCGAGCAGGGCAGGACCGCGCTGGCGATGGAAGCGGCGTGGGCCGGCATCCGCGCCGAGCCACTGCGCGAGAGCGCGCACCGGGTCGTCGTGTCCGTGCATCTCGCGGAGGGCAATGTGGGCGAAGCGCTCGGCCACTACGCGATGTTCCGCACCTTGTTGAACGAGGAACTGGGTATCGAGCCCTCGCTTCGGTTCACACGCCTGCTCGCCGAGCGGCTGCCGTACCCCCAGGACCACCAGCGGGCCCGCTCCGCCTTCGGAGGCAGGCACGCCCTGGCCTGGCTGACCGCAGCGAGGACGACACCGCGGGACCACAGCACCACGGCCCCCCAGCACCACGACAGGAGAAGCACCATGCCAGCCACCGTGCAGAACCTCTCCCTGCGGGACCACGACGAGCACCGGGTCGACTAGATGGTGGAGGGCAGCTGGGCCTGCGAGATGTGCGGCACCGATGTGCCGCACGGTGCGCAGCGGTGCCCTAGGTGCCGCGCCTATGTCCCGTTGTACGACGACGGCGAGGGGCCCGAACCGAGGCCGCCACGCCGGAGGATCCTCCCGCCGCCCGCACCTCCACCCCCACCTCCGCCGCCGCCCCGACCGGTCCCACCGCCCCCGGCCCCACCGCCTCCGCTCCGGAACGATCCGCCACCCCCACCGCCCGTCCCGCCGCTCCCGGTGGGCACCCTCGCGGGCAGCGGCCTGGTCGAGGGAGTGGCGCGGAACGTGCAGATCCGCACGGAGGTGCAGGGCAGTTCCGGCAACACCAGCTCGACCGTGGTCTGCAACTTCCGCGTGGAGGTGCACGACCGGCAGGGCCGTCCCCTGCGGCTCGTCCCCGTGGAGATGCGCGGCTACTCCTTCGAGGGCGCCGTCAACGAGGGCGACCGGGTACGTGCCCACGGCAAGGTGAAACGCGGCACGCTGCGCGTCAAGCGTCTGCACAACCTGACGACGGGCGCGCAGGTGTCCGCCCGCACCACGCCCGTCGCCCTGGTCGTGCTGGCGTTCGTGCTCGTCGCCGCCTGGGCCGTCTACCTCTTCGGGTTCGTGGCACGCTGACCCCCCGCCGCGGCACCTACCGCCGCGGGGGGAACGGCACCCGCAGATCCACCAGCCGGAAGTCGTCGCCGTCGCGCGGCTCCAGGAGCGCGAGCGGGGCGTAGTGGTAGCGGACGCCGTGCGGGCGGCGCTTGAGGGGCTGCCCCTGGCGGCCGCGGGGCCACTCGACGTCACCGGTGAGCACCCTGGCGGGGATCAGCCAGTAGTCGCCCCGGCGGTAGACGCGCGGTCCGTCCTGGCTGGGCTCGAACCGGACCTCGACCCCGTCCTCCAGCGGCAGCCACTCTCCCTCGCGCAGGGGAACGCCCATCGCTTCCGTGAGTCCGCCGTCCCACCCGCTCGCTCCGTGGTCCCAGCGGCGCAGCAGCGGATGACGCGTCGGCATCTCGCCGGCGGACCGGTGGTACGGGTCGTCCCCCACAGTGCCGTCCAGGGTGACCCGGTGATCGTCGTAGTCGACCCGCTGGACGGTGTAGAGCCGTCCGCAGCCCTCGTCGGGCCGGTCCGACGCCCCGCGGCAGACCACGGCGTCGTCGATGATCTCCACCACGTCGCCGACGTCCACGCCGAGCTTGTCGTCCCGGCCCAGCGTCTCCAGTTCGACCACGGCTCCGGACACGCCCCGGACGGGCAGGGCCACGGAGCCGTTCTCCCGCGACCACTTGAAGGTCGCCGTGCCCTCCCTGCCGCCGCGGTGCACCTCCACCCGGTACAGCTGGTTCTCCGGGCCCCGGTAGCCGGACGACGGGGCCGGCCCGTTCGCCGAGCCGGCCGCCTCCTCGGGGCGCCGGGTCCGCGCGGCGAGCACACCGCGCGGCTCGAAACGGCTGCCGACGTGCTCCCGCAGGAAGGACGCGGCACTGCGCATGTCGGGCGTGGCCGACCCCGGCTCCAGCGGGAGCGCGCACACCTGCCAGACGACCCGGGTGCGCGCCGTGGTGTCCGGGCCGTTCGGACCGAGGGCCTTCTCCCGGATCCACGGCGCTTCCAGGGCGGTGACGAACCGCTCCCACACCCGCAGGTACACGAGGAAGGGACCGGCGGGCAGCTGGTCGCGTTCGGGGTCCAGGTGCCCGTCGGGCTGGTCCCAGTAGTCCGTCCCGTCGGACTCGCACAGGATGCCGTCGACGTACATGCGCCCCGGGGCCACGGCGAAGGTGTCCCCGTCGTAGCCGTCGATCCCGAACCCGCCGAGGCCGTCCGGTTCGGGCGGGTACGCCGCGGGACCGAGGACGTCGGAGGCCAGGGTGCGCACGTAGTGCAGGAGGATCGCCGTCTGCTCGTTGAGGTCGGCGTCGAGCTGGACCCGGCCCTGCTGGGACAGGACGGAGGAGAAACGCCGAGCGGGGTCGAAGATGACGCGGGAGAAGTCGCCGTGCATGCGTGTGCTTCCTGCCTGGGCCGAAGGCGGACGGTACGGGGTGGTCGGGGCGGTTCCGGACGGTTCCGGGCGGGACTCAGGTGGCGAAGAAGAGCCCGGCGTCGCAGCCGGCGGGCGTGTACTCGGCGAGCCTGGTGCGCAGGTTGTCCTCCCGCTGAGGCTGGAAGAGGTGGTGCAGCGCGCCGGGCTCCGAGCCGTTGTCGCCGCCTCGGCGGATCTCCTGGGCGCAGGTGTCGGCGAGCCGCACGTAGTCGGGCGAGCCGTACCGGGTGTCGGCGAAACGCAGCACCACCCGCCCCGGATCGCCGGAGTGGTCGGGTTCGCAGTGGAAGCGGGGCGGCGTCACCGAGCCCGGCGGAAGCCAGCAGAACCGTACGGAGCCCTGGTCGCGCCGGTCGATCCGCACCTCGCCGTCCAGCAGGCAGTTCTCCAGCACGTCCACGGCCCGGGCGCGCACGGCCCCGATGACGGTGGTGCGCCGGGCCGTGAGGACGACGTCCGCGGTGCCACCGTCCGGGGAGCCGACCGCCGTCGCCTCGCGCAGCGTCGCGTCCAGCACGCTGTCGCACACGTCGACCCGGTGGGGCTCCCGCCCGTCGCGGCCCGCCACGGTGACGGCGCCGAGGACGCTGTGCCGGATCTCGGTGCGGACCGGGCTCCCGGCGATGTGCAGGCTGGGCGCTCCGGGAGCCAACGGCCTGCCCTGGTCCGGTTCCCAGCCCGGTACGAAGGTGCAGTGCCGGACGACGAGACGGTCCACGCCGCCTCGTACGCGCACGTAACCGCCCGCCACCAGCAGCCCGTCGAGGACGATGCGCGCCGTGGCCTCGGACGGGAGCCCGTTCTCGGGACCGGTGATCGTCAGCGCGCGCGGACTGTCGTCGCCGCGCCGGCCACGCAGCCGGATGACGGGACGGACCCCGTCGGCGGCGCGCAGGGTGAGCCGGTCTCCCGGGTCGAGGCGGATGTCGTCCGGCTCCGTCCAGACGTCGTTGGAGGTGATCTCCACGATCGCCTCCGCCTTGTGCGGGTGCCCCCGCTTCGCCGCCTGCCAGTGGTCGAGCGCGTCGGCGATGCTGCGGTGGTTCTCGTCGGGGCCCACCCGGTAGCGCTCGACGCTGTCGGCGGGCACGGGCTCGGGACGGGGGTACTCGCCGCCGCCGAGGTCGCCCGAGAACGCGTGGTGGTAGGTCACCCGGACACCGTGGGCGGGAGCCGTGCCCGGCGGGAGCATCAGGCGGCCGAGGACGGGGTCGACGGCGACCTGCCCGGCACGGGGCCGGTACCGCCAGTCGGACAGGTCGGCGGCGACGATCCGTCCGAGGGGCACCACGTCGTCCACGGCGTGGGGGCCGGTCCACACGCACAGGCTCTTGCCGGGCCCGTAGTAGTCGTAGAGCCGGTCGGCGAGCGCCCTGCGGCCGATGGGCTCCGGGACGTTCGTCCGGTCCGCGACGTGACAGCTCGACGGCTCCGGTACGGGGGCGGTGAACAGGGGTGTGTCGATGGCGAGCACGTTGAAGGTGTAGCAGGCCCGGTCGCGATCCAGGCAGTAGGCGGGGGCGCGTGTCACGGAGTAGGGGCGCAGCCGCCACAGGTGCAGCCCGACCGACTGGATGCCGTAGCGGCCGGGGCGGCGGGCGGAACCGGCGCGCGGCACCTCCACGGTGCGGGCGAACGGGTCGAAGGCACCTCCCAGTTGGTCCAGGTCGGCCGGGCGGCGGACGTCGACGAGTCCGCCGCGCACCGGTCCGCGGCTCCCGGACCCGGTCTCGGAGGTCCAGCGCCGTACGGGCTGCGTGACGCAGAGCAGACGACGGTGCTCGACGACGCGCGCGGGCCACCCGGCCACGGCCGACGCGAGGTCCTCGAGGAGTGCCAGGGTGCCCTTGCGGCGGCGGTTGACGACGGTGTCGGCGACATCGCGGCGGGGTACCGCCGCGGCCGGCAGGCCGGTCCCCCGGGAGGTGTCGTCGGACAGGGCGGAGACGATCCCGGGCAGCAGCTCGTATCCGACGAGGTCCCCGATGTAGGGCACCACCCAGTCGTCGCAGGTCTCGATGAACCAGTTGTCGTAGAGCCGTTCGATGTCCTCCTGGAGGACGGTGACCTGTTCGGCGACGACCGTCAGCAGGGCGCGCAGCGGCCCGCCTTCCGCCTCGTCACGCCGACGGTGCACCGCGGGCAGCAGCGCGTACAGCTCGTCGGGGGTCATGGAATCCTCCGCAGGATCAGCGTGTCGGGCACGGCCGGGTCGAGCAGGACCAGCTGGGCGGGGCGCATCATCGCGCGGGGCGCGGTCCCGGCGGTCCGCGGGCCGGCCGGGGGTGCGGCGACCGGGTGGTGCAGCAGTACCGTCGGGGCCTGCGCGGCGTCGACGGCGGCGGCCGGATGCGGTGGGGCGCCCTCCGGAGCGCGGCCGGACGTCACCGGGGCGATGACCAGGCGCGGGCCGGCGGGCAGGGCGGGCACGCACGGGACGACGGAGGGGTGTTGCGCGAACTGGACGACCGAGGCCGCGTCCGCGCCCTCGGGCACGCCCCCGAACGCGTCGACGTCGACGAAGTCGACGCCGGGAACCGCGTGGGCGGCGGCGACGACGGCGCTCAGGTACACGGGATGGCCCAGGTGCGCCCCCGCGAATCCCAGGCGCTCGGCCAGCGCCTCGCGCACCCGCCGCTCGACCTTCTCCGGGAGGTGGTCGGAGGCCGTGCGCACGCCCATCACCACCACGAGGCGCACGCGTTCGCACGGTTCGACCCGTACCGGCAGGGCGGGGTCGCCGTACCGGCGCAGCGCCGTGCGCAGTGCGGCGAGCAGGGGGGAGGAGGTGTCCAGCGGGGCGTCGTCGGCGGCGGCCACGGTGACGTGCAGGAAGGGGCGGCCGTCGTCCACGCAGCGGCGTGCCACGGCCTTGCCGACGCCCGCGAAGGCGCGGGCGAAGGACTGGAAGTCGCGCACCGACACCAGCCGGTCGAAGGCGGCCTGGCGCAGGGGGATGGCCCGGCGCAGCTCCGCCGGGCCGTCGGCGTCGGCCCCTCCGGTCGCGGGCAGCGGATTGGTGACGCCGCTGACGCCGAGGGGCTTGCTCACGACCTGGTTGATCCGGCCGGCCGCGGCATTGCCGGCGCGTCCGCCGCCGATGCGGTAGCGGGCGGTGACGTTCTCCGTGCCGGTGGGCAGCCGGGCGCCCTGCCGGCCGTCCCCGAACTCCACGGCGGCCCGCCCGTCGGGGCCTGCCCGCAGGCTGAACACCCGCGCCGTGGGCCCCGCCTCGCTCAGGTCGGCGGTCCGCCGCCACGCCACGTCGTCGACGCGCACCGTGAGGGCCTCCTCGCCGCCGTCGGCGCTGGTCGACGGCAGCCAGACGAGCGGGCCCCGGCGCAGCGGCAGCACCTGTCCGGCCCGGGTGGCGTCACCGCTGCCGAGCACTTCGGTGACGGTCTCGCCCGCGGTCGCCGGGACGACGTTGCCGTGCACGACGACCGTGTCCCGGCGGTAGCGGTGCGCGAGCGGCGCCGTCAGCCGCAGCGTGGTGCGCACCCGGTCGTCGCAGGACGTGCCGTCGAAGGCGTGACGCACACCGGCGAGGACGGCGAGTTCGGAGCCCGGCACGCCCGCGCGGCGACCGGTGGCCGCACCGTCCTCCGGCACGACGTCCGTGCGCTCGCCCGAGACGACGAGCAGCCTGCCGGGGGCCAGCCCCTCGAAGACTCCGTCCAGCGGCACCGTGTCGCCCGCCAGATCGTCGGTGTCGGTCGAAGGAGCGAGGACCAGCGGCTCACCGGCCGCCCACACGGTGGTGGCCCGTCGGACCGAGATGTCCTCGCAGTCCTCGGTCCACGGCTCGGCCAGCCGCAGCCGCGTCACCCGCAGGGCGTCCTGGTCGTTGGCGACGGACAGCCGCCCCACCTCGACGACCCGGATGACGCGGATGCGCGCGCGGCCCGCCACCTGCACGGCGATCCAGCTGCCCGGCTGGATCGCCTCGTGCACCGCGTCCAGCAGCAGGACGTCGTTCGCGAGCGGTCCGTCGTCCTCGGACCGGGACGGCGCCGCCGCGCGCAGCAGCCGCCTCACCCGGCCGTCGTCCGGGAGCGAGGCGCCCAGCGGGGTGGCGGTGACGCGGAAGTGCTGCACGCCGGGCGGTGCCGTGGCCGGAACGGAGACGGCGGACAGCGCCCGGTACAGGGACTCGGTGAGCCCGGGCCGGTTGCCCGCCAGCAGCCGGGGCAGCGCGTCGGATCCCGGGCCCAGGGCATCGCTGACGCCGGGCGCCGGCCGGGGCGGCGTCTTGCCCGGCCCGAGCGCGTGCAGCAGCGGGTCCACCGCGTGCACGACCCGCCCGCCGGGGCTGCCGAGGTCCCGCAGCAGTGCCTCCCCGCCGGCCGGGGCCGCCGGCGCGGGCTCCTCGTTCAGACGCCGGACCGCGTCCTGGACGGTCGCGATCCGTACGGCGGCCCGCTCGGCCAGCGCGTCCACGTCCACGTCGTCGCCGAGGGCGGCGAGACGCTCGCGCAGCCGGCGCAGCCTGCGGTCCAGCCGGGCCGCGAGCGTGTCCGGGTCGCGCAGTTCCTCGGCGCGTTGCCGCACCTCCCGCAGCATGTCCAGCAGTTCCTCGAACGGCCCCCGCGACGGCGCGCGCTCCGCGGCCTCCTCCACGTCCTCCCGCAGCGCCTCCACCGCGTTGTCCAGCTGCCGCGGTGGGTCGGGAACCCGCAGCCGCACGGTGGTCCGCGCAAGCGCGGGGTCCCGTTCGACGCCCGTCACGAGCCGTGTGAGGTTCAGGCGCGCGTCGGGATAGGTGAACAGCAGGCGGTCACCGGGGCGCAGGGCGTGCTGCACGCCGTCCACGTCGACGGAGGCGATGCCGGTGACGACGTCGGGCGTGAGCGTGGTCGGGCGCGTGGTGCGCACGGGCAGCGCGCTCCACTCCGCCCGGGCGGTGAGGTCACTCGTGGTCTCGAACACCGCGGGCAGCCCGCCGGGTTCGGGCTCGCTCTTGACCTGCGAGCCGGCCGGTACGACGCAGGACGTCCCGGCGTCCAGGGTGTAGGCGAGATGGGCGGTGGCCGCGAGTGCCGGGCGCGGCCGGTGACCGACCAGCCGGCCGAGCCGGGTCAGGGACTCCTGCTCGGTCGCCGTGCGCAGGAACCCCTCGTTGGCGATGCGCTCCTGGTAGAACGTCAGCACGTCGGCGACGACGGCCCAGGCGTCGAGCAGGGCGATCGAGGGATCGTCGGGTTCCCGGGTGGTCAGCGCGGCCAGCGGCGGCCGTTCGCCGGCCGGGGAGAGCCGCGCCAGCATCGCGTCGAGGAACTCCCGGTGACTGCCCACGCGGTAGGCCAGCTCGGGCAGTCCGGGCCGGTTCCACACCCGGGCCGGGTCGCGGCCGCCGGTGCCCTGCCCGCCGGGGGGAGTGCCGGTCATCGTCCGCCTCTCAGACGCAGGGTCAGACGCCCGTTCTCCGGGCGGGTGACGTCACCGTCGAGCCGCGGGATCTCCAGGGGCCGCAGGCGCAGCTCCCCGGAGGCCGGTACGTCCGGCCCCGTGGTCTGCGCTCCGGAGGGCCGGAACCTGCGCAGCAGCGTCACCTCGGCGTGCCGGACCCCCGGTACGCCCATGCAGAGCGCCACCAGGGCACTGGCCCGTACCGGAGTGCCGAAGGTCAGCGCCGACGGGTCGAAGAGCCCCAGGGTGCCGTCGGGCCGGCGTCCCGGGAGGAAGGCGCGCTGCAGCGCCTCGCGCACATGGGCGGTGACGTAGTGCGGGTCGACGAGGACGTACAGCGCGACGTCGAGCGGGACCAGCAGGGCGGGGCGGGTCACGACGTCGTGACCGATGCGCCGGTAGGGGTGCAGCGCGGCGCGCACGTCCGCCAGCAGGGCCGGCGACGGCACGGCGGTGCCGGCCGGGTCGAGGGCGACGTCGGCCTCGTACCAGCTGCCGGTCCAGCGCAGGGTGGCGGCGGCGCGCTGCACCTCGGGGTGGGCCGCGGCGAGCGTGGCGTAGTCCTCGGCGGTGACGGCGCGCAGCAGGGTGCGGAAGGCGGAGCGGGGGGCGGCGAGCCGCGCCTCGGCCACCGGCTCGGGATCGGTGCCGCCGGTCACCGGCACCGGGTTGCGGACGCGCGTGACGGACGGCAGCGTGCTGTCGCGGTGGGTGATCCGGTTGACGACCTCACTGCCCGCGTTGCCCGACCGGCCGTTGCCCACCCGGTAGGCGAGGCGCAGCCGGGTTCCCGGGCGGGGCGCCCGCCCGCACCGGCCGTCTCCGAAGCGGAGGGTGAGCACACCCTCGTCGTCGGTCTCGCCCACGAAGTGGCGGTCGAGGGGACCGCTCCCCAGGAGATCCCGGCGGGGGGTCCACCGGGCCCCGGCACCGTCCGCCCCGTCGGTCTCCGTCACGTGCAGCACCGGCAGCGCCTCACGCGGATCGGGGCGCAGCGCGGTGCGGGCCGGGCCGTGAAGGGCGGGGTTGTCGCGGTGCAGCGCCTCCGCGGCCTCGTGCCCCCAGGTCGTCTCGAGTTCCCAGTCCGCGTCCGCGGGATCCAGGACGTATCCGGACCGGGCCCGGCGCACGAGTGTGTCCAGGCGGCGCAGCTTGGGTTCGAGCAGCCCGTGGAAGCGGGACAGCAGCCGGGCGAAGGTGTCGTGGCGGACGGTGGCGTCGGAGAGGTCGCCGACCCGGGACGCGCCGAACCACGTGCGCAGGAAGTCGCGCTCGTCCTCGTCGAGTCCCGCCGCTTCGTGGTGCAGGTCGCGCAGCCGGTCGCGCGCCTCGCCGGGGAGGGCGAGCAGCCGGCGGGCCTGCGCGGCGGCGACGTCGGCCGGTCGCGGGTACGGCGGCGACCAGGTGACGGGCGTGCCGCGCACCGTCGCGGTGAAGGGCCGGGCGGGCGCGGCGCCGTCCGCCGCCTCCGGCACCTTGACGGTCTCCTCGGCGTCCTCGCCCGGCAGCCAGGTGTGGTCCAGGCCGTGTTCGACGAGGAGGGCGTTGCCGCACGCCACGACGGACGCGCCGGGCCGCCCGTCGGGCCCCGGCGGGTTCCGGACCGACAGGGGGAAGGCGAGGGCGTCCTCGTCCGCCCAGGCGATCTTCACGACCGGGATGCCGGAATGGGCGTCGACGTCGCGCGTGGCGCGGGTGAGGCGGACGGCCTGCCGGTGGCCGGGGTCGGGTGCGCCGCCCCCGGGACCGTGTCTCTCCTCCAGGACGAGAAGGTCTCCGGCCTTCAGGCGCAGCGCGCGCTGTCCGCCGTGCCCGTCGAGGAGGGCGGCCCGCGTGGTGCCCTCGGGCAGCAGGAACGTGTCCTGCCCCCACGCCCACAGCGGTACGGCGTTGTGCTCCGGGCGCAGTTCCACCGTGCGCCGCTCCAGCGGCTGGTACACCGGATGCGGGCCGGCGGTGAGTGCCTCCCGGGACATCGTCGGGCCGCCCGCCCCGGCGCTCGCGTCCTCCGGCAGCGCGGTGAACGCCAGGTCCTCGGTCCGCACGGTCCGCTGCGTGGACGTCTCGACGCACACGACGGTGCGGGCCGCGCAGCCGTCGTGCAGGGAGTAGCCGACGAGGCGGGCGTGCCGCCGCACCGAGGTGCGCAGCCGGGCGGTGTCCAGGTAGGCCTCGGTGGCCACGGCGTCCTGCTGGTAGCTGAGCCCGTCGCCGACGTGGGCCAGGAGCTCGACCAGGGTGATCCAGAGGTCGGGCACGTGCCGCTCGGTCCACTGCGGCAGGGTGAGCGACAGCCGCTCCAGGACGAGGCGCCGGAAGCTGGCGTAGTCCTTGGTCAGATAGTCGATCGCCGGCGCCGGGCCGACGGGTGGCCCGCCCGCGGGCACGGTGTGCGGCGCGCCCCGCGGGGGGCGCCGCACACCGGGATCGAAGGTGAAGTCCGCCCGGTCGTGGGCGCCGTGGAAGCCCCGTCCGAGCAGCCGTAGCCGGTACGTCGAGTCGTCGCCGGGCCGGTCCAGGTCCAGCCGGAGCCGTGTCACGCCGTCGCCGTCCGGTTCCGGTCCGGCCTCGGGGGTGACCCGTACGACGCGGATGCCGCCGACGCGCCGTCCGCCCTCGATCAGGAAGCTGTTGCGGTTCACGCGCCGCGGAAGGGTGCCGAAGAAGGCGACGGTCAGCGCGCGCCGGTCCGGGTGCGCCCGTACCTCCGCGATACCGGCCGGTTCCCGCGCGCGCAGGTCGTCGTCCGGGCCGTCCAGCACGGTCATGAGAGGGCTCCTCCGCTCACGGTGACGGTGCGGTGCTCCCCGGTCGCGGTGAGCACGTACGCGACGTGGACGTGCAGCGTCGCCTCCTCCGAGGTCACGGTGAGGGACTCCACGGTGAGCAGGTCGCCGAGCCAGCGCTGCAGCGCCGCCTGCGCGGCCACCTCCAGGGTGGCGGCCAGCTCGGGGCTGTTGCCGACGAAGACCAGGTCGAGGTGGTTGCACCCGAAGTCCGGCCGGTTGACGCGTTCTCCCGGAGTCGTGAACAGGACCAGTTCGACCATGTCCCGCACATGGTCGGCGTGGCGGGCCGTCGCCGTGCGCCCCCGGGCGTCGAACCGGTAGGGGAACTCGATGTCCATGCGGTCACATCCCCCGGACCCTGAACTGCATCGCCAGCACCATCGGCGGGTTGGGCGGCGGTGTGCCCACGCCGACGGCCGGGGCGACGCCGACGGGCGGGGACGGCTGGAGCAGGACCGGCAGACCGTTCACGAACACCCGGGCCGAGGTGTGCAGCCAGACGACGCTCGTGCAGGGCGGCGCGCCGAGCGTGACGGCCGGGAAGCTGCACCCGGCCACGAGGAACGTGTCGGCGCTGGTCGCGACCGGCTGGGGGCCCACCAGGACGCGCTGCTGGACCGGGGCGGGGATGGTCACGAGGCCGGGCGGGTGGGCGCACATCATCATCGCGCCGTAGTGGAGCAGCAGTCCGGGCATGGGTTCCTCACAGCACCGTCAACGCGCCGTTGTTCACGCTGACCTGGGGACCGGCCAGTTGCACGGTGGCCAGTCCGGGCCCGCACGAGATCTCGATCGACGTCTCGGTGATCCTGATGAACGGGCCGTTCTCCCCGTGCAGCTGGAGCTTGATGCCCCCGGCGGGGCCCGGCATGTCACTGATCACCAGGGCGTTCCCGGAGGGCGTGGCCAGGACGATCTGCGGGACGCCCGGCGGCGCGGACTTGGCGGCCGGCGGGACGTCCCCGGGCCCGCCGCGACGGAATCCGACGCACACCGCCCGCTCCGGGTCGCCGTCGAGGAACCGCACCCACACCCCGGAGTCCGGTGGCGGCACCACGTACATGCCGCAGTCCGGGCCGGCCAGCGGGGGCAGCGGTGCGGCCCACACGGCCGCCTCGGTGCCCAGCACCTCGGGGACGCGCACCAGGAGGCGGCCGATGCCGGTCGGGTCCACGGCCGACTCGACGACACCCTCGTACATGCCCGGCCACTGTCCCGTCCGGGCCGTCGTCCCTGCTGCCGGGGTTGTCATGGGGTCACCGTCCGGGTGTCGGCGCCGAGTCCGTCACGGACCAGCGTGAAGTGCTGCCTGAAGGTATCGCGCGTGAGGTCGTGGGTGACGCCCGCCACGAAATAGCGCCCGTCATACGCCCGTCCGGCTCCGCGCACGCCCACCAGGCCGTGCGCGGTGAGGACGTGGCCGTAGCGCAGCACGTCGAGCGTGCCGTGGCCGGTGACGGCGTCGGTGGCGAGCCTGCGGCCGAGTCCGGCCAGCAGCGTCCTGGTCGGGGAGCGGCCGGTCTGGCCGCCGAGCGCTGCGGTGCGCAGGACCTGTACGGGGCTCTCGGCGAGGCTCCGGCGCAGCAGAGCGGGTTCGGGCGCGGTGAGCTCGGAGGCGGTCGTGGACGACGGTTCGAGGTGGTGGGTCCGCAGGCCGGAGTCGGCGAGGGCGTCGAGGGCGAAGGTCAGCTCCTCCACGTTGTCGGCGGCGCCGCAGCCGGTGGTGAGGGCCGGTTGCAGCGCCCCGTCGCGGTTCTGCGGGCCCCAGTAGGCGGTGCTGACGCCCGGCGCCGGGCCGGGTTCGAGGTGGAAGACGTGCCCGACGTCCGACGCCATCGACCGCAGATAGGCGAGATCGGTCGACGACTGGACCGGAATGTCGATCAGCGGGTTCGGCTGGTCGGCGAGCACCGGAGCCACGGTCCGCGGCGTGATGCCGTACTGCGCGTACGCGGCGCAGACCGTGGCCGCCCGCAGGTGCGGCGGCAGCCCGGGGTACGCGCGCCTGACGTGTTCCAGGTCCATGAGGGTCGACAGGTCCTCGCCGGTGACGACGAGGAACGACCGGCCCGGCTCCCGCACGGCGTGCATCTCCTGATGGGTGATCACCCCGTCCGCGAGGACGTGGCACCGGCCGGCCAGGATCACGGCGACCACGACGCGCTTCTTCGGGTGCAGCGCCCCGCCCGGCATGACGGCCTGCGCCGGCGCGGATCCGGCACTGACGGCGAAGGTCAGCTGGAAGCCGCCGGTCCGGCCGCTGGCGGAGGTGATCCGCGCCCCGTGCAGGGCGTCGACGAGCGCCGCCGGGGCCGGGGCGGGCACGACGTCCCCGACGAGCAGCATGAGGTGCAGGGAGTGGGCCGTCACGGGGCCGTCCCGCCGCCGGCGCCCGGCGCGGAGGCCTCGGCGGGCAGGGTGATCCGCAGCCGCCGGCCGGGAACGGCGGTCAGCTCGTCCGGACGCGTCGCCCTGTTCGCGTCGGCGATCCGCCACGACTGCTCGGGATCCCCGTACCGCCGGGCCGCGATCCGGTCCAGCCGGTCCCCGGCGACGACGACGTGCTCACCCACGGCCGTGAGTTCCTCGGGCCGGGGCAGGAAGCGGCGGCGCAGGTGGGCGACGGTCCCGCCGCCGGGCAGGGTGTACGTGGTGGTGGGCACCGCGTGGTACCTGCTGTTGGGCTCGATCACGCCCGACCTCCTCCGTCCTGGTGGTGCACGGTTCAGCCCCCCGCGTAGCCGACGGCCCCGGGGCCGTATCCGACGAGTCCCGCGAAGCGTTCCCTGCTCTGCTGGTACTGCAGGTGGAGACCGCCCGCCCGGTGGCTGAAGCCGACGTCGTCGACGGTGAGGATCCGCACCGTCAGCGTCACCCGCGCCCGGATCGGGTTCAGGTCCCCGTCGTACGCCTCCTCCGTCACGTCGATGTCCAGCATCCGGACGGGCAGCACCCGCCGCGGGCCGAGCACCAGCACCGGCAGCGGGGCCTGCACGGGGGCGATCTCCAGGATTCCCCTGGCGGCCAGATCGTTCTGCCGGGTCAGCTGCTCGGCCGTGGGACTGACGGCCGTCTCCAGCGCGGACAACATCCCGAACAGCCCGGACTCCGCGGGACCGCCCGCCGCCCCCGGCTGGTCGGTGGCGTCGAGCTCCGCGTCGACGCGGAAGGTCTCGCACGGCGGTCCCTGCAACCGCAGTGCCTCCAGCCGGTCCCCCGCGTCCGCGCCGATGCCCCGCGGGCGGAGCGTACGGGTGATGCTGTCGGGGTTGTACTGGAACGGCACGACGCGCAGCACACGTCCCTGCTCGGGATCGAGGAAGACGATGCCGCCCCTCCGGGGCGCGGGTGAACTCATGGCCTGCGCTCACCTGCCCCCGGCCGTGACCGCACCGGCTCGCGGACGTCCAGCTCACGCAGCACGGCCAGGGCGACCCGCCGGCCGAGGGCGGCGATCGCGTCGTCCGCCGGTACGGCGCGGCGACCGCCCCCGCCCCGGTCGGCGGGGGCGAGGCCGAGCCGCACCGCGAGTTCCGCCTCCACGGCCGCGCACAGCGCGGCCCGGGACGGCACGGCGGCCGCGTCGAGCTCCAGCCGGCGGATGCGCAGTTCGACACGGCCGGCCGTCATGTGATCACCACCGCCGCGTCGGGGTCGAACCGCCCGGTGTCCCCGTCGACCAGCGGACTGTCCACGCCGTCCACGCGAAGGCGCAGCGGATACCGCCCCGGCGCGCCCGCCGCCAGCCGGAACCGCAGGGTGCCGGTGGCCCGCGTGAAGGGTTCGGCCGTCACCGGCCGGCCGGCCACGAGCAGTTCCACCCGTTGCCCCGGGTGAACAGCGGGTGCGCACGTCACCTCCAGCACCGCGGCTCCCTCCGGGTCGAGTACGACGGTCAGCGGCAGGGGGCTCGTGACGCGCGGCGCGACCCGCAGGGTCCGGGGCCGGGTGGTCCGCTCGGCGCCGTCGGCGTCGGTGAGCACGACGACCGCCGACCAGCGGCCCGCCCCGAGGTCCTCGCCCAGCGTGGCGCGCACCGCGCCGGCCGTGTCGGCGCGGGCCGGCAGCACGACCGGCGGCCCGCCGAGCAGCAGGTGCGTCAGGCGCACGCTCGGTGTTCCCACGGCCAGCCCGGTGCCGCTGAGCACGACGTCCGATCCCGGCGCGGCCACCGAGGGACCGACGGCCTCCAGCACCGGCCACGGTGCCACCGCCGTCGGCGCCGCCGCCGGACCGGCCCCGGCCTCCCCACGACGCAGCACCGGCAGCGGCGTGCGCCCGGGAACGGAACTGTCGATCAGGACGACGCGGGCCTCGTAGGCCACCGACAGCCGGTAGCCGCCGCCCAGGGACGACCACAGGCGGCACATCTCGTCGGCCGTCAGCGCCGACGGCGTGAGCTTCACCGGTTCCTGTTGCAGGTGCAGATCGCTGAAGTCCGCGGCGGTCCTGAGATCGTCCGCCCGCAGCTCGGGCCGGTCGTGCAGCGCGGACATCGCCGCCCCGATCAGCCGCTCCGGAAGGGTGGAGTCCTCACCCGGCGACGCGTACGCGGAGAACAAATAGTGCAGGGCGAGCGCCAGCGCCGGGTGGCGGGTCTCACCGGGGTGCGTGCCGACCGGGTCGGTGTTCCGCCAGGCCGCGTCGACGTCGGTTCTGTACAGGAAGACGTTCAGCGCCGGTCCGGCCTGCGCGGCGTCGGCGTCGCCCGCGTCGTAGGGGTGACGGGCGGTCACGCGCGCGCCCGGCACCGCGCGCCGGACGGCGTCGCCGAGGACGGCCCGCAGGGTCTCCGTCACCGCGGCGATGGCGAGCGCGTCGCTCACGGCCGCCTCCCGAGGTACTCGTCGAGGCTCAGCCGCGAGCGCCGCGGTGGAGCCGGGGCGTCGACGACGGCTTCGGCGGGCGCGGCGCGCACGACCAGACGGTCGATGGTGACGTGTACGACGGTCTCCACGGGCTCCGCCGCCGGTGAGTCGGAGGGCGCCCGGCGCGTCTCGGAGGCGGATCGACGGGTCACGGGCGTCGCGGTACGGGCGGGTCCGGAAGACGCACGCGGAGGTGAGGACGTCCGGGGCTCGTCGACGACGGGGTGGGCGGCGGACGACTGAGGGGACGGCGCGCTTCCGGTGACGAGGGGTGCGGCGGGGCGGTCGGGTGACGCCGTGGTGGCTTCACCGGCCTCGACGCTCTCGACGCTCTCGGCGAGCCGGGTGACCGCGGGGGTGTCGGCGGTCGCTGGTGCCACGGGGGGAGCGGAGGGCGTGGGAGGCGTGGGAGGCGTGGTGCGCGTGGGGGAAGCCGACGGGGGGTGTGTCGGCGCGGAGGAGGTCCCGGCGGAGCCACCGACATGGGCACGTCGCACCGCAGGGGCGGGCTCACGTGGCACGGCAGACGCTCGCCCCGGAGCGCGCGAGACCTCGGGAGTCCCCTGCGGCTGTGGTTGCGGACGCGACGGCGGCTGTGGACGCGGTCCCGGTTCCCGCGCCGCCTCGGGACCGGGCAGCGGCTCCTGCGATGACACGTCAGGGTTGGCGCGGATCCCATGCGCGCGCAGGTGCGGCGGGGGAGAGGCCGACACGGAGTGCGCTGCCCACGGCGGTGCGGCCGGCGAGGCCTGCGGTTCGCCGGATGACGGCGTGGTGGAGGTGGGATCCGCCGGATCGGTCCGGGCGGGCGTATCGACGGCGGACGGAGGGCCGTCGGCGGGCGGCGGGGAGGCGAACGAGCGTGGCCCCGGACCGACGGAACGCGTTGCCCGCGGCGGTGCGGCCGGCGAGGCGTGCGGTTCGCCGGATGACGGCGTGGTGGAGGTGGGATCCGTCGGGTCGGTCCGGGCGGGCGTATCGACGGCGGACGGAGGCCCGTCGGCGGGCGGCGGGGAGGCGATCGAGCGAGGCCCCGGGCCGAGGGTGGGCCCATGCTGGGCGTCACGGCGAGCGGGGTGACGGGGGCGGTCGGGACGGTCGTGGCGCGCGGAACCCTGCCTCGGTTGTCCGTCGGAGGCACGGGGGCGGTCGGGGCGCGCGGGACGGTCGGCGTGCGCGGGACCAGGCCCCAGCACCGGCCGGTCGGCGGCACGGGCACGGTCCTCGTCCGTCGGTGACGGGCCGGCCGACGGGGTGCGGTCACGGGTCACGGCGCCGGTAGGGGAAGGCTGGGGGGTGCCGACGTACGAGGGCATGGACGGGCTCCGCTCACCAGAAGCCGTCCGCTCGTCCGTGTTGTCGCCATCGCCATCGCCATCGTCGGCGTCACCGGCTCCGGCTCCGGCAACGGCATCGGCTACGGGCACAGGTTGGGACGGCGGCGCCGGCGGGGCAGGCGCAGTCGTTCCGGGCGCCATGCCGGCGGCCGTACCGGGCGTCATGCCGGTGGCCGTGCCGGGTGCCACGCCAGCGGTCGTACCGGGGGCCACGTCAGCCGCAGTACCGGGTGCCACGCCGGCCGTCGTACCGGGCGCCACGCCAACCGCCGCCACCGCCACCGCACTCGCGGCCGCCGCCGGCTCCTCGGCGTCCTCCACGAGGTTCGCGTCCGGCAGGTCCGTGGCGCCGCCCGGCAGGTAGGGCGCCCGTCGGCCGAAGGCGTGGGGTGCCAGCGGCCGGAGGCGCGGGCCCGGAGCGCCGAGCAGCCGGTCCACGAAGTCGGTCATCCGGAACTCACCTCCAGGTAGAACTGCCGCCGCGCCGGGCTGACCGACAGCACGTCGGCCTCCGACCAGCCGTAGGCCCGCGCCAGGGCGTGGACGTCGTGCAGGACCCCGCGCGCGTAACCGGACACGTCGCTCCACACGTGGTCGGCGATGTCGAGGGCGGCCTCCCAACGGTGTTCGCACTGGGGGCAGTCCAGCGTGAGCACGGTGTCGGCGCCCGGGTCGAGCTCCGCCAGCCGCGACGCCAGGGCGTCGAGTACGTCGTCGGGGAGGTCGTCGGCGGGCGGGCTGACGCTCAGCAGGCACCGGCGCACCAGAGTCCGGCGCGCCCCGGGTGCCGTGGGGTCGACGGCCCGGAGGTCCCGGCCGGTGAGGGCACGGTAGGCGAGCGTGAAGCCACCCGTCGTCAACGTGGCCGTGGCCGGCGCGGCGACCGCCTCTCCGGTCCGGCCGCCGGCAGCGGCCGGCCGCAGTTCGTCCGCCGCCACCGTGACGTCGAGGCTGTCGCCGCACGCCGGGCACTCGGTCGTGCAGGGCAACGCGTCGCCGAAGGCGCCGCACCGCAGGTCCAGGAGGAGGGCGTTCACGGCGCTCAACGGCAGGTCGGCGATGTCCTGTTCGCCGGGGGAGGCCATCGCCATCGAGGCGATCAGGAGGGCCCGGGCCGCCGGCGTGCTGTCCAGTCCGCCCTCCCAGACGTCGAGGACGTTCGCTTCGGTCAGTCGACGCGGCACGCGGTCACCCGGCGGTATCGGTGAACTGCGAATCCTGAGGCTGCTCGGTGTGTTCCCGCACCCAGCCGTGGTGCTCGACCTTGATCCGCTCGAAGGCGACGCCGCTGGATCCGGCGTCGAGTTCGTGCAGGCCGTGGTACTCGGAGACCCAGCAGTCGTGGACGGAGTAGGACAGCACCTGCTGGCCGCCCTCGTCGAAGACGTCGATGATGAGGTCACGCCGGAAGTCCTTGAGGGAGGTCTCCAGACCGCCCGCCGAGTTCTTCAGGCTCCAGACTCTGTTGGCCCACTCCTCGAAGGCCGTGTCGGTGGTGCATCCGCGTTCCAGGGTGATGGCCTCGTACTCGGTGCGGCCGGGGAGCTTGCGGCTGGTGCCGGGGTCTCCGCCGTCGCGGTGCCGGATGACCTCGGTCGTCCGTCTGAGCCCGCTGACCTTGCTGATTCCGGCGATGTAGGCCGTCTCCCCGCTGAACTTCACCCGGAACCGGAAGTTCTTGAAGGGATCGCGACGTGTGACTTCCGGCATCGGTCGTCCTCCTAGACCTGGATCTGACCGGCGAGTTGCTGGATGTGGACGATCACGAACTCGGCGGGCTTCAGAGGGGCGAAGCCCACGTGGATGTTCACGATTCCGCGATCGATGTCGTTCTGTGGGTTGGTGTCCTTGTCGCACTTGACCAGGTAGGCCTCCTGGGGAGTCCGGCCCTGGAACGCGCCGGCGCGGAACAGCGAGTTCATGAAGGCGCCGACGTTGAGCCGGACGGACGCCCACAGCGGTTCGTCGTTCGGCTCGAACACCACCCACTGCGTGCCCCGGAACAGGCTTTCCTCGATGAAGAGGGCCAGGCGGCGGACCGGCAGGTACTTCCACTCGTCGGCGAGCCGGTCGGAGCCGCGCAGGGTGCGGGCTCCCCAGGCGACCGGGCCGGCCGCCGGCAGCCGTCGCAGGCAGTTGATGCCGACCGGGTTGAGCCGCCCCATCTCCAGGTCGGTCAGCGGCACTTCGAGATCGCTGACACCGGTCAGCGAGGCGTCCGTACCGGCCGGGGCCTTCCACACGCCGCGCTGGACGTCGGTGCGGGCCAGGACGCCGGCCATCACCCCGCAGGGCGGGAAGGCCCGGACCGCGCCGCCGAGCAGCGGGTCGGGCGCGAGGACACGGGGATAGTAGACAGCGGCGTTCTTGCCGTCGACGCCCGCTTCGACGTCCGCGGCGTGTTCGAGGACGGCGGCCACGACACCGGCGTTGGAAGCGCCGCTCGGTGGGGTCGGGCTCGTCCACGTCGGGGGCGGGTCGACCAGGAGGACGGCCCGTCGTTGCACGCACAGTTGCAGCGCCTCGGCCCGCAGTGACTTGGTCGCGCCGCCCTGGCGCTCGTCGAGAGAGTGGGCGTCCGGCAGGCAGAGGATGTTGAAGATGTCCGTCTTCAGCAGCTGGTACAGGCCGGTCTTCTCCGCCGGCTTGCCCACGTAGTCCGTTGGGGCCGGAAGCGTGTCCTCGGCGGCACCGCTCGCGCCGGCGTCGGCCGGCGCGTAGTAGAACGGTGCCTTCCCCGTCGGCCCGTCCGGCGTCTTGGCCGCGAAGGGGTCGGATCCGTCCTCCGGGACGGAGTTCTCCGGTGGCACCGTGTCGAGGGTGGCGCCGGGTGCGAGGCGGACGAGCTGGGACGACTCCAGGAGCTGGGCGAGGTGGCGCGGGCTGCCCGGCTTGATACTGACGTTGAGGTACCGCTCCTCGGCGCCGGTCGCCATGTCGCGCACCGTCAGGTTGAACAGCTCGTGCGGCGGGTTGGGGCGGTCCTCCAGGGCGGAGGGTTCGAACTCGGAGGTGTCGTGGTCGACACGGGCGCGCAGGTTCCGCGCCCACCGCCCCGGCGAGGCGGCGACGAGGCCCGGCGTCCGGGCGGTGTCCCCGCCCTGACGATCGGAGCCATGCCTCCCCGAGCCGCCGGAGCCGCCTGAACTGCCGGAGCCGGCTGAACCGCCGGAGCCGCCCGAACCGCCGGAGCCGGCTGAACCGCCGGAGCCGCCTGAACCGCCGGAGCCGCCCGAACCGCCCGAGCCGGCTGAACCGCCCGAGCCGCCGGAGCCGCCTGAACTGCCCGAGCCGCCCGAGCCGCCCGCCCCGCTCCGCCCTCGGCTCTGCTCGCCGGAGGCTGCGTCGTCCCCTGTGCCGGGGGAGGCTTCCGCCGCCTCGTCGTCCTCCGCGGGCGGGGACGGCGTCCGGGCGGGCCGCCGCGCGGGCGGGGGCGTCGCCAGAGGCAGGTGGACGAGCTCCTCGTCCGTCTTCACCACCCTGACGATCTCGGCCTCGCTCCCGCCGTTCAGGTAGAACTGGTACACCGCGTAGCTCATCGGGCAGTTCGCCTGGAGACCACCGAAGTTGGCCTCGTAGTCGGCCCAGCCGGTGATGTGCACCGGCCGGTCCACCGGACCGCGGGGGGCGTGACCGACGAACGCGGCGACCGAGGTCGGAACGCCCGTGATCGTCCTGACGGAACTCTTGACCTCGTCGATGTAGACGCCTGGGTAGGTGACGTTCACCGGCATGCCAGCACCTTCTCTCCGTCCGGTATGCGCCCGGCCCGGTGTCCGCGGGGAGGATGCAGGGACGTGGGTCCGCCGGACGTCGGCCCGGCAGGACTCTGATCGTGATCTGCGAGCACCATATACAGACAAATCGGACCACGGCGCTCTGTGTGCCGACCGGCTCCGTCGATCAGGTGACGACCTGCCGACCGGTCGGCGGCACGGCGTCCGGCAGGGACCGGAGCGATGTTCCAGCAGGCAGGGAGCCGTCCTGGAGGAGTCCGAAGTGCTGCGCACTCTGTCCAAGTCCAAGATCTGACTATTTGGCGTCGCCGCAGGTCAGGGGCATCATGTGCCCCCCTCAGGTCAGCAAACGGTCAGCATGCGTCTGCATGGTGTCCGTGCTTGCTGGCCTGTGACCGACAGTGCGGCGCCTGAGCAGGATCTTGGGCCGGAACGGATGGTGCGTGACATGGCCCGACAGCTCGCCCGCGGCATGGGCTCCTTCTTCAAGGACTGCGACTGCGCGAAGCCCACCCGCTGCCCCCACCCGTACTCGATCCGCTTCCGCGACGCGCTCGGAAAGCAGCGCGAGGAGTCCGGATATGCCACGCAGGACGACGCAATCGAACGCCTCACGCAGCTCTACGCGGAGAAGAAGACCACGGCGCCGTCGGTGGCGGCGGCCCGGCGTGAGCTGGGGCAGCTGACGGTCGAGGAGTACGCGAAGCAGTGGCGGCCCCGGCAGCGCAGGATGACGGACTACTCCACGGGGGAGCACGTCGACAGCTCGATCAACGTGCACATCGTCCCCCGTCTGGGAGCGCGGAAGCTGAATGCGGTCACGCCGATGGTGGTGGAGCGGTTCCTGGACGAGATGGAGAGCGACGGAGTCGGCCGAGGGAATCAGGTGAACATATTCCGGATCCTGAAGACCATCCTGCGGGACGCCTATGCCAAGGGGGCCATGGTCGATGATCCGGTGAAGGGAGTCCAGGAACCGGAATACGTGCGGGGAAAGGTCGCCATTCCGTCCCTCGGCTACGTGACGAAGGCGCTGACCGTGGCCGATGAGGACCTTGCTCTGGAGATCGTCATGATGGCGGGGTGCGGTCTGCGCAATGGCGAGGCGCGGGCGGTGAACGTCAACAACGTCGTGGCCAAGGACGTGTACCGGGTGAGGGAACAGATCCATTCCAACACGCTGAGGCCGGCGAAACTGAAGCACCGCAAGGCGGGGGAGTTCCGGGAGGTGCCTCTGCCGCGGTCGGTGCGGGAGGCGATCGAGCGGCATGCGGAGAAGCACGGCACCACGAAGGACGGCTATCTGCTGCGGGGTCCGGGCGGCTACTTCACCGAAGGCATGGAGCGGCGCCGGGTGAGGAAACTCTTCAAGGATCTTCCGCCGGAGGAAGGGGTCGGGATGTACGGCTTCCGGCACTACTTCGCCTCGAACGCACTCGGGAACGGCATCCCGATCACCGATGTGGCGGAGTGGATGGGTCACAAGTCCATCGAAGAGACGTACCGGACCTACCGACATCTGATGCCGGGCAGCATCACCAAGGCCGCCCGGATCCTGGAAGCCGGCCTTTGGGAAGCCGCCTGATTCCTCCACCGCTGAGGAACAGCAGGTTCTTGGTCAGCTGGTAGTACGAGCACGGCATCCTTCTCTCCAGCGGGAACGATGGTTCGGAACGGCAACGGTGTTCCGCCCCGACCCAGTCGGATTGTCGGCGAGCCCCAAGGGCGAGGCTGGAGCCCAGACGTGGGACCACGTCCCTCCCGGCGTACCCACCGCCGCCCCTGACTCGTCAGGTCGATCACCGCAAGGCGGGTCAGCTTCCGGGTGGTGTGGCGGGTTTCGTCGTCGCGGGCGAGGTGGCGGATCTGCAGGCGTCGGCCGAAGGCCCGCTCGACGACGCGGGGCGTGGGGTGAGCTTCCGCCCCTTCGAAGGGGCGCCGGGACGCCGGCCGTCGCTGCCGGGGCTTGTTCGCCACCGGGTCGGCGGTGCTCGCGGGGTCCTGCGGTGGTTCCGACCTCGTACCGGCCGGCCGGATGTGCTGTAACGGGCCAGTAATGACACCTGGTCTAACGTGCGTTCTGCCTGATCCCCCCTCTGCGCACCGGCCCCGAGGCGCGCCGGGATCACTCCCCTCACTCGCTCACCAAGGAGCCGTCCCATGTACGTGCCCCGTACGCCCGGCCGCAGACGCGCCCTGTGGGCGACGGCCGCGCTCGCCGCTGTGCTGGCAAGCGCGGTACCCGTCGCCGCTCAGCCTCCCGCCGGCGCGGACGCCGCCCGGGCCAAGGTCGACTCGGCAGTCCTCGACTCCGTCGCCGCCGGCAGGGAATCGGCCTTCTTCGTCGTGCTCAAGCGGCATGCCGACCTCTCCGCCGCCCGCGGCAAGCGCGGCCACGCGGAGAAGACCAAGGCCGCGTTCGACGCCCTGCGGGCCGAGGCCGGCCGCAGCCAGAGGCCGCTCCGCACCTTCCTGGACCAGCAGAAGATCGGCTACCGGCCCTTCTGGATCGCCAACGCGCTGCTCGTCACCACCGATGACGAGTCGCTGGTCGAGGAACTGGCGGCCCGTGACGACGTGGCCGCCATCGTGCCCGAACGCCACTACGCACTGGACGAGGTGGAGGCCGCCTCCGAGACGGACGGCGCCGCCACCGGCACCGACTCCCTCGCCACCGGCGACAGCACCCCCGAGTGGGGCGTCGCGGACATCAAGGCCGACCAGGTCTGGTCCCAGTACGGCACCCGGGGCGAGGGCGTCGTCATCGCCAACATCGACTCGGGCGTCCAGTTCAACCACCCGGCACTGGTCGACAGCTACCGGGGCAACCTCGGCGGCGGCACCTTCGGCAACGACTACAACTGGTACGACCCCACCGGCCAGTGCGCCTCGTCGAACGGCGCCCCCTGCGACAACAACGGTCACGGCACCCACACCATGGGCACCATGGTCGGCAAGGGCGGCATCGGCGTCGCGCCCGGTGCGAAGTGGATCGCCGCCAAGGGCTGCGAGTCCTCGTCCTGCTCCGACTCCTCGCTGCTCGCCGCCGGACAGTGGATCCTCGCCCCGACCGACCGCAACGGGCAGAACCCGCGCCCGGACCTGGCGCCGGACATCGTCAACAACTCCTGGGGCGGCGGCGACACCACCTTCTACCAGGACATCGTCGAGGCGTGGAACTCCGCCGGCATCTTCGAGGCCTTCGCGGCCGGCAACGACGGCGACGGCGTGACCTGCTCCACGTCCCACGCGCCGGGCGCGCAGGCCCCTTCCTACGGCGTCGGCGCCTACGACTCCAGCGGGAAGATCGCCTCCTTCTCCGGTTTCGGCCCGTCCCTGGTCGACGGCTCGGCGAAGCCGAACATCTCCGCCCCGGGCGTCAACATCCGCTCCACCTGGCCCGGCTCCACCTACAAGGCGATCAACGGTACGTCGATGGCCACGCCGCACGTCGCGGGCGCCGTGGCACTGCTGTGGTCCGAGGCACCGTCGCTGGTCGGTGACATCGATGCCACCCGCGCGTTGCTGAACGGCGCAGCCCGCGACGTGGACGACACCCACTGCGGCGGCACCGCCGGGATGAACAACGTCTGGGGCGAGGGCAAGCTCGACATCCTCGGTGCCGTGGACGCGGCCCCGCACACCGCCGCCGTCATCAGCGGCCACGTGACCGACCAGGTCACCGGAGCCCCGCTCGGCGGCATGGTCGTCAAGGCCACCGGCGACACCGCCACCCGGAGCGTCACCACCACCGCCGACGGCGGCTACCGGCTGACCCTGCCCGCAGGCAGCTACTCCTTCACCCTCAGCGGTTACGGATACGCCGATGCCGCGACCGGCTACCAGGTCACCGCTGGCGCAGACGCCACCAAGGACTTCGGCCTGACCGCCGTCCCGCACCACGCCGTCACCGGCACCGTCGTCGACGTCACGGGCAATCCGCTCAAGGGCGCCACCGTGCAGCTCCCGGGCACCCCCGTACCCGTCGCCACCACCGACGCCACCGGCCGCTTCACCCTTCCGGACGTCGCCGAGGGCTCCTTCTCCCTCAAGGCCACTCCCGCCGCTCCGGTGCTGTGCAACGGCGTCTGGACCGGCGCCCTGACCGTCGACGGTGACGAGTCCGCCCCCGTGCGGCTGCCCCACCGCACCGACACCGCCGGCACCTACAGCTGCGCCCCGGTCGCCTCCTCCTGGATCGCGGGCACCACCAGGACCGGCCTCACCGGCGACGAGGACGCGACCAGCGTGACGCTGCCCTTCCCGGTGACGTTCTACGGTGTCGAGTACACCAGCGCCTCGGTCACCACCAACGGACTCGTCGGCTTCCTCCAGCCGCGCCTCGGCGACTACGCCAACACCGCACTGCCCACCGCCGCCCAGCCCAACGGCGTCCTCGCCGCCTTCTGGGACGACCTGGTCCTGGACAAGAAGTCCAGCGTCCAGACCGCCACCACCGGCGGCCCGGGTTCCCGGAAGTTCGCCATCGTCTGGAACAACGCGGCGTTCGCCGCCGACACCTCGGTCCGGATCTCCTTCGAGGCCGTCTTCGACGAGGCCACCGGCGCCGTCACCCTGCAGTACCGCGGCATCGGCGCCAACGCCCTGCAGCGGGGCGCCTCGGCGACCGTCGGCATCGAGAACCAGGCCGGCACCGACGCCCTCCCGTACTCCTTCGACGCGGGCGTCCTGAGTGACGCCACCGCGATCCGCTTCTCCCGGAAGGGCGCGTGATGAGCACCATCAGCCACCGAGGCCTCCGCCTCGCCTCCGTCCTCGTGGCGGCCGGCCTGACGCTGAGCGTCGCCCCGCCGGCCCTGGGCGCCGACGACAGCGGCCTGCTCACCCTCACCGCCGCCCAGAGCGAGGCGCTGGCCCGGCACGCCCGGATCGACGTCTACGGCGACGGCGTTAGTGACGACCCCCTGGACACCACGGCCCGAGCGGACACCTCCGTGCCGTCCGGGTCCACCGACACCACCGCCACGGACGGCCAGTCGTCCTTGGACGCCACCGGCACCGGCGCCTCCTTGGGGAAGCTGACCCAGCGGTCGGCGATGGAGGGCGTCCAGGGCATGGCCGCCACCGTTCCCGTGGCCGGCACCGACGGCGACTTCTTCACCCTTCACTCTCTGGGCACCGTGCAGCGCCGCACCGCCGACGGCAGGCAGCTGTGGATGCGCGACACCACCTCGCTGTACACGGACTGGCAGGTCACCCCGATCCGGCCGTACCAGGCCGAGCCCTACCCGGCCCGCATCGTCATGGGCTTCAACGCGGTCAGCCCCTTCAGCGCGAGCTCCGACCAGGGCTACGACACGGGCGACCTGACCGGCGACGGCGTGGCCGACGTGGTCTTCACCGCCAAGGTCGGCGACAACCCCTACCGCCCGTTCACGTCGCCCGGTTCCCCCCTGCCCACCGGGACCTTCGTCACGGTCCTGGACGGCGCCACGGGCAGGACGCTCTGGTCCAAGCTGTACGCGGGCGCGTTCCAGATCAAGATCGTCGACAGGACGCTGATCGTCGCCGATTCGGCCTTCTACAACCTCAACTCGAAGGCCGGCTCCCGCACGACGCTGAACGGCATCCGCTTCGCGAAGAGCGACGGCAAGCTCGTCCCCAGCGAGACCTGGACCCATGACGCGGGCGCCTACACCGGCGTCGCGTGGAGCAGTCTGGAGCCGCTCGGGAAGGGCCTGCTGGCCGCCTCCTGGAACCAGAGCCGCGCGTACAGCCCCGACAGGACGCCGAGCGGACACACCCTCGTCCTCGACACCGCGGACGGCAGCGTCAAGTGGGCGGTGACCAACCGCCTGTACTCCCGCGGGCTGTACCTCGACGCCGCCCGGGACCGGCTGGTCGCCCTGGAGCAGTCCGATCCGAACGACGGCGTGAAGTACGAGATCGTCTCCTACGCGCCGGCCGACGGAACCCGTACCTCCCTCGACACCCGGGTCAACGCGCTTCCGCTGGCCATGACGACCGGTGACGTCCAGGGCGACGCCGAGCCCGAGTACATCGTCAGCGAGTCCACGCTCGACAGCGGCGGCCTGCTTCTGAACGCCAACACCGTGCGCGCCCTGAACGGCGACGACGCCACGCCGCTGTGGTCCCGCACGATCAAGCGAGACCCCGGCTCGATCGGTGACAGCGGCGGGGCGTGGGGCCTGAGGACGGTGGACGGGAAGGTCGTCGCCTCCTACCTGGACGACAGGGGCAGCACCACCGCGGAGAACCGCAAAGCCGCCCGCCAGGCGCGCCTCGCCGTACTGGCCGGGAACAACGGTGCCATCAAGTGGGAACAACGCGGCCCGGTCGCCTCGCAGTTCGCGGCGCAGCCGTACCACCAGGACAACGGCTGGCACCTGCGTACGGTCGACAACAATCAGAACGTACGCGTCTACAACATGGGCAGCGGCAAGCAGGAGGGCCTGCTGCCGCTCCAGGGCATGCTCTTCACCGCCGCCTCGACGGACATCAGCGGCGACGGGAAGCAGGACCTGGTCGTCGGCGGCCAGTCCGACGGGCTCTTCGCCTTCGACGGCCCGTCACTGGTCGCGGGAAAGCCGAAGCGGCTGTGGACCGCCGTCCTGCCCGGCCAGGTCCACCAGGTCGTCAAGGCCGACGTGACGGGCGACGGCCGCGACGAACTCGTCGTCGCCGCGGACACCGCGACCGCGGTCGTGGACGCCCGGACCGGCAAGGTCCTCACCGTCATCGACGGCGGCGGCCGGTTCGTGCGCAACGTCGCCGCCGCCGACCTCGACGGTGACGGCAAGGCCGCGATCGTGGTGGCCACCGACAAGGTCCGGGCGTACCAGGGCGACGGCAAGCCGCTGTGGGAGTACGCCGCCCCCGCGAGCGTGGGCGACGCCGTCTTCGCCGACGTCTCGACCGGCGACGGCCGGGTCTACGCCCAGTTCCAGACCCGCGGGACCGGCATCCCGAACGTCACTCCGGCGGGCGGCGTGGCCCTGAACGGCAGGGACGGCTCGGTCGCCTGGTCGTTCACGCCGCAGCCCGGTGCGGGAACGGACGGCAAGGTCTACGGAGTCCCGCTGCGCGCCGGTACCTTCGCGTCGGCGGGCATCCCGTACGCCGACGGGCACGCGGTGGTGTACACGTACGTGACGCGCCAGGTCTCCGACGATCCGGTGTACAACGGCCAGTTCACCATCACGACCCAGATCCGCGACGGCCGTACGGGGGAGCTCCTGCACGAGGCCCTGGCCGGCGGCGCCAGGACGCTGTGGAACTGGTTCGCCGGCCCGCAAGGCCTGGTCATGGTCGGCAACGCCGGTTACCGGACGTACGCGGCGAACGGCCAGGACCACAGGCTGTACATGTACGCCGACACCCGCAGCGGGGCGATAGCCGCGGGCCCGAACGGACAGACCCTGCTGGTCTCCGGCGGGGTACAGACCGTCGAAGTCCACGAACCGTCGGTGCTCACCGCCGGGACGGACTACCCGTTTCCCACCGTCAGCAAGATCATCCTCGGGGCCCAGGAGCTCTTCACCGGTGACCTGGACGGAGACGGCGTCGACGAGGTGGTCTCGCTCAACTTCGACGAGGACGGCACCGACCGCACCTACGCCCTCGCCGGGGACGAGTACGTCCGTCCGTACACCGCGATCCGCCAGCTGACCACGCTCACCATCGACAGCCCGTGAGCCCGACCACCTGCTGACCGGCGGGTCCCGTGTGCGACACAGCACACGGGACCCGCCGGGCGCACTGCACCGGACGGATTACAGTTGCTGCCCTCATGAACAGGGAAAACGCGGACCGACAGCACCGCTCCACCGCTGCCCCCCTGCTCCGGCTGCACCTCTTCGGCGGATTCAGGGCCACGCGGGACAGCGGTCCCGCCCCGGCCGAACGCTGGCCGCGGCCCGGCGCCCGCACCCTGGTGAAGCTGCTCGCGGTCGCTCCCGACCACCAGCTGCACCGTCAGCTGGTGATGGAGACCTGCTGGCCCGAGGCCGACCGCGCGGCCGCCCTCGGGAGCCTGCGGGTCGCCCTGCACGCCGCCCGCCGTGCCCTGGAACCCGAGCTCGCCCCTCGCACCGTCTCCTCCTACCTCACCACCGACGGCGAGCTGCTGAGGCTCGAACCGGCCACCGTCCGGATCGACGCCGACGAGGCGGAGCACCTGGCCGTCGCGGCCCTGGAGGCCGGCGGCGTCCACCGGCTCGCCGACGCCCTGACGGCCTTCCCCGGGGAACTGCTCCCCGAGGACCGCTACGCGCCGTGGGCCCGGGCCCGCCGCGAGAGGGCCGCCGAGCTGCGGGACCGGTTGCGCCTCGCCCACGCCGCCGCGCTGCTGGCCGACGGGCTCACCGAGGAGGCGGTCGCGGCCGCCCGGGCCGTCCTCGACGACAACGCCGCGGACGAGCGCGCCCACCAGCTCCTGATCGACGCCTATCTCCGGCAGGGCCTGCCCCGACTGGCGGTCCGGCAGTTCCACCGCTGCCGCGAGATCCTCGACGCGGAGCTGGGCATCCGCCCCGGCCCGGCCACCGAGCGACTGCATCTGCTGGCCCTCGGCGCACCGGGCAGCGGCCTGACCGCGACGGGGCCGGGTTTCACCCTGCCCGCTCCGCTGCGGGTCCCGGCGCCCGTTCCGCTGCACGGCCGGGACCGGGCGCTCGCCGAACTGCTGGCCGAGGACGCGCCCCCGGTCCAGCTGCTCGCCGGCGAGGCCGGCCTCGGCAAGACGCGGCTGGTGACGGAAGCGGCACGGCGGGCCGCGTCGGAGGGCGCCCTCGTGCTGTGGGGAGCCGGACACGAGGCGGAGGGGCGCACCCCGTACGGCGCCTTCGTGGAGGCGTTCGACGGCTGGCTCGTCGCCCGGTCGGCGGCCGACCGGGCCCGTGTGGGCGTGGAGTACCCGGAGCTGACCGCGCTGCTGCCGTCACTCGGCCGCACCGGCATCGACGCCGCGCGCAGCCCGGAGGAGGAGCGCGAGCGGCTGTTCGGCGCGGCGGCGGGACTGCTGCGCGACCTCGGAGCGGCGGCGCCGGTCCTCGTCGTGCTCGACGATCTGCACGCGGCCGACACCGGCTCCTTCCAGCTGCTCAGCCATCTGGCCCGGCGGGCGTCCGCCGCCGGCCTCCGCTGGCGCTTCGCCGTCACCTGCCGGACGGGTGAACTGGCCGAGACCGATCCGCGGCAGGCCGCACTCGACCTCCTGGAACGGGCCGGACTCTCCCGGCGACTGCGGCTGGAGCGACTCGGCCGCGACGACTGCCTGGCGCTCGCCGCTCATGCTCTGGGTCTGCCCGAGGGGACCGCGGCCCCGGAGCGGGTCTGGGAGCTGTCGCTCGGCAACCCCCTGTTCGCCCTGGAGCTCGCGCGGGAATGGGGGGAGCACGCCGGGGAACCCGAGGAGGTCCACGCTCCGCAGGGCGTACGCCAGCTCGTCGCGGGGAGACTGGCCCGGCTCGACCCCGAGGCCCGCCGGGTGGTGGAGGCGGTCGCCGTCGCAGGCGGCAACGCCGCGCTGCCGGAGGTGCTGGACGTCGCGGCTAACGGTATGCACCCACGGATACCCGCCGCGAACGCCACCGCGGGCGCCGACGCCGCCGTCGCGGCCTCCGTGCTCACCGAACGTGCGGTGGTCGTCGACGGCCGCCCGGTCCCGGGACTGGCCTTCCGCCACCCGCTGATCCGGCTCACCTGCTACGAGCAGCTCTCCGCGGCCCGCCGTCGCCTCCTGCACTCCGCGTACGCCGACGTGGTCCGGCGCCGCAGCCCCGACGCGGTCGACACCCTTGCCGCGCACCTCGCCCGCGCCGACGACCCGCGCGCCACCGGCTATCTGCGCCAGGCCGCGGAGCGGGCCGCCGCCCTGTGCGCCAACGACACCGCGGATCACTACTACGCCGAGCTGACCGGCCTGCTCGACTCGCTGACCGCCGAGGCCGCCTGGGCCCGCATCGACCACAGCGCCGTGCTCCAGCGGATGGGCCGCTACGAAGACGCCGTCCGTCTGCTGCGCGGGGCGGTGGAGGACCTGCGGCGACGCGGCGACGCGGACGGGCTCGTGCTGGCCACGGGCCGGCTCGCCGACGTGCTGGCCAGGGTGCGCGCCGCCGAGGAGGGCCTGGCCCTGCTCGACGCCCAGCCACCCGGTCCCGCCACCTCCGCTCGGGCGACCGCGGTCCATCACTCCGGCCGGGCCGCGGTCTGTCTCACCGTCGGCCGCTACGCGCAGGCCGTGGAAGCGGCCCGGCTGGCCGGCGCCTCCGCCGAACGGGTCGTCGGTCCCGAGCGGCGCGGCCTGTGGGGACGGGCGCTGATGCTTCAGGCGGCCGCACTGGCCCTGGACGGCCGGTTCACCGAGGCCGGGCCGGTCGCCGACGCGGCGCTGCCGCACGCCGAGGCGTTCGGCGAACCCAGACTGCTCGGGTCCGTCCTGTCCGTCCAGCGCGAGCAGTCACGCCGCGCGGGCCGGCTGCGGGAGGCCGTCGAGACCGGGCACCGGGCCCTGGCCGTCGCCCAGCGTGCGGGCGATCCGGCGACCGTCGCCTTCGAGCAGGCCAACCTGGCCGAGCTGTATCTCCTGCTGGAGGAGTGCGAGCAGGCCTCGGCCCAGGCCGCCGCCGCGGTGGAGGCGTCGCGGACCGAGCCCGACTGGTCGACGCCGTACGCGCTGCTCGCAGGGGCCCGGGTCAGGATGCGTACGGCCGCAGGTGACCCGGCCGAGCTGCTGGAGACCGCGCTGCGCTGGGCGGTGGTGCACACCGACCGCCAGGCCCAGCACGAGGTGTTGACCGCGCAGGCCGAATGGCGGATCAGGCAGGGCGACCCCGAGGCGGCTCTGGCGCTGCTGGACCAGGTGACCGGGTCCGGTGCCGTCCACATCGCCGCGTGGGCGCACCTTGCCGCAGGGCGCGCCGAGCGGGCCGCCGAGCTGGCGCGGGCCGAGATCGAGCGGGCCACCGAGGCGGGCGAGCGGCTGACGGAGGCCGCGGCCCGCACCGTCCACGCCGCTGCCGTCGGTGCGTCGGGCCGCTCCGCCGAGTCGGCGGAGCTCTTCGCCGCGGCCGAGGAGCTGGCAGCCGGGCTGCCGTACCCGGCCGGGATCCGTCGTATCGAACTCGCCCGCGGTAGGCGGTGGTGAGGCGGGCCGCCGGGTCCGCTCGCCCCCACCCCTGAGAACCGTGGTGCAGGCGAGGCCCCAGCAGCACTCGCGCCTGACGCCGAGGTCCTGCAGATCGCGCGGCAGCGGGCCCAGGGGAACGGTTCCGTCGCCCACGGCCGGCGTCGCCGACCCGCCGCGCAGCGGATCGGCGAGGTCATGCCGCCCGGTCTTCGGAGGCCATGGCGGCGGCCAGGTCCGCGTACCGCGCGGGAGCGTCCGACCCGCGGTCGCGGACGCTACCGAGCCAGCCGAGCGCGAAGCCGGCGGGAACGGTGAGCAGCCCGGGGCTGACCAGGGCCGTCCCCTGGAGATCCAGGTCGGGGAAGGCGGCCGAGGGGGAGCCGGAGAACAGGGGTGAGACGGCCACCAGTGCGAGGGTGAGAACGCTCGTGCCGTAGACGCACCACAGCAGGCCCTGCCGGGTGAACCCGCGCCAGAGGAAGGTGTACACCAGGACGGGGGCGAGGGCGGAGGCGGCGAGCGTCATGGCCAGCGTGGAGAGCACGAGCAGGTTCCAGGCGGCGGCGGGCACGGACAGACCGACGGTGGCCGCGCCCACCACGGCCGCCGCCCAGCGGGCACGGCGGTCCTGACGGGGGACGCTCTCGGTGCCCGGCCGTGGGCGGCGTGGCAGCAGGTCGCGGGCGACCGAGGCCGCGGCGGCGAGCGTGACGTCGGCGACGGTGGTCAGGGCGGTGAGGAACACCGCACTGAAGACGGCCGACACGAGGATGCCGCCGGGACTGAGCTCCTGGGTGACCAGGAGGAGGGCGATGCTGCCCGTCGGGTCGGCGCCTCTGAGCGCCGGTCCGCCGAGGACCGCGGCCGCGCCGAGGCCGACGACGAGGAGCAGGGCCGAGATCGCGATCAGCTGCCCGACCGCCCAGCGCATGGCCGCGCGCGTCGCCCTGCCGCCCGGCGAGCCGAGGACCCGCATCGTGACGTGCGGCAGGCAGCACACCGCCAGCGCCACGGTGATGAGCTGACCGAAGCGGTTCGCCGCCGCCATCGGTCCGCTGCCGTACTGGACACCCGGCCCCAGGTAGGAGGTGCCCACGCCGCTCCCCGTCACCGCCGCGCCCAGCAGCCGGTCGGGACTCCAGTCGAAGCGGTCGAGGACGAGGAAGGCCGCGCCCGCCATCACCACGAGCAGGACCAGCACCTTGACGAGCTGGACACGGCCGGTGCCGCGAACCCCGCCGCTCATGGCGAGGGAGACGACGGCACAGCCGATCACGAGGATGCACGCCGTCTTCGCCCCGCTGCTGGTCAGCCCCAGGACGAAGGCCGACAGCGACCCGATCGCGGTCAGTTGCAGCACCACGTAGGGGAGGCAGACGCCCAACGTCACCAGACCCATGGCCAGGCGGACCGAGCGCTCGGGAAAGCGGTGGGCGAGCGCGTCGCCCACCGTGTACCCGCCCACCCTGCGCAGGGGGTCCGCGAACAGCAGGGCCAGCAGCACGAGGCCCATGACGACCCCGAGCGAGAGCATCATCCCGTCGTAACCGGTCAGCGCGACGAGCCCGATGAGGGCCATCAGGGTCACGGCGGACAGGGCGGCGCCGCTGATGACGAGGCCGCTGCGCCAGGCCGGTTCCTCGGACGACCGCGAGGGGAACATCGCGGCGTCGTCGTCGCCCGCGCCGCTGACCACCCACAGGCAGCCGCACAGGCTCAGGAACACCGTGAACACGGTGAAGAACGACTCCGGCGCGTCGAAGGCCGCCGCTCTCACGACAGCCCCCGGGCGCCCAGGGCGACGTCGACGCGGTTCGACTCGTGCCCGTGCCCCGTCAACGCCCAGGCGATCACGAGTACCTGGGGGCAGAGCAGGAGCAGCGCGAGGGAGAGGTGTCCCGCCACGGGGTCGGCGAGACCTTCCGGCGCGGCGGAGGCCGCCACCGAGAGCAGGGCGAAGCCGGCTCCGGCCCGGCCCGCCCACCGGCCGCCGGTCCGCATGATCGCCGCGAGCAGGCCCGCGGCGTCGGATTCGGCGGTGGCGACGTCTGTGGCGGGGGTGCCGACGGTGCGGGGTGCCGACGTGGGCATGAACGGTGGAACTGGGCGTGGCCGGCCGGGAAGCGTCAACGTGGCTCCAAGGGGGTCGGGAGGGTCGGTGCGCGGGCACATCGCGCACGTCGGCCGCCGCAGCATGCGGGGCCCGCGGGTGCCGAGTCCATTCGGATCGGGGCCGGGCCTCGTGGACCGCGCCGATCGTGTGTGTCGTCCCATCGGGGATCATTCGGTTTGTGTGAAGACACATCGCTGATGGCTTTCCGGGGTCGATGCCTGTTACTGCCATGTTCTCGGGCTCGACTGCATGAGCAATGCCTGGACACGGTGGTTATGTGGGATTAACTTGGCCGCCACTTGGTGACGTCGTTGCCAGGTCCCTCCCGCTTCCCTCGGCTGCGCCCCGTGCGATCGCGCGCCGATCCCTCAAGATCCGCTGCCGTCTCTTCAGGCAATCCAGGAGTACAGGAGTTCCCCATGACCAGAGCGTGGCCGAAGAGCATGCCCCCGTCCCTGGACTACCCGGACGCCGGGATCGACCGGATCCTCGCGGGCGCCGCCCGGTCCTTCTCCGACCGGATCGCCGTCCGCGACGGCGAGGAGACGTTGACCTTCGCGGAGCTGTACGACCACGCGCTGCGCGTGGCGGGCGGGCTGCGGGAGCGGGGCATCGTCCCGGGCGACGTCGTCGCGATGCACATGCCCAACTCGCTCTGGTACGTCGTGGCGTACTACGGCGCGATCTGCGCCGGCGCGACCGTCGCCCCGGTCAACCCCGCCCAACCGGCCCGCGCGCTCACCGAGCAGCTCCAGGACGTGGGAGCCGCAGCGGTCGTCACCCACCCGGCCTGTGCCGCCGCGCTCGCCGGCGTCGACGTCCCCGGCGTGCGGTTCGTGGTGTGCGTGTCCGGGACCGCCGCCGCTCCGGCGCCGGCATCCCCGCCCCCGGCCCACCGGGAGACCGTGCCCTTCGCCGAGCTGCTTGCCGCCGCCCCCCTGACCGGGTACGCGACGGACCCGGAGCAGGTCGCCCACTTCCAGCTGACCGGAGGTACCACCGGCCGTTCCAAGGCCGTGCGCGTGCTCCACCGCAACGCCGTGGCCGCCGCGCTCCAGGCGGCGTGCCTGCGCTCCGCTACCCTGCCGGAGCAGGACGCCGAGGGCGGCGTGTTCCTCCGGCCGGTACCCGACGCCCTCAACGCGTACGCGCTGCCGGTGGGCGAGGGCGCCACCATCGCCGTCGCCCCGCTCTTCCACGGCATGGGCCTGATCACGCAGAGCGTCAACATCGTCCTGGGGCAGACCACCGTCATGGTGGCGGGCTTCCAGCCGGATGCCTTCCTCGCCGACGTCGAGCGCCATGGTGTCACCGCGATCACCGGGTCCCCCGCGATGTACTACGCCCTGCTCGCGAGCCCGGCCCTCGACAAGCACGACTACTCCCGGGTGCTGATGGCTGTCTCCGGAGCCGCGCCGATCGACACGAAGGCGCTGAGCCGCCTCGCCGAGGTCTTCCCGAACGCCCTGGTCTGCGAGGGGTACGGACTCACCGAGGCGAGCATGGGGCTCGCCGGCGCCCCGCCGAACCCGACCGTCGCGACCCCGGTGGGCAGCGTCGGCATCGCGGTGTTCGACACCCGCATCGAGATCCGCTCGCCGGACACGCACACCGTCCTCGGGGCGGGGGAGACGGGTGAGGTGTGGGCGAGCGGCCCACAGGTCGCCGACGGGTACCACGGGCAGCCCGAGCTGACGGCGGAGCAGTTCGCCGACGGCTGGCTGCGTACCGGCGACATGGGGCGCCTCGACGAACACGGCCATCTTTTCCTCGTCGGACGCGCCAAGGACATGATCATCTACAAGGGCTACAACGTCTATCCGCAGCCGCTGGAGGAGATCCTCTGCGGCCATCCGGCCGTGGCCCAGGCCGCGGTCGTGGGCGCCCCGAGCGCGAACGCGGGCGAGATCCCGGCCGCGTTCGTCGTCCTGCGCCCCGGCGTCGCGGAAGCGGATGAGCTGGCCGACGAGCTGATGGTGTACGTGGCCGAGCGCGTCGCGCCCTACCAGAAGGTCCGTGACCTGCGCGTGGTCGACTTCCTGCCGCTCACGCCCACCGGCAAGATCCTCAAGACGGCACTGCGCGACCAGCTCACCGAGGATGCCGCCACGGCGCGCTGAGAACAGGTGGATACGTCGGCGCCCCGGGGAAGCGCGGGGCGCCGACGCCTTCGCGTCCACGCGCGTGGAGACGCTCGTCGCTCCGGTGCGTGGACGCCACGGCTGGGTGACGGTCGCGGGCGGGCAGGTCTTGTGTCGCGGGGCAGGACGCGGTGCCTTCTCCTGTGACCGCCCACACAGATCGCGCCGGAGCCGAACAGGGCGTGCGCGAAGGGTTGTTCGCTCCCGCCGGGACCTGGAACGTGATCCTCCGATTCGCTCGCCGATTCTCGCCGGGCCCCGACCGAACCTCGTGCGCGTACGGCCACAACCACAACCACGGACACGGCCACGGCCGGTGTCCGGACACGGCACCCACCCACCCCTCCACCCACAGGAGTCACGTTGAACAGATCGTGGAAGACCCCGCTGCGCCGCCGGCCGAGCGCCTTCGCCGCAGCCCTGCTGGGCGTCTTCGTCGCCGTCCTTCTCGGGCCCGCCCCGGCCGCCACCGCGGCCGTCGAACCCGGGCTCGACACCCCGGCCGCCACGCTCGACGCGGCGCTGCACTGCCCCGGCTCCTACGCCCATCCCGACCGTGAGCCGGTGCTGCTGGTCCACGGCACCAGCTCCACCGCCGACGAGAGCTGGGGCTGGGGCTACGCCCCCGCCTTGCGCGACGCGGGCTACGACGTCTGCACGGTCGACCTGCCCAACAGGTCGATGGGCGACATCCAGGAGGCCGCCGAGTACGTCGTCCACGCCGTCGGCAGGATCAACTCCCTGACCGGTCGCAAGGTCGACGTCATCGGCCACAGCCAGGGCAACATGGAGATCCGCTGGGCGCTCAGGTGGTGGCCGAGCCTGCAGGGCGAGGTCGACGACGCGGTCTTCCTGGCCAACCCCGGCCACGGCATCGGTGCCGGCAACCTCTTCTGCACGGCCCCCTGCGCTCCCGCACTGCACCAGTTCAGTGTCGGATCCGACTTCCTCGCCGCCCTCAACGCCGGCGACGAGACCCCCGGCCCCGTCTCCTACACCAACCTCTACAGCCTCACCGACGAGGCCATCGTCCCCGTCACGACCGCGCCGGTGAGCGGCGCCGCGAACATATCGATGCAGAGCGTCTGCCCCGGGCGCACCGTCACCCACTTCGGCTTCCTGTACGACTCCGTCGCCTACGGGCTGGTCGTCGACGCGCTCTCGCACTCCGGGGCGGCCGACCCCGGCCGGCTGCCGTTCGGCAAGTGCCTGGACGTGAACCTCCCCGGCGTCACGGTGTCCGAGGCGAGCGGGGCCACCGCGGTCGCCGCAGCGAACATGAGCGCGGAGCTCCTGAACGCCACCAAGGTGTGGGCCGAGCCGTCCCTGCGTTCCTACGCCCTGTCCTGACCCCGCCCTCCCCGACAACGGGCCCGTGCCGCCGAGCGGCACGGGCCCGCTCGCGTCCGTGCCGTCGCGGACGCCACGGGGCCGGCCGGGGAGACCCCGGAGTGGTCCGCCCTCGCGCGCCCGCCGTACGGAAGGCGCCCCTCCCGCTCCGTGTTCCCCACGTCAGCACCCCTCGCCGGACACGGCGAGGCGCGGTGCACGGTCGCCGGGGGCCTCGACTCTGCGGACGCGGGCGGCGGCCTCGTCCGCGGGCAGCGGGTCGCGACCATGGCGGACCGCGTACGGTCGCTGACCGCGGGACCGGACCTGGCGGCCGGTCAACACGTACTCCCTCGACGACGTCCGCCGAGCCCGCACCGAGCGCGGTCTTCTCGACCTCTTCGCGCTCAACAGGGAGCAGGCACGCGCTGTCGGGACACTCGTCGTGCTGACCGGGATCCGAGAGCCCGTGGGGAGCGACCGCGCACAAGACGACGACCGCACGGGAGCGCCTTTCGGCGTCCCGTGCAGTCATGTCACCGCGCCCGATGTATCAGCTCCCGTGCGCGGCGAGGTACTCGGCGAGTGCCGGGTCCTCGGTGGCGTCCTGGATCTGCTTCATGCCGCCGGGAACGTCCGCGGCGGGCTGGGCGATGTACGTCTTCGTGCTGGACGCCTTGGCCGGGTCGGAGAAGTCCTGCGGCTCGTGGAAGCCCTCGGCGTACGCGGTGAGGCTGCGCAGGGCCTTGCTGATGCCGTCGCGGCTGAGGTCCTTCTTCTCGCAGGCGGCCTTGAGGGTGCCAACGAGGAGGGAGCCGGCCGCGTTGCCGGCCTGCGCCGCCTGGTTCACCGGGTCCTTGGGGTAGGCCTTGGTGTAGTCGTCGACGAGCTTCTTCACCGACGGCTCGTCGACGCTGAGCGCCGGCCAGGGGCTGGCCACGTACAGCATCTTCTCCAGCGCCGGCTTCGCCGGTGTTGCCAGCAGCTGAGGCACGTAGGCCGGGGCGCTGGCGAGCACCGGTACCTTCAGGCCGGTGGCGGCGGCGACGCCGACGAGGGACGCGGTCTGAGCGGGGACGCCGCTGAACACGACGGCCTTGACGCCCGCGGCACGGAGCGCGGTCACCTGCGCGGTGAGGTCCTTGTCGGTGGGCTTCACGGTCTGCGCGACGAGGGTGAGGCCGGCCTTCTGCGCGGCGAACTTGGCGCCCTCGGCCGCGTTGCCGCCGTACTCGCCCTCGATGAAGACGTGACCGACCTTGTCGCCCTTCTTCAGCTTCGCGGCCTTCACCAGGAAGCCGACTCCGTTGACCATGTCGATGTCGTACGTGCTGGCCATCAGGCGCAGGTGGGGCTTGCCCAGGACGGTGCCGGAGGCACCGATCTGGATCGACTGGAGCTTGTCCTTCTCGATGCCGTCCAGCAGCGCCGCGGTTTGTGCCGAGCCACTCAGCTGGCCGAGCGCCGCGACCTGGGGCTCGATTTCGGCGTAGGCCGCGACGGCCTTCTGCACGTCGAGCCCGTGGTCGCGCACCACCAGCTCGACCGTGCGTCCGCAGACGCCTCCCGCGGCGTTCACCTGCTTCAGGTAGAGCTGCTCGGCCTGGAGGGCGCTCTTGCCGAGCGGCGCGACCGGACCGCTGAGGTCGGTGAGGACCCCGACGCTGATCTTGTCCTGCGTGATGCCGGGGCCGGTCTTCATGCCGGCCTTGTCGGTGGAACCGGCGGAGTCGCCGCCCTTGGTGCTGCATGCGGCCAGGACGACGGCCAGCGAGGTGGCCGCCGCGGCGGCCACGAGGGTCTTTCTGCGGTTCACGGTGTGTGCTCCTTGAGGGTGTCGCCGCCGGTGCCGGCACCGGCGGAAGGCGGGGGAGGAGGAGTGGTAGGGGAGGAGGAGCGACGCGGCCGTGGAAGACCCCGCAGGACGCGGGCGGCCCGCCGGCCGCGGAGACCCACGAGTCCTCCCGGGGCGAAGACCAGGGTCAGGACCAGCGCGGCGCCGTAGAGGAAGCGCGCCGCGTCTGCCGAGCCGAGCCCCGGCTCGGTGGAACCGGCGGACACCACCAGCGGAAGGGCGTCGGAGTAGTGGGCGAGCAGCTGAGGCAGCACGCTGACGAAAACCGCCCCGGCCGCCGCGCCCGCGACGGAGCCGAGGCCGCCGATCACGATCATGGCGAGCATGTCCATGGAGAGCAGCAGGCTGAAGTAGTCGGGGACGACCCGTTGGGCGGCCAGCGCCAGCAGTGCGCCCGCCGCGCCCGCGTACATCGACGAGACGGTGAAGGCGGCGGCGCGGTAGCGGGCTGCAGGGACCCCCATCACCGCGGCGGCGACCTCGCTGTCGCGCAGGGCTCCGAGTGCCCGGCCGGGACGCCCCCTGAGGAGGTTCCTGGCCGCCAGGGCGGCCACCACGACCAGCACCAGGCCGAAGTACCAGAGCCGTTCCAGCCCCCCGAAGGGGACGCCGAGCACCGCCAGGCCGTCGTCGGCATCGCCCAGGCTCAGCCCGAGGATCTCCATGTCGGGGACCGTCCGGCCGTTGAAACCGCCGGTGTACGACTCGGCGTTGAGCATCGCGTGGTGGCCGAAGAAGATCAGGGCCAGCGTGGCGACCCCGAGGTACATGCCGCGCAGCCGACCCGAGAGGGGGCTGAAGGCGGCGCCCGCGACACCGGCGAGCGTCACCGCCGCGGCGAACGCGACCAGCGGGGGAAGGCCGAGACCCGCGAGCTCGGTCGTCCCGGAGCGGTGGGAGTCGTCGGCGAGCCAGGTGTAGCCGTACGCCCCGACCGCCAGGAAGAAAGCGTGGCCGAGCGAGAGCTGTCCGGCCGTTCCCACGAGGAGGTTCAGGCCGATCGCGGCGATCACCGCGACCATCGCGAAGAGCCCGGTCTGGAGCCAGAAGGAGGAGAGGTAGAGCGGCGGTGCCAGGAGCAGCGGACAGCCCGCCAGGGCGGCGATCCGCCGGGGGCCGAGGGCCCGCAGCCGCCGAACGACCGATGCGGGAGCCGATGAGAAGCGGTCAGACACGGGATGACTCCTTGGCTCCGAGCAGGCCCTGCGGCCGGACGATCAGGACCAGCACCATCACGGCGTACGGGACGACCTCGGCGAGTCCGGAGCCGAGGCCGCTCAACTGCTGCTGGTAGCCGGTCGCCAGGGCCTCCGCCATGCCGACGAGGAGACTGCCCAGCAGGGCGCCGCCGACCGAGCCGAGTCCGCCGAGCACCGCCGCGGGGAAGGCCGCGAGGGCGATCTGGCCGGTGGTCCGGTCGATGCCGGTGCCGGGGAACGCCGCCAGGAAGACGGCGGCCACCGCGGCCAGCGCGCCGGCGAGCAGCCACGCGCTCATGCGCAGCCGGTCGCCCCGTACGCCCATCAGCGCGGCGGCCTCGGCGTCGGAGGAGTACGCGCGCATGGACAGGCCCCAGCCCGTCCACCGGAAGGCCGCCAGGAACGTGCCCACCAGGAGTGCGGCGGCGAGCAGCGAGTACACCCGGGCCTGGGCGACGGTCACGCCGCCGACCGTGAGCACGTCGGCTCCCCAGGGGTCGCCGGTGCCGAGGACGTCGCCGCCGATCCGCCGGGCGAGCTCGGTGAGCAGGAGGATGTCGACGCCGATGGTCAGGATGGTGGGTACGGCAGGACCGTTCGCCCGCGCCACCCGGCGCAGGACGAGTGCTTCGAGCGCCGCCGCGGCCGCCGCTCCGAGCGCGGCGACGGCGAGGGCGCCGACGAAGCCGAGCGGCTCGTGCAGGACCGCGACCAGGTAGCCGCCGAGGAGCAGGAGGGAGCCGTGGGCGAAGTTGACCGCGCCGGACACCTTGAAGACGAGGCAGAAGCCGAGGGCCACGAGGGCGTAGACCGAGCCGAGGGCCATGCCGTTGAAGACGGTCTGGACGAGCGTGTTCATGGAGCCTGCTCCGTGTCAGGGCCGTCGGGGGCCGGGATGGTGGCGGAGGACGGGCCGCCGCCCAGGTACGCCCGGACGACCGCCGGATCGCGTTGGACGGCCTCGGGCGAACCGCCGCCTATCCGGCGCCCGAAGTCCAGGACGGTCACCTCGTCCGCCATCCGCATCACCATCCCCATGTCGTGCTCGACGATCAGCACGGAGACGCCCAGGGCGTCCCTGATGTGGGCGATCGTGCGGGCCATCCCCAGACGTTCGGCGGTGTTCATGCCGGCCACCGGCTCGTCGAGGAGCAGCAGCCTGGGCTCCATGCAGAGCGCCCGGGCGAGTTCGACGCGCTTGCGGTCCCCGTACGACAGGAGGGCGACCGGTGCGTCGAAGAGCGCCCCGAGCCCGGTGAACTCGGCTATCTCGCGGACGCGCTCGCGGTGCAGACGCTGTTCCCGCACCACGCTCGGCAGGCGCAGCGCCGTCGCGGTGAAGCCGGCGCGGGTCAGGGTCTGGCGGCCCAGCATCAGGTTGTCCGCGACCGTTCCCCGGGTGAGGACGATGTTCTGGAAGGTCCGGGCGACGCCGAGGGCGGCGATCCGGTGCGGCGGGAGGGCGGTCAGCTCCGCCTCGCCGAAGCGCACGCTGCCGCTCGCCGCGCGGTAGACCCCCGAGAGGACGTTGAAACAGGAGGACTTGCCGGCCCCGTTGGGGCCGATCAGCGCGTGCACGCTGCCCGGTGCGACGGTGAACCCGACGCCGTCCAGGGCGGTGAGGCCGGCGAAGCGTACGGTCACGTCCTCCACGGTCAGCGCCGGAACCCCTTCCTGCGAGGGTGAGGTCCCGGGGGAGGCGGCGTGGCGCAGCAGTTCGCGGATCAACGGGACCACCTGCCCAGCGAGGGGGCGGGAGCGGCCTCCTCGTCGCCGGGGCCCGGCTCGCCGTCTCCCTCCGGCCGCTCGCCGAGGTACAGGCGCCGGACCTCGTCGGACCGGGACAGCTCGTCGGCGGGTCCTTCGAGGCGGATCCGGCCGACGTCGAGGACGTACGCGTGGTCGGCGAGTTCCAGGGCGAGGGCCGCGTTCTGCTCGACGAGCAGGACGCCGGTGCCGAGTGCGTTGATGTGCCGGACCACCTCGGCGATCCGCGCGACCACGAGCGGCGCGAGGCCGAGGGAGGGCTCGTCCAGGAGCAGCAGCCGGGGCCGTGCCATCAGGGCCCGCCCGATGGCGAGCATCTGCTGTTCGCCGCCGGAGAGCAGCCCTGTGCCCGGTGTGCGCGTCGAGCGACCTCGACTCCCACCGGAGTGACGGCCGGGGCGTCGTGGTCCGGTCGACGGTGGTGAGCCGCTATCGAAGGGCGATGCGCAGCGAGTCGGTCGTGCGGTTCCCGGAGGGCTTCACGCTCCGCTGTCGGGTCGTCGGTGCCCCGCCGCATCTCGTGCGCGAGGGGACCCGGGTGCGTCCGGTGGCCGGGACGGACCCCGCCGCCGGCGAGCTCGTCTTCGAGGTGTTCGGGGTGTGCGACACCGACGACCGTGAACGGTGGCGCCGTCAACAGTGAGAGAGGACATCCGTCGGATGCGTGAATTCAGTCGAGTCGGGGTCGTGGGCTGCGGGCTCATGGGCTCCGGGATAGCCGAGGTCTGCGCGCGCGCCGGCCTCGACGTCGTGGTCGCCGAACGCGGCGCCGAAGCCCTCGCGGCAGGCCGGTCCCGGCTGACCGCCTCGCTCGACCGGGGGCTCCGGGGCGGCAAGCTGACCGAGGGGGAGCGTGAGGCGGCGCTTCGCCGGCTTTCGTTCACCACCGACCTCGACGGCTTCGCCGACCGCGATCTGGTCGTCGAGGCGGTTGCCGAACAGCGCGACGTCAAGGCGTCCGTCTTCCAGCGGCTCGACCGTGTCCTGGCCGGTCGCGAGGCGGTCATCGCCTCCAACACCTCGTCGATCCCGATCATCGACCTGGCCGCGGTCACCGGACAGCCGCGGCGTGTCGTCGGCGTGCACTTCTTCAACCCCGTACCGGTGCAGCGGCTGGTCGAGGTCATCCCCACCCAGCTCACCGCCCCGGAGGTCACCGCGGACGTGACGGCCTTCATCGAGCGCACGCTCGGCAAGACCGTCGTCCTGGCCCGCGACCGTGCGGGCTTCGTCGTCAACGCCCTGCTCGTCCCCTACCTCGTCTCCGCCGTGCGGATGCTCGAGTCCGGGGTGGCCTCGGCCGAGGACATCGATGCCGGCATGGTGCTCGGCTGCGCCCACCCCATGGGGCCGCTCCGGCTTCTCGACCTCATCGGCCTCGACACGGCGTTGTCGATCGCCGAATCGATGTACGAGGAGTTCAAGGAGCCGCTGTACGCCCCGCCGCCGCTGCTGCGGCGCATGGTGGCGGCCGGCGCCGTGGGCCGGAAGGCGGGGTGCGGCTTCTATGTCTACACGGACTGATGTCTCTGGGCAGCCGCGTTAGTCTAAATTAACTTAGCCAGCGATGGAGCCGGATTTCAAAGGTGTCGCACCTGTTGGACAAGTAGTCATCGTTCACTTCGAAGGATCCTGTCGATCGTGTGACCGACCGCCCTCCGGCATCACCCTGCCTACGCAATGACAGCGAGGACCCCGCACATGACCGACATCCTGGAACGCCGCACCCTCTTCATCGGCGGCCGGTGGGCCGAGCCCGCGGGCCGGGACAGCATCGAGGTGGTGTCGCCGGTGACCGAGCAGGTCGTCGGGCGCGTGCCGCACGCCACGCCCGAGGACGTGGACCGCGCGGTCGCGGCGGCCCGTGAAGCCTTCGACCACGGCCCGTGGCCCCGGATGACGCCCGCGGAGCGCATCGAGATCGTCACCCGGATCAAGGACGGGCTCCTCGCGCGTCATCAGGAGCTCGCCGAACTGATCACCCTGCAGAACGGCTGCCCCGTCACCGTCTCCGTCCGCGCGCAGGCGCTCAGCGCCGTCGCCACCTTCGGCGCGACCCTCGCCGTCGCCGCCGGCCTCGCGACGGAGGAGGAGCGGCCCGGTCTCACCGGCCCCCTGCTGATCCGCCGCGAGCCGGTTGGCGTGGTGGCCGCCGTCACCCCCTGGAACGTGCCCCAGCTGACCATCGCGGGCAAGCTCGCGCCCGCCCTGCTCGCGGGCTGCACCGTCGTCCTCAAGCCCTCCCCGGAAACGCCCCTGGACGCCTACCTCCTGGCCGAGGTGTGCGAGGCCGCCGGACTTCCGGAAGGCGTGCTCAGCGTCCTTCCGGCGGACCGCGAGACCAGCGCCTACCTGGTCGCCCACCCGGACATCGACAAGGTCGCCTTCACGGGATCGGTCGACGCGGGCAAGCGGATCATGGCCGCCGCCGCCCGGAACCTCACCCGCGTCACCCTGGAGCTCGGCGGCAAGTCCGCGGCGATCCTCCTGGAGGACGCGGACCTCGACGCCGCCCTGCCCAACCTCGTGATGGGCGCCTTCGCCAACAGCGGCCAGGCGTGCGTCGCCCTGACCCGCGTCCTCGCCCCGGCGAGCCGCTACGACGAGATCGCCGCGAAGCTCACCGCCGCCGTCGCCTCGCTCAGGGTCGGCGACCCGTCCGACCCGGCCACGCAGATCGGTCCGATGGTCACCGAGCGGCAGCGGCAGCGGAACCTCGACTACATCCGCATCGGCCAGGACGAGGGCGCCAAGCTGCTCACCGGCGGCGGCGTCCCCGAAGGTCTGGGCACCGGCTGGTACATCGAGCCCACCCTGTTCGGTGACGTCGACAACGGGATGCGCATCGCCCAGGAGGAGATCTTCGGGCCGGTCATCTGCCTCATCCGCTACGAGGACGAGGCCGACGCCGTCCGGATCGCCAACGAGTCCCCCTACGGCCTGGCCGGCACCGTCTGGGCGGGCACGGACGAGCACGGCACCGAGATCGCCCGGCTGATCCGCACCGGCACGTACTCGGTCAACTGCCAGCGCTTCGACGTCGCCGGCCCGTTCGGCGGCTACAAGAACTCCGGGATCGGCCGCGAGTTCGGCCCCGAGGGCTTCGCCGCGTACCAGGAGACCAAGACGATCCACCTGCCCGCCCCGGCCCGATCCTGACCCCCGCCACACCCACGAGGAGCCCACGATGCACGCAGCAGTCCTGCACAAGACCGGCGACGGGACCCTGGACGTCGTCGACGTCGAGTCGACGTCCTTCGGCCCCGGACGCGTCCGCGTCAAGCTGCACAGGGCCGGCCTGTGCCACTCCGACCTGTCGGCCATGAGCGGTGTGCTCGCCCACCCCGCCCCGTTCGTTCCCGGCCACGAGGGCGCCGGCGAGGTGGTCGAGGTCGGTGAGGGCGTCACGCACGTCAAGCCGGGCGACCGCGTCATCGTCTGCTGGATGCCGCCGTGCGACGCCTGTCCTTCCTGCAAGGCCGGCGACGGCCACCTGTGCCGCAGCGGCTACCGCAACCTCGCCCACATCAACTTCCGCAGCGGGGAGACGGCCGTCCCCGGAATGCTGGGCGCCGGCACCTTCGCCGAGGAGACCGTGATCGCGGCCTACGCGGCGATCCCGATCCCCGACGACGTGCCCTACGACATCGCCGCCCTGATCGGCTGCGGCGTCACCACCGGCATCGGCGCGGCCCTCAACACGGCCAGGGTCAAGCCCGGTTCGTCGGTCGTCGTCATCGGTCTCGGCGGCGTCGGCATCAGCATCCTCCAGGGCGCCAAGGTCGCCGGTGCGGCCCGGATCATCGCCGTCGACCCGACACCGAACCGCCGCGAGTGGGCGCTGAAGTTCGGCGCCACGGAGGCCATCGCTCCCGATGAGCTGCCGGAGACCGTCAAGCGCCTCACCGGAGGCTTCGGCTTCGACTACGCCTTCGAGGCCGTCGGCAAGGCGGGCACCCTGCGCGCCGCCTACGACGCCACCCGCCTCGGAGGCACGGTCTGCCTCGTCGGCGCCGGTTCGCGCACCGACATGACCGACATCAGCATGGCCGAACTGGTCCTCAACGAGAAGGCGATCCTGCCCTCGTTCTACGGCGGCGACGACATCCGCCGCACGTACGCCACGATCATCGACCTGTGGCGCGCGGGCCGCATCGACCTCGAGTCGATGATCACGCACCATGTCCCGCTGACCGACATCAACGAGGCGATCCGCCAGATGCACACCGGCGAGGCCCTGCGCACGATCGTCGACATCGCCTGAGCCGCTCCAGCGGCGGCGGCACGACCGGGGACTCCACGCAGGAACGAGCCGGATCCCCGGTCGCGCGGACGTCCGGAAGCACGTCGTCCGGACACACCGCCCACGGTGTCGCGCCCGCGACGGCAGGGGCGCACAGCACCGTCGTACGAGAGACCGTTCATCGCTAAGGTGTGCGCCATGCCAGGACCGGCCGAGACCCCGCGCGCTCCACGGCTGACCCTGCACCTCCTGGGAGGGTTCGGGGCGGTCCGTGACGACGGCGTGGAGATTCCCCGGCGTTGGCGCCGCAGCACCGCGCAGACGCTGGTGAAGCTGCTGGCCGTGGCCCCGGGGCGGCGGCGCCATCGCGAGGAGATGATGGAGCTGCTGTGGCCGGACGTCCCGATGGAGTCGGCGGCACGGAACCTGCGGGTCACGCTCCATGCCGCGCGCCACGCCCTGGAACCGGAACTCACGCCCCGGACTCCGTCCTCCTACGTGGTGGCGGAGGGCGAGGCGCTCTTCCTGGCGGCGGACCGGGTACGGGTCGACGCGGACGAGGCGGAGGAGTCCGCCCGGGCCGCGCTCGCCGGGGGAGCACCCGACGCACTCGGCGCGGCACTGGCCTCCCTGGGCCGGGAGCTCCTCCCTGAGGACCGGTACGCGGACTGGGCGCGGGAACGTCGGCTCCGCATCGAGGTGCTCCGCGAACAGCTCGTACGGGCCCTTGCGGAAAGTCTGTTGGCCGACGGCCGCACCGACGACGCCGTCGGTGTGCTGCGCGAGGCGCTGGACCGATTCCCCGCCGACGAGGGGCTGCACCTGCTCCTGGCGCGGACCTGGTGCGCCATGGGCCGGCCACGCCAGGCCATCCGGCAGTACCACGCCTGCCGCGAGGCGCTCTCCGAGGAACTGGGCGTGCGGCCGGGCGCCGAACTGGAGGCGCTGCACCGGTCCGCCCTGGCCGCGCTCGACGCCCGGACCGTCCCACCGCCCGCGCGCACCCTGCCGGAACCCGCGCCGCTGCCGCCCGCGATCCGCCGCCCCGAACGCCTGCCGCTGTTCGGCCGGGAGCGCCCGCTGGAGCTCCTCGTCGAGCATGCCCGAGGGTCCGCGCGGGAACCCGGGGCGGCGGCGCCGGCCGGGCCGGCCCCCCTCGTCGTGGTGCGCGGCGAGGCGGGCATCGGCAAGACGCGGCTCGTCGCGGAGGCGGCACGCCGTGCGGCGGCCGAGGGCGTGTGCGTGCTGTGGGGCACGAGCCACGAGGCGGAGGGGCAGACGCCGTACGGGGTCTTCGTCGACGCGCTCGACGGCCTGCTCGCCGGGTGCGGCGCGGAGGAGCGTTCCCGGGTGGGCGCCGAACATGCGGGGCTCGCCACCCTGTTGCCGTCGCTGGGCGGGGGACCGGCCGCCGCCGCGAGCCCCGAGGAGGAGCGAGCGCGGCTGTTCCGCGCCGTCGCCGGTTTCCTCACCGACCTGGCGGCGGCCCGGCCGGTCCTCGTGGTGCTCGACGATCTGCACGCGGCCGACCCGGGCTCGCTGAGCCTGCTCCACCATCTCGTCCGGACCACTCAGGCCAGACGTTGGCGGTTCATCGCCACCTGCCGCGACGACACGCTCGAACCGGACGACGTGCGGCGACAGGTGCTCGACGGGATCCTGCGGCAGCGGATGGCGGTGGAGGTCGACCTCCTGCGTCTGAGCCGAGCCGACTGCGCCGGGCTGGCCGCCGCGGCTGCGGGCCGCCCCGTCGGCACGGACTCCGCGGCCGGCACGGACTTCTCCGGCCGCTCGGGCTCCGGCTCCGTCGAATCCGCGGAGGCGCGTCGCACGGTCTCTCGCATCTTCCGGCTCTCGCTCGGAAACCCGCTGTTCGCCCTGGAACTGACGAGCACCCCGGGAGCGGACCTGGAGCGCATGGAACCGCGGCACCGCACCACCGCCGAGCCGGACGCCGACGCCGTTCCCGACGGCATCCGGCGTCTCGTCGGCAGCAGACTCACCCGCCTGCCCCGTGACGCCCGCCGCACCCTCGCCGCCCTGGCGGTCGCCGGCGGTACCGCCGTCGCGCTCACCGAGATCGAGGCCGTCGCCTCCGCCGGTCTGCATCCGCCGCTGGAGGGCCCGGAAGTCACGGCGGCCCTCGACGCGGCGGCCGGATCGGGCATCGTGGAGGAACGTGATGTCGTCCTTGGCGGCCGGGCCGTTCTCGGTTACGCCTTCCGCCACCCACTCGTACGACTCGCCTGCGCGGAACAGCTGAGCAGAGCCGCGCGCAGGCGGATCCACCAGGCGTACGCGGACGCGGTGTTGCGGCTGCGTCCCGACGCCGTCGACACCCTCGCGTTCCACATGGCGGTCGCCGACGACGAGCGGGCACCGGTCTTCCTCCGGGCGGCCGCCGACCGGGCGGCCGCCCTGTACGCCAACGACAGCGCCTGCGACTACTACCGGGAACTGGTCGCCCGGCTGGACACCACCGACCGGGCGGCGGCGGGGGAGGCGCGGCTGGCCTGGGGCGAGGTCCTGCGCCGCGCGGCACGCTATCCGGAGGCCGAGGACGTGCTGAGGCGGGCGCTGCGGGATCTGACGGCGGCCGGGGACTCCTCCGGCACGCTGCGCGCCGCGGTGTGTCTGGCCGAGGTCCTGGGCCGTGCAGGGCGCCCGCTCGACGGTCTCGCCGTGCTCCGGGGCGCTCCGCGCGGTCGGTCGACGGCAGGTGAGCGTGCCAGGCTCCATCTCGCCTTTGGCGCGCTGGGCTTCCACGCCGGGCACTTCGACGAGACGCTCGTCGCCCTGCGCCGGGCGGAGTCGGAGACCGTGCGGCTCCCCGCCGGAGAGCGGGATCCGCTGCTTTCCCGCACGTTCACCACCCGCGCCGCCGCCCTGCTCGTCACCGGACGGGTACGGGAGAGCCGCGAGGCGGCCGAGGCGGCCCTGAGTACGGCCGAGCGGACCGGCGACGCGGCGCTGATCTCCAGCGCGCTCTCCGTCGTGGGCGAACTGGCCCGTGAGGAGGGCCGGCCGAAGGCCGCACGGGACTTCGCGCGGCGAGCCGTCTGGGTCGCCCGGCGCACGGGCGACCCCACCGTGCTGGCCTTCGACCAGAGCAATCTGGCGGGCGCCGAGCTGCTGGTGGGCGACCACCGCCGGGCGACGGCTCTGTCCAACGCGGCAGTGAGGCTGGCCCGTTCGCTCGGTGCCTCATGGGTGCTGCCGTACGCGCTGGTGGGACTCGCCGAGGTCGAACTGCGGTGCGGGCGTCACACGCGGGCCGAGGAGGCGCTGCGGGCCTGCGCCGACGCGATGCCACTCGCCCGCGATCCTCAGGTGCTGGAAGGAATGCGACGGCTGACGGCGGAGCTGGCCGCGACTCGGGTCGTCACCCGGAGAGCCGGTCCGTCCACCCTCCTGGAAAAGCGGTAATTCGCGGGTAACGAGGGCTGCCTACGGTCCTGGCCACCCCCGGAATCCCGGGTGAGCGTGCCCGCGTTCCCGACCGTCCAGGAAGAACCGCCCCATGTGTGCTGCCCCGTCCCGAGCGTCGTCCGGCGCCGCCTTCCCCGAGTCGTCCGCTCCGGACGACTCGGTCCGCGCCGTCGTCGACGCGGGGGGCGAGCCATGGGCGCGCATCCTCGACCTCCTGGAGCGGCGCCGGTGCGAGCTGCCCGAGGGCAGCGTGCTGGAACTGCACAGCGCGAACCCTCAGGTCCGTCCCTCCCTCCGCGCGTGGTGCCGGCTCACCGGAACCGTGCTGCTCGAGGAGGACGGGACGGACGACCGGAGTGCGTACCGCATCAAGCTGCCGTCGTCCAACGCGCCCGGCACGCCGACCTCCTCCCCCCTCCAGAACCCGGAGACCTCATGAGACACCCCGCCCGTGCCCGACTCGTGGCGGCGATCACCGTCGCCGCCCTGTGCTCGCCCGCGGCCCTGCCGTCAGCGGCCGCGGGGCCCGTACCGGACGCGGCCGTCACCCCGGCCGTCTCCCCGTCCGGCGCCGCGGTGAGCCGTACGGTCACCCTCGTCACGGGTGACCGGGTCACGGTCACCACCACCTCGGACGGCAGGAAGTCGTACAGCGCGGAGCCCGCCGACGGTTCGGAGCCGGGTACGGTCCTCGCCCGTACGGACATCGACGGCGACGCGTACTTCTACCCGAGCGACGTCATCGGCAAGGTGGGCTCCGTCCTGGACCCGCAGCTGTTCAACGTCGACGGCCTGATCCGCGACGGGTACGACGACTCCCGCGCCGGAACGCTGCCGCTGATCGTGCGCCGCGCCGGCGCGCAGCGGCCGGAGGCGCTGGCCGGCGACGGTCTGCTGCCCGCCCAGCGTGATTTCCGCTCGCTGAAGGCGAGCACGGCCGTCCTCGACAAGGACGACGCGGCCGAGCTCGGTGACGCCCTCGACACCAAGGGCGCGCTGAAGGGCGTCGAGAGCATCTGGCTCGACGGCAAGGTCCACGCCGACGCGCTGGACCGCAACCTCACCCAGATCGGGGCCGACACCGCCTGGCAGTCCGGCCGTACCGGCAAGGGCGTCAAGGTCGCCGTGCTCGACACCGGGGCCGACCAGACCCACCCCGACCTCGTGGGCCGGATCAGTGCGACCAGGGACTTCTCGGGCAGTGGCGGCACGCTCGACAAGCAGGGCCACGGAACCCACGTCGCGGCGACCGTGGCGGGCAGCGGCGCCGGGGCGCCGGGCCTGCGGTCCGGCGTCGCACCGGACGCCGACCTGATCATCGGCAAGGTCCTCGGCGACGACGGGTCCGGATCGGACTCGCAGGTCATCGCCGGCATGGAGTGGGCGGTCGCGCAGGGCGCGAAGGTCGTCAACATGTCACTGGGCAGCGGCCCGACCAACGGCAAGGACCCGGTCACCCAGTCGCTCGAAGCGCTGGCCACCTCGTCCGACACCCTCTTCGTGGTGTCGGCGGGCAACAACGGTCCGAACATCAGCACCGTGTCCGCCCCCTCGATCGCCCCACACGCCCTGTCGGTTGCCGCGGTGGACTTCGCCGGCGGCACCGCCTCGTTCTCCAGCCGCGGCCCCTCCTTCAACGGAACGGTCAAGCCCGAGATAGCCGCCCCCGGCGTCAACGTCGTCGCGGCCCGCGCCACCGGCACGAACCTCGGCACCGTGCAGTCCGACCCGGCCTACACGGCGCTCTCCGGCACGTCGATGGCCGCCCCGCACATCGCCGGTGCCGCGGCCGTCCTGGCGCAGGAGCACCCCGACTGGACCCCGGACCAGCTCAAGCACACCTTGATGGGCACCACGACGGCTCCGCAGAACGGCCAGTCCCTGTACGACGTCGGCGCCGGTGTGGTGAACCTCCCCGCCGCGCTGAAGCAGACCGTCGTGGCCGATACCGGTGCCCTCGACTTCGGGCGCCTCGACGTGACCGACGGCACCGCGACCCGTTCCGTGAAGCTCACCAACAAGGGCGCCGCGACGGTCACCCTGGACCTCATGGGCACCTTGGCCGCCACCGGGTCGACTCCTCCGGCGGGCCTGCTGAGCCTGTCGACCTCCACGGTCACGCTGGGCGCCGGTGAGTCCACCGACGTCACCCTCACCGTCGATGCCACGGGCACGCCCACCGGCACCTACACCGGTGCGCTGACGGTCCTTCCCACCGGTGGCGGCCAGGCGCTGCGGGTCCCGCTGCTCCTGGACCGGGCACAGTCCGTCAAGGTCACCGTCCTGGACCGCGCCGGCAAGCCCGCACCCGCCCAGATATCCCTCCTCAACGCGGACAGCGGGGCTTCGCTGAACGCGGAGGTCAGCGTCGCGGGCACCCGTGACCTGCGGGTTCCCGAGGGGCGCTACATGGGCCTGGGGTTGATCGGGATGACCGTCGACGGGCTGCGTCAGATCGCCATCGTCAGCGCCGATCTGACGGCCGGCTCGAACGAGATCGTCTTCGACGCCCGCAGGGCCCGCCGCTGGACCGCCTCCGTGGAGGGCGCGGACACCCGGCCGGAGTTCATGGCGGGCAACCTGACCCGTACGACCGACGACGGCCGGTTCGGCATCCGGCACAGCATGCTGGCCGGCGGCGCTTACGGAGCCTTCCCGCGCGACGCGCTCTGGATCACGCCCACCACGGACACCCACCTCGGCAAGATCGCCTTCAACGAGCGGTGGCGCCTCGCCGACGCGGAAAGCGACACCGCCGTGGGCGACACGAGTGTCCTCTACGACGCGGCCTACGCCCGGACCGAGGTCGGCGACGATCCCGAGCGACGGCTGACCCGCGACGAGGTCGAGACGTTCGCCAAGGTCCGCATGGTGTACCGGGGCATGAACGAGAAGCTCCGCTACCAGGAGGGCAGTACGGTCTACGGGACCGGTCTGAACGGCCTCAACACGTCCTCGCCGTCCTACCTGACCGTCCCCCGGGAGCGCACGGAGTACATCCAGGCCGAGGACCGGACCTGGCTGCGGTTCAGCTACCGCAACCAGAGCGGGGTGTCGATGAACTACGCGCCCGCACCGTTCACCTACCGGCCGGGCAGCAGCACGAAGTACACCTGGTTCACCGGCCCGTTCTCCGTGCTCGGTACGGGCCAGACCACCGGGGCCCGCCTCCAGTTGAAGATCGACGACAGCGTCGATCCGCAGGGGCGTGTCGGGCAGAACGGCGACTTCAACTTCCCCCAGCGCGTCCTGACCACGACACGGCTGTACCGTGACGGGACCCTGGTCGCCGACCGGGGCTCGTCGATCGACAGGACCTTCGCCGACGCCGGCAGGGCCTCGTACGAGCTGAGCCGCACGTACACCTCCGCCGGCATCTTCCCGATGGGCGGCGAGGCGACGTCCAGGTGGACCTTCACCGCCGGCGGCACGGGTGACGCGGTGACTCCGGTGAAGCTGCTCAACGTGGCGCTCGACGCCCCGCTGAACGACCTGAACCAGGCGCGGGCCGGCCTTCCGCTGCTGGTGAAGGCCGACGTCACGGGCGCGCTCGACGGCCTGCGCGAGGTGCGCGCCTGGGTCACCGCCGACAACGGCGTGACCTGGCAGCGGGTTCCCGTCCTCGGCGAGGACGGCGCGTACCGGTTCCTCGCACCGCACACGGCGCTGAGGTCCGGTGGCTTCCTGGGCGTCCGCGTCGCGGCGGAGGACCGGAGCGGCAACACCGTGGACACGGCGCTCCCCAGGGCGATTCCGGTCGGGTGACCCCGCGCTGACGACACGACGGTGCCACCGCTCCCTCGGGGCGGTGGCACCGTCGCGTTCCCGGGGCGAAAGCGGCGGCGCAGGCGGCCGCCGCACTCCGGTCCTCGGCCCGGACGGGGCGTCAGGAGAGGGGTCGCTAACGGGGGAGACACGGTCGCGACACGCGGCGGAAACCGGCCGTCCCTAATTTCTGTCATCCGACAGGTATTCGCAGGGACTCGCCTACGCGACAGGGGACCGCCATGACCGTCACCACCGATCCCGCTCGGCCGGCACCTCCTTCCCCGGGCGCCGCGGGCGACGGCTCGCTCGCCGAGTTCGGCTACCCCCAGGAGTTGCGGCGCCGGATGGGGCGGTACGCCTCCTTCGCCGCCGGCTTCTCCTTCATCTCCGTACTGACCACGGTCTTCCAGTTCTTCTCCCTCGGCTACTCCTTCGGGGGGCCGGGCTTCTTCTGGACCTGGCCCGTCGTCCTCGTCGGCCAGCTCCTCGTCGCCGCCTGCTTCGCCGAACTCGCGGCCCGGATGCCCATCGCGGGGGCGATCTACCAGTGGGCGAGCCGTCTGGGCACCCCGGCCTTCGGCTGGTACGCGGGGTGGATCATGGTGATCGGGCGGATCGTGGTCGTGGCGGCCGCCGCCCTCGCGCTCCAGGTCGTGCTCCCCGCGGTCTGGCCGGGCTTCCAGCTCGTCGGTGGGGACCCCTCGCCGACGACGACGAGCGGAGCCGCCAACGCCGCCGTCCTCGGCCTCGTCCTGCTCGCGCTCACCACGCTCCTCAACGTCCTGGACAACCGCGCGCTCTCGGCCGTCAACACGGTCGGCGTCACCGCCGAGATCGCCGGAGTCGCCCTCATCGTGACCCTCCTCGCCACCCACGCGGAGCGGGATCCCGGGATCACCCTGCACACCGGCGGCCAGGGCGGCCTGATCGCGTCGCTCCTGGTGGGCTCGTTCACCGCCGCGTACGTCCTCATCGGCTTCGAGAGCGCGAGCGAGATGAGCGAGGAGACCGTCAACCCCCGGCGCACCGCTCCCCGTACGACGCTCAGCGCCCTCACCACGTCCGGCGTCTGCGGCGGCCTCCTGCTGCTCGGAGGCCTGCTCGCCGCGCCCAGCCTCACCGACGGGCGCCTCGCGACCGAGGGCCTGGGATACGTGCTGACCAGCACCCTCGGCGACGGCCTCGGCCGGGTCCTGCTCGCCGACGTGGCCCTGGCCATCTGCGCGGCCACCCTCGCGATCCAGACCTCGGCGACCCGCATGCTGTACTCCATGGCCCGCGACGGCGTCCTTCCCCGCTCGGCGCGACTGGCCCGGGTGCCGGCGCGGACCGGGATGCCCGGCACGGCCGCGGTGGTGGTCGGAGTCTGCGCGGGGCTGCTGCTCCTGCTCAACCTCGCCTCGCCGCAGGCCTTCCTGGCCATCGGCACCACGTGCATCGCGATGGTGTACCTGGCGTACGCGATGGTCACCGGGCCGATGCTGGTCCGGCGGCTGAGGGGAGAGTGGCCGCCGGCCGCCGACGGTGAGCGCGACGAACTCGGCAGGCCGCTGTTCTCCCTCGGCCGCTGGGGACTGCCCGTCAACGCCCTCGCGGTCGGCTACGGCCTCCTCATGACGGTCAACCTCTCCTGGCCGCGCGCCGAGGTGTACGACCCCGAGGGCGGCCACTGGTACTTCCAGTGGTTCACCGTCCTGGTCGTCGGCGCGACGGTCGCGACCGGCGCGGCGTACCGCTGGTACCACCGCCGCAGGGGTGCCGGTCAGGCGTCGAAGGAGGACTCGCCCGTCCTGGTGTGATCCACCGCCCGACGCCCGGTCAGCCGTCCGCCGCGAGGAGCCGTTGCCCCTCGCGGCGCAGCCGTGCCAGGGAGCGCTGCGGCACGCCCGCCACCCGGAGCGCCGCGTCGGCCGTCGCCGTCGCCAGGGCCCGCGGGTCGCGTCCGGGGTCGGCGCGCCGGATGAGGATGACGCTCTCGGTCAGGCCGAAGAGGAGGTCCGTGCGGAGCGCCAGGCCGTCCGCGTCGAGCGCCGCTCCCGGTTCCGTGGCGGCGAGCAGCTCCGTGTAGCACCGCTTGAGTTCGGCGCGGATCCGGTGGAAGACCGCGAAGTGGTCCGTCCGCACCTCGGGCAGCAGATAGAGCGCCCCGAGGTTGTGCGGTCCGCCGCACAGCAGCGCCGCGTCGGAGTGGCACAGGGCCCACAGCCGTGCCTCCGGGGCCGCCTCCGCTTCGGACACCAGGCGGCGCGCCACCTCCAGGGAGGGCCGGACGGTTCCTTCGAGCAGCTCCGCGAGGATCGCCTCCTTGCCGTCGAAGTAGTGGTAGAGGGAGGCCTGTCGCAGCCCGGTGCGCTCCGCGATCGTGCGGGTGGAGGTCGCTGTGTAGCCACGGACGGTGAACAGTTCGGCCGCCGCGGCCAGGATCTCGTCGCGCGGCTCCAGGCCGCCGGCGGAGCGCTCCTGGATCCGGGGGCGGCCGACTTTTCTGCTGGTGGGCGTGGTCACTCCGTGATCCTCGCACAGGGCCGGAGCCTCCCTCCGGGCCGAGCTCCCGGGTGAGTTTCCGGTAACCGGGGCGAAACGCACGGGCAATGGCGGCGAAGCGCCCGCTCCCTAATTTCTGTCAAGCGACAGAAATCAGTTCCGACCGGAGGTCGATCCATGGCGACACCGTCAGCGACACCGTCAGCGACAGCGTCGACGCACGGCGCGCGCGACCATGCCCGCGCCCAGGAGGGCACACAGGTCGACGCCATGCCCGTCCTGCCCGCGAACAGCTGGCCGGCGCCTCCCGAGGGCGTGGCCGCCGGGGACGTCGTGTGGGCCGAGACCGTGGCGGGCGGCACCTACACCCACAAGGTCCTCGCCCGGGGCACCGAGCTCCGACTGACCGATCTCACGGGCGACGCCTGCGCGCATCTGCTGCTCCACAGCGCCGACCGTCCCTGGGAGCGGCTCAACGCGGCCGACACCGTCAAGGTGCTCTGGAACGCCTACCTCGGCGAGGGGCACCTGCTCCTGTCCGACCAGGGCCGGGTCCTCGCCTCACTCACCCGGGACACCTCCGGCCGGCACGACGCCCTCACCGGGACCTCCACCCTCGCCCGCAACACCGCCCGGTACGGGGACGGGACCCCGCAGTCCGCCTCGCCGGCGGGCCGCGAGCTGTTCAAGCTCGCCGCCCTCAAGAACGGCCTCGCCCCGCGCGACCTCCCGCCGTCCGTCTCCTTCTTCCAGGGCGTACGGATCGCCGAGGACGGCTCCACCGAGTTCACCGGCTCCGCCGGCCCCGGCGGGACCGTCACGCTCCGCGCCGAACAGGACGTCGTCGTCCTGATCGCCAACGTCCCGCACCCCCTGGACCCACGCCCCGAGTACCGCTGCGGGAACCTCGGCGTCCTCGCGTACCGGGCCCGCCCGACCGCCCCCGGCGACCCGCTGTGGGACGCCACGCCCGAAGGGCGCCGTGCCTTCCTGAACACCGTCGACCACCTCACCGCCCGGGGGATCGCATGACCGTCACCGCCCTTCCCGGCCGCGTCGTCTCCGACGACACCGTCCCCGCCCGCGCCGCCTGGTCCGGGGTCGTCCGCAAGGGCGAGCTGCTGACCGTCACCGACCTGCACGGCAACCAGGCCGCCGACTTCCTGCTGTACGACGCGCACGACACCTCCGTCCGCTACAGCGCCCCCGACACGATCCAGGCGCAGGGCACCGTCTTCCTGACCACCGGCTCGGTGCTGCTGTCCAACGAGCACACCCCGCTGATGACCGTCGTCGAGGACACCTGCGGTCGGCACGACACCATCGGCGGCGCCTGCTCCAAGGAGTCCAACACCCTCCGCTACGGCCACCACACCTGGTCGCAGCACGCCTGCGTGGAGAACTTCCTCGCCGAGGGGAGCAAGCACGGACTCGGCAAGCGCGACCTGGTCTCCAACATCAACTGGTTCATGAACGTGCCGGTCGAGAAGGACGGCACCCTCGGCATCGTCGACGGCATCTCGGCACCCGGCCTGCGGGTCGTGCTGCGCGCCGAGACCGACGTCCTCGCGCTGCTGTCCAACTGCCCGCAGATCAACAACCCCTGCAACGGATTCGACCCGACGGCCGTACGGATGACGATCACCCGCCCCGACGACAGCGACGAGGTCTGACCACGATGACGTTCGACACCCTGCTGGTCGCCAACCGCGGCGAGATCGCGGCACGCGTCATCCGCACCGCCCGCCGACTCGGCCTGCGCACCGTCGCGGTGTACTCCGACGCCGACCGCGCCACCGAGCACGTACGGCTGGCCGACGAGGCCGTCCGGCTCGGTCCGGCACCCGCCAAGGAGTCCTACCTCGACGCCGATCTGGTCCTCAAGGCCGCCAAGGACACCGGCGCGGGCGCGATCCATCCCGGCTACGGCTTCCTGTCCGAGGACGCCGACTTCGCGCGCCGCTGCGCCGACGCCGGCATCGTCTTCGTCGGCCCCACCCCCGAACAGCTGGAGCTCTTCGGGGCCAAGCACACCGCGCGCGCCGCAGCACGGGCGGCGGGCGTGCCCCTGGCCCCGGGGACCGGGCTCCTCCCCGACGTGGACGCCGCCCTCGCGGCGGCCGAGGAGACCGGCTACCCGGTGATGCTCAAGGCGACCGGCGGCGGAGGCGGCATCGGCATGCAGGCGTGCCACGGCGCGGCCGACCTCGCCGAAGCCTGGGAGCGGGTCCAGCGCGTGGCCGCGGCCTCCTTCTCCTCCGCCGGCGTCTTCCTGGAACGGCTGGTGGAGCGGGCCCGGCACGTCGAGGTGCAGGTCTTCGGCGACGGACAGGGCAGGGTCGTCACCTTCGGCGACCGCGACTGCTCTCTCCAGCGCCGCAACCAGAAGGTCCTGGAGGAGGCCCCGGCACCCGGCCTCCCGGACCACGTCCGGCACCGGCTCGCCGAGGCCGCCCGGGACCTGTGCGCGTCGGTGGACTACCGCTCCGCCGGCACGGTCGAGTTCGTGTACGACGCCGCCCGCGAGGCGGCCTACTTCCTGGAGGTCAACACCCGCCTCCAGGTCGAGCACCCGGTCACCGAGGAGATCCACGGCGTCGACCTGGTCGAGTGGATGCTGCGGCTCGCGCAGGGCGACACCGCGGTCGTCACCGAGCCTCCGACGCCCACCGGCCACGCCGTCGAGGCCCGGATCTACGCGGAGGACCCCTCCCGCGACCACCGCCCCAGCGCGGGCCTGCTGACCCGCGTGTCCTTCCCCGAGGACGTCCGCGTGGACGCCTGGGTGGAGACCGGCACGGAGGTCACCACCGCGTACGACCCGATGCTCGCCAAGGTGATCGCGTACGGCGCCGACCGCGCCGAGGCGCTCGACCGGCTGGACGCGGCGCTCGCCGCGACCCGCGTCGACGGCATCGAGACCAACCTCGGCCTGGTGCGGGCCGCGCTCCGCCACGGCGACGTACGCGCCGCCGGCCACTCGACCGCCTCGCTCGCGGCGATCGCCGACCCCACTCCGCGCATCGAGGTCGTCGCGCCGGGCACCCTGACCACCGTGCAGGACTGGCCGGGCCGCACCGGCTACTGGCAGGTCGGTGTCCCCCCGGGCGGCCCGATGGACGATCTCTCCTTCCGGCTCGGCAACACCGCGCTCGGCAACGACGAGGGCGCACCCGGTCTGGAGTGCACCCTCCAGGGCCCCTCCCTGCGCTTCACCCACCCGACGACGGTCTGCGTCACCGGAGCCCCGGCGGGAGTGACGATCGACGGCCTTCCGGTACCGCAGTGGGAGCCGATCACCGTCGACGCCGGACAGACACTCGCCGTCGGCACCCCCGACGAACGGGGACTGCGCACCTACGTGCTGTTCGCGGGCGGCCTGGACGTACCCGGGTTCCTGGGCAGCGCGGCCACCTTCACCCTCGGCCGGTTCGGCGGGCACGGTGGCCGCGCCCTGCGCGCGGGCGACGTCCTGCACGGCGGCGAGGCGCGTACGGAGACCGCCGTCGTCCCCCTCGACGAGCGGCCCTCCTTCGACACCGTGTGGCGGATCGGCGCGGTCGAAGGACCGCACGCCGCACCGGAGTTCTTCACCGAGGACGACATACGCGACTTCTACGCCGCGGACTGGAAGGTCCACTTCAACTCGGCGCGCACCGGTGTCCGTCTGGTCGGCCCCAAGCCGCGCTGGGCACGCCCGGACGGCGGCGAGGCGGGCCTGCACCCCTCCAACATCCACGACACGCCGTACTCCGTCGGCGCCGTCGACTACACCGGCGACATGCCCGTCCTCCTCGGCCCCGACGGGCCCTCCCTCGGAGGCTTCGTCTGTCCGGCGACGGTCGTCACCGGACAGCGCTGGAAGCTCGGCCAGCTCCGCCCCGGCGACACCGTCCGCTTCGTCCCGGTCACCACGGCGGCGGCGCGGGAGCTGCGGCGCAACCCCGCCGCGGAGCCGCGGGCCGACCGTGAGGCCATCGTCGACGGGGGCGTCCTCGCGCGCCTGGACGAGAGCGGAGGCCGCCCGGCGGTCACGTACCGGCGCAGCGGTGACGACAACCTCCTCATCGAATACGGGCCCATGCAACTCGACCTGGCCCTGCGCATGCGCGTCCACGCGCTCGCGGAGGCGCTGGCCGCGCGAGGCCTCCCGGGCGTCGTCGACCTGACCCCGGGCATCCGCTCGCTCCAGATCCAGACGAACCCCGACGTACTGTCCCCGCAGGCGCTCCTCGACGCCGTGCTGCGCGTGGAGGAGGAACTCCCGGCCACCGACGAACTGGTGGTGCCCAGCCGGACCGTGCACCTGCCGCTGTCCTGGGACGACCCGGCGACCCGCGAGGCCATCGCCCGCTACACGGCCGGCGTGCGCGACGACGCCCCGTGGTGCCCCTCGAACATCGAGTTCATCCGCCGCGTCAACGGCCTGGACACGGTCGACGACGTGTACCGGACCGTCTTCGACGCCGAGTACCTGGTACTCGGCCTGGGCGACGTGTATCTCGGAGCACCCGTGGCCACTCCTCTCGACCCGCGACACCGTCTGGTCACCACCAAGTACAACCCGGCCCGCACCTGGACCGCGGAGAACTCGGTCGGCATCGGCGGCGCGTACCTGTGCGTCTACGGCATGGAGGGCCCGGGCGGGTACCAGTTCGTCGGCCGCACCACGCAGGTGTGGTCGGGCTGGCGGCAGCGCGGCGCCTTCGAACCCGGCAGGCCCTGGCTGATGCGCTTCTTCGACCGGATCAGGTGGTACCCGGTCGACGCCGACGAACTCCTGGAGCTGCGCGCGGACATCATCTCCGGAAGGTTCGTCCCGAAGACCGAGGAGGGCACCTTCTCGCTCGCCGAGTACCAGGCCTTCCTCGACGAGAACGCCGAGTCGATCACTGCCTTCCGCGACCGGCAGAGCCGGGCGTTCGGCGTCGAGCGCGACGCCTGGGAGGCCGCCGGCGAGTTCGCCCGCGCCGAGGCCGCCACCGAGGTCACGCCGCCGACCGCCGACATCACCGTGCCCGAGGGCGGCCGACTGGTCGAAGCCGAGTTCACCGCCTGCGTCTGGCAGGTCGACGTCCGGATCGGGGACCGGGTGTCGGCGGGTCAGCAGCTGGTGGCGCTGGAGGCGATGAAGATGGAGGCGCCGGTACCGGCACCCGCCGACGGCGTCGTCGCGGAGGTCCTGGTCACACCCGGCAGCCAGGTCGAGGCCGGCACCGCGCTCGTCGTCCTCGCGCCCGTCGAGACCGCGGAGGCAGCAGCATGATCACGACAGTGGAGCGGGTACGCGCCGCTTACACCCGTGTCGCCCAGGTGGACCGGCCCGAGGTGTGGATCGATCTGCGCCCCCGGGAGGAAGCGGAGGCGGACGCCGCCGCGGTCGACGCGAGAGCCGCGGCCGGCGAGCGGTTGCCGCTCGCCGGCACGGTGTTCGCGGTCAAGGGCAACATCGACGTGGCCGGGCTCCCGACCACCGCCGGCTGCCCCTCGTACGCCTACTCGCCGAAGGCCGACGCCCCGGCGGTGGCGCGCCTGAAGGCGGCGGGCGCCGTGCTCCTCGGCACCACGAACCTCGACCAGTTCGCGACCGGCCTGGTCGGCACGCGCAGCCCGTACGGCGCCGTCCGGAACGCCGTCGACCCGGCGTACGTCTCCGGCGGCTCCTCGTCCGGCTCGGCGGTCGCGGTCGCGCTCGGCATCGCGGACTTCGCCCTCGGAACGGACACCGCGGGCTCGGGCCGGGTCCCGGCCGCCTTCAACGGCGTCGTCGGTCTCAAACCGACCTTCGGCCTGGTCCCGACCGAGGGCGTCGTACCGGCCTGCGCGTCGCTCGACTGCGTGACCGTCTTCGCCCGCACCCTCTCGGAGGCCGAGCGGGCGCTGTCCTTCATGGCGGCACCGACGGGTCGCGAGCTCCCCGCGCTGGAGCAGCGCCGACCGGGTCCGTGGCGGGTCGCCGTTCCCGAGCCCGGGCAGCTCGGCGAGCTGGATCTGGGCTGGGCCGAGGCGTTCGGGGAGGCTGCGACCCGGCTGGCCGACGCGGGGGCCGAGCTTCTGCCCGTCGACCTCGCGCCGTTCACCGAGGCGGCCGCGATGCTGTACGAGGGCGCGTTCGTCGCCGAGCGCTACACCGCCGTCGGCGTCTTCCTCGACGGACACGCGGGTGCGGCGGACCTCGACCCGACCGTGGCCGGGATCATCTCCGGGGCCCGTGACATCCCCGCCCACCGGCTCTACGCGGACCGCGAGAAGCTGTCCGCCCTCCGCGCCCGGGCGCTGGCGGCCATGGGCGAAGCGGACGCGCTCCTCCTCCCGACGACACCAGGGCACCCGACCCTCGACGAGGTCGCCGCCGACCCCCTGGGCGCGAACGCCCGCCTCGGCCGGTTCACCAACTCGACGAACCTGTTCGACATGGCGGCGGTCGCCGTCCCCGCCGGCGAGGTGAAGGGGCGGCCGTTCGGCGTCATGCTGATCGGACGGGCATTCACCGACGAGCGGCTCGCGCGCATCGCCGGCCTGCTCATCGCCCCGCCGGCGCGTCTCGTGGTGGTCGGCGCGCATCTGTCCGGGCAGCCGTTGAACGGGCAACTGCTCGCCCTGGGCGGCCGTCTGGAACGCACGACCACCACCGCGCCCGCCTACCGGCTGTACGCGCTGGACACGGTCCCACCCAAGCCGGGACTCGTCCGGGTCCGTGAAGGCGGTGCCGCGATCGAGGCCGAGGTGTGGCGGCTCCCCGCCGAGGGGCTGGGCACACTCCTCTCGTCGCTGCCCCGCCCGATGGCGCTGGGCAGCGTGGAACTCGCGGACGGCGGCTTCGTGCCCGGCTTCCTCTGCGAGCCGGAGGCCATCGACGGCGCCCGCGAGATCACCACGTACGGCGGCTGGCGCGCCGCCCTCCGGTCCATCGAGGACGAGGACCGCGCCGGCCGTGGCGCGGCGTCCGCGTGGTAGGAGCACTTCCTCCGGCCCGCCCCGGGCGGAGACGAGTTCGCGATTCCCTGCGTCCGCCGAGCGCTCCGGACAGGGATCCCGCCACCGTCGGTGGCCGTAGCCACCGCGCGCTGACTCTTCAAGAACCTCCCGTCGGAGCAAAGCGTCGGGCTGTACGGCTTCCGGCACTCATTCGCCTCGAACGCTCTCAGGAAGGGCATCCCCATCACCGACGGCGCGGAATGGATGGGCCACAAGTCCGTCGAGGAGACCTACCGGACCTACCGCCACCTGGTGCCGGCAGCATCACCACGTACCAGCCGCTGCATCATCCCGTCCGCAGGGCCCGCTGCCCGCTCGGCCAGTACCGCCGCCAGCGCCGGATCGTCGATCGCGGCTTCGCGCCCCGGCGGGCCGGTTCGCTCGGGGCTGGCTCGCCGATGAGCATCCCTCACGCCGTCAGCGAGGTCCGGTAGATCCGGGCGCTGGACTTCGCGATGGGCTGGTGACGCGGACTGCGCGCAGTCACTCGACCGGTTCGTCGGTCAGGTCTTCTGTGATCCATTCATAGGGAACCAGCGCTTCGCCGTTGCTGCGCCTCCAACGAGCTTGGACCGCACTGCGGAAAGGCTCGTCGTCGAGGTCGGCGTGCTCCATGACGATGACCTGGAAGTCGCTCTGCAAGGCGTCGATTGTCTGCTGGATCGTCTTGTAGAGGTTGAGCAGGGCGGCTCGGTCGGTGACCGGCGTGCCGTCCTGGGCGTCCTCCGGGTAGTAGACCTGGGAGGGCTGATCGAGAAAGAGGAAACGGGGGACTGGTCGGCTCTGTTCGGAGAACCACTCGTGGAGGCTCAGCATCGTCGCCACGTGATAGCCCATGGCGTTCTCCCCGCCTCCGATATCGGACAACCTCATCGGCCTGCGAGGGGTATCCGCCACGATCGTCAGAGCGCGAGGATCCAGACGGATCGGATCCTCGCGATGGTCGAGCTCGAGCATGACGGCCTTGCCCTTGATCTTCGCGCTCACCAAGGAGATGAAGCTGCTCAACCGGTCGTCCTGGACGGCTGAGCCGAGCTGTTCCTCCAAGGCCGTGATCTGCGCGACGATGTCTTCCCGCTGGTCGACGACCTGGGGTACTTGCTCGTGCCGGGCGAACGTCTCCAGATAAAGACTAATGCGGCCTTGGACCATGGCCGCCTGCCGCAGGGGGTCTTCCTGTGCGGCGGCTGCCCGTCGGCCCGCAGTGAGGACGTCGATCTCGTCCTGATTGCCCGCGAGGGCGGATCGGAGGTCCGCCAGGTGGTTCTGCTCCTCGGCGATCATCGCGTTGATGTCCGGCGTGCTGCTTCCGATGGAGGTCAGCTCTGCAGTGAGTCGGATCAGATCCTCTGTGATGACCTCAGCGGTGCGGCCCGCATCAGGGGTCGCGGCGCCGCAGACGGGGCACTGCCGCGTGTGCGGCGATTCGGTATCCCGAAGCTCAGGGAGAAGGCCGAGCGTGGCCAGGCGGGCTTGGTGCTCTGTCGCCTGGCCGAGAAACTCGTCATTCTCGCGAGCCGCCTGCTTGAGATTGGAGATCCGTGCCCGGGTGCGAGCATGGGCCTGCCGCAGTTGTCGACGTGCCTCGGTGAGAGCGGTGAGCGGATCTTCGAGCCATTGGGCATCCGGTTCGACGGTCCTGGTGAAGACTGCTCGTCGCAGACCCGCGACGACTTCCTGGGCTGTCAGCTCCCGGCCGGTAGGTGGCATCGGCAGCAGGCCAGCTTCGATGGCCTCGGTGAGCAGTGCACGTGACTGGCCGGACGCGGGTCCCGTGACGCGAGCGGCGGCGAGGGCGTTCTCCATTTCGGTCAGCTGTCGTCGCAACATACGCAGCTGGTGCTCGCGAAGGGCTCGCTCGGGGTCAACTGCTCCCAGGAAGTACGGCAGCATCGCTCTGAGCGCCGTGCGGTGGAAATCTTCGTTCTGTCCATGGAAGAGCAGGTCCTCGTTGGCGACCTCGTTCTGTTTCTGGAGGCACAAGAACATGGCGTGGCGAACCGAGGGCGGAATGGGCTTGGCACTGCGTACTGCCGGGATCCGCAAGGTGTGATCGATGCCGGCGAAGTCGGAGAGCAGACCCTTTGCGATGTCGAGAGGGGTCGTGAAGGTCAGAGCGTCGAGGACCGGAGGCTGCGCACCGTGCGCCTGCGACACAACGCACATCGTGGTCGTCGTCGCTGCGTTGTCGGCGGGGGCTGGTCGGGCGACGAACAGTTGCTGCTGTCCCTTGACGAGGGTGATGGCGAAGACGTGGACGAAGTTGCGGAGAACGGCACCTTTGATGACGTAATCGTCGCTTGCAAGGCAATAGTCAACGATGTTCAGCAGAGCGCTCTTCCCGAGCCGGGAGTCGCCGGTGATGATGTTCATGCGCCCGGGCCGGAGCGGCACGGTGCGGATGCGACCATCTTGGTTGTAGATCGAGATGGCGCTGATCTGAAAGGTCACGGCCGAACTCCTAGCAGGGTCATGACGGTGCTCATGCTGCCGGTGCTGGGCAGCCATCGCCCCAGCATGTGTGCTGCCTTCTGGATGGCGACTACCTCTTCGGTCGCTCCAGTGATCACTTTCTTCAGCCGTCCGGTCGGCAGGTGCAGCAGCCCCTGATCCGTGCAGCTCAGCAATGTGGTCTGCAGGGCGAACAGCAGACCTGGGCGGACGACAGCAGCCAAGGCGGTGGCATTCTGTGTCATTGCCATCTTCACCGTCCGGTTTTCCTCGACCCAGCGACTCACCCCGGCGTTGGTGTTCCTGGGCAATCGGTCGCGTACAGCGGGCTGCAGCGCCATCACTGCTCCGAGCACGGCAAGGGCAACGGGACAAGGCTGACCGAACTGCACCCGATACCCCTGAACTGTCCGGGCGGTGAGCACGGGCCTTGACCCCGAATCCTGGACACGGTTATGCGGCTGGCGTCAGCGTAGTTGATGTTGCTCGGGACGCTGTCTCGTAGGCGATCGGGCTGCG
>NZ_JBEYEI010000026.1:0-111696 GCF_040633895.1 Streptomyces sp. NPDC007863
CTCGATGACCAGAAATCGATCACTCGGGAAGGTACGCCCTCCGCGTTCCGCGAGCACCCCTCCCGAGTCCGATCCACAGGTCTTGAGCATTGCTCCTCAGCGCCCGGCCACGAGCTCTCGGACGAACGGGCCGCGCGGACCGCCTGGTGCATCAGGGTAGCCATGGGCCAGGAAGCCGCCGCGAGGTCGTACTCGAGGGTCCAGGAGTCCGAGACGAAGGTCGTGACCGGACCGCTGTCCTCCTTCTTGAGGCTGGCGACGTGCTCGGCGATCTCAGCTGGCGTCATCTCCGCCGAGCAGCGCAGTTCGCCCCTCATCTTGGCCGGGGTGTCCTTCGGTACGAGGTCTCGGTCCCTGATGCAGGCCACAGGGATGGGAACCGGCTCGCCGTCGCGCTGGAAGATCCGGCTGTAGCGGAACAGCCCGACGTGCCCGACGTTCACCACGCTGATGCCGCGTTCGTTGAAGGACCGGCCCATGGCCTTGGCGAGAGCGGGAAGGAAGATCGCCTCGGCATCACCCTCAACGACCGCGACGCCGCGGGCGAAGAACAGGTTGGCCTTGGTCACGTCCAGGAAGCGGGAGAGAAAGGCGTAGTCGCCATCGTCGAGCTTGGTGTGCTCAGGCGCCAGGCTGAACGTACGTCCCCGGGCCACCATCGTAAGGGACCCGACCGGCATGGCTGACGCCAGATTGGGACTGTGTGTGGTCAGGATGACCTGGACGGGTGCCGCTGCGGCGGCTTCCTCGGCTTCTTCCGATCGTTCACGCAGCAGATCCATGCTCCGGGCCTGCAGCTGCGGATGAAGGTGAGCCTCCGGCTCCTCGATGAGCAGCAGCGGCGCGATGTCGCCCTTCCCTAGAAGCAAGAGTTCTGCGGCCATGAACAGCGCGTTGTTGTAGCCCAGCCCGCGGCGGGTCCATTCGTCGGACGCCGAGAAGAGGGTCAGCTCCAGCCTCTCCAGGGCCCGGGCCAGCGACGCGTCACCCGCGACCCCGATCTTCCCTCGGAGCACGTCCCCGCCGATCACGAACTTCTGCAGGTACGCCGTGTTGATGTCGTCTCGGGCCGCGGTAACGGCTGGGTTCCGGCCGATGTGATGCTCTGCGCGGCTGAGGATGCCTACGAGCGTGGAAGCCGAGTCGTCCTCCGCGTCGAAGTCATCCTTGTCCTGGTCCGTCATCGCTGGATAGCTGGCAAGGATCTGCGACAGCCGGGATCCTCGCCCCGAGCGGAGCTCTGCTTCGGCGTCTCGTAGCGGGCGAAGGTAGGTGGCTTTGAGGAACTCACGTGCCGCCCCGTCGAAAGCCGGCCCCTTCCCGCCCTCGCCGGTGCGCGTGCTCCAGGACACACGGTTCCGGAGCGGGTCCATGAGCTGCGCCTTGAAAGTGACGTCCAGGACAGCGTTGCCACGACCGTCATTCGTCAGCAGCTCCAGGAAGGCCCCCTGCTCCTGCGTGGACAGGTCCTCGAACCGACAGGAGATCGAGAAGGTCTCCGCCCTGCCACGGTCACCGACGTGGAAGTCGTCCCTCGATATCCGGTAGTAGTCTGCCGCCGCAGTCTGCAAGCACAGGCGAATCGCGTCGACGATCGCAGTCTTCCCACTGTCGTTCTCACCCACCAGAACATTCGTTCCCGGACTGAACGACACATCCAGCGACTCACCCGAACCGTCGCCCTCTTGTGAGGCAGCACCGAAGATTCTGAAGTTCTCGGCACGCAGTCGCGCTAGGTACATGGCCCCATGCCACAGGAGCCTGCACCCGAGCGGGCGCAGGCGAAGACAACCGCCTCAAGTGCCCCACCCGTAAGCGGATTACCCATGGATCATATGCCCGCCTGGCCTGACTACGAGGCGGATCACCGTTTCTCACAACCGGCTAGAGACCGGCACCTGGCAGTCAGCCGACATTGACCAAGCACGACACGCCACCCGTTGCCGAACGTGATTTTCGCCCGGCATCCGTGGGCATGCACACCGGATTCAGGCAGTTCTCGTCTGGCAACCCGAGGGTCTGCGCGCCCGTCGGCCTCGACAAGGTCGGGAGCGGCACGACCGGCACGCCTGCTAACACGGCCCTGGCCGGCGTTACGGTCCCGCCTCGGCGCTCGACGATCTCGCTCCTCGGCACCCAGAGCAGTCTCTGGCAGAGAAGTGGCAGTGCTGCCTGACACCGCACTAGAGAGGGTCGGGAAAGCCGTCGAGGCCCAAAGAGCAGGGGCTGAGCGGCATACCGTCGTCGGGCGAGTCGGTCAGAAACATCCGGTAGTGCTCGCCTCGCGCGGGGCGCAGCACGAGGGTCGCCTCCGGCGCGAGACCGCTGCGGAGCAACTCGAGAACGGTGGGCCCGTCGTCGGCCGTGACTTCCGTGTGGAAGATGCAGACGGAGCCGAGGTTGAGAAGGTGTCCTGCGATCGTGATCCCGTATTCAGAGCTTGTGATGCGTAGCGACTGCGGCCGGCCGCTAAGCAGCTCCCTCGTGTTCTCGTCATCGATCCAGGTGAGTGTGATCGTCAGCTCGCGACTGACCGGTGACGCTACGCAGCGGCCCTCCACCAGGAGGCGAGCCATCCGCAGAGCAATCCGGTCGGTCATCGACATGTCGGCCGGGATGGGGAAGTCCTGTTCGCAGTATCGCTGGACCACTTCGAGGTCCTCCAGGAACAGCTGTAGCTGTTCCCAGCGGCGCAGATCATCTGCAGTGCCGCTCTTCGGCAGGCGCCCCGCACCCGCGAGTTGGCCGTCAATCATCACCCGGAAGTCGCCGCCGAGCGAAAGGCGCCGGCGTAGCCGCAGCACCTTTAGCGCCTCCGCGGGACTGAGGCCGGCAAGATCGAATTGATACGCGAGCTTCGCGGGAGCCGATTCATCGAACGGACGCAGCACCCGAAGCACCGCACCGGGTAGATCCACCTCGATCGAGCTCCCCAGGGAGCCGGAACCTCGCGCCTTAAGTCGACCCGCGTACGACGCCTGCACGCTGCCGTCCTCACCGAGGAAGGCTACGGTGACCGCGGCATCGGCCCCTGACACAGGCGAAATCGGCCTCCACAGAACTGTGGTGTTGGTGAATGTCTGCGCGATCCAGTCCGGTCCGCTGATCGTCAGGCTCTCCACCACGTCGGGCGGGAGCTCGACCGCCTCGGCGACCCCGAACCCCAGGGAGCGTGTAACGGCGGCTGACAGATCGGCGTCCATGGCCGTTCCGGCGATGGTCATGGTAATGGGGCTTACCTCATGCGCCCTGGAATGCTTCGCCCGCAGGGTTTGGATGACCTTGTCGCCTTCGCGGGCGAAGTCCACCGTCCAGTTCGGGTCGAGGTCGTCGACCACGCGCCCCAGAGCCTGCACTCGAGCACCCAGGTCGGCCGCGCCACCCGCCAGGATGTCCTGCTCCCGATTCATGATCTTCGCGTACTCCAGCAGCCCCACATCGCCACTGGTGCGGCTGAGACTGCGCTCGATATCACTGTGCGCGGCGAGGCGATCGTCCAGTACGGTCCGGTCCATCACGGTGACCTTCACGTCCCGGCCTTCACCCAGACCCGTGATGAACGCCCGTTCGCCCGGGGTAAGCGTGCAAGGAACCACGAGGAGCCACTCATAGGGGTCGTGTTCCATAGCCCGCTTGAACGACTTCTTGATACTCGGTCTGCGCCCACGCCCCTGCAGCCCGTCGGGGAAGTACTTGAGCTGGTAGATCCGCAGGCGGCCGCCTTGCACCACGTCAATGTCGCGGCCGCCATCACCGCCGCGCCCGTTGACGGCCCGGACCTCCGCCGTCTCGCTGTAGAGCCGGTGGACCAACGCCTCAACGACTCGGTCAAAATGCGGCTGGCCGATCCGATCCCACTCGAACGCCACAGCACTCCTCACTTCACGACGGACCCCTCCCACGCAGCATGACACTTGCCGCTGACAGCCGCGCAGAACGAGCCCGTCATAGGGAAGGGTGGTGGCCGCTGCCCTCTCTCGTCGGTGGACCGGCACGGCGTCGTGCCTGGCGTGCGGAGATTCGATGGACCCGGGTCAGGCGTTGATCGCGGGGATGATCTTGGAGCCGTACGCGTCGATGGTGCCCTCCCGGTTGTCGTGCATGTCGTAGACCGCGAACTGGTCGACGCCCAGGTCCCTCAGGTGCTTCAGCTTCTCGACGTGGGCCTCGGCGGGGCCGAGGAGGCAGAAGCGGTCGACGATCTCGTCGGGGACGAAGGCGGTGTCGGGGTTGTCGGCGCGGCCGTGGTGGGAGTAGTCGTAGCCATGCCGGTCCTTGATGTACGCCGTGAGCTCCTCCGGCACCATGTCCGAGTGCTCGCCGTACTTGGAGACCAGGTCGGCCACGTGGTTGCCGACCATGCCGCCGAACCAGCGGCACTGCTCGCGGGCGTGGGCCAGGGCCTCGGGCGAGTCGTCGGCCGTCACGTACGCGGGGGCGGCGACGCAGATGGTGAGGGCGTCGGGGTCGCGCCCGGCGTCGGCGGCGGCCTGCCGGACGGCCTTGACCATCCACTCGGTGAGGAAGGGGTCGGCGAGCTGGAGGATGAAGCCGTCGGCCTTCTGCCCGGCCAGCGCGAGCGCCTTGGGGCCGTACGCGGCCATCCAGACGGGCAGCCTGCCGTTCTTGATCCACGGGATGTGGATCGGGTTGCTGTCGACCACGGCCTCCCGGCCCTCGGCGAGGTCGCGGATGACGTCGATGGCCTCGCCGAGGCGGGCGAGGGTGTTGGGCTTGCGGCCGGCGACGCGCATCGCGGAGTCGCCGCGGCCGATGCCGCAGACGGTGCGGTTGCCGTACATGTCGTTGAGGGTGGCGAAGGTGGAGGCCGTCACCTCCCACGTCCGCGTCCCCGGGTTGGTCACCATCGTGCCGACGTGCAGCTTGGTGGTGTTGGCGAGGATCTGGCTGTAGATGACGAAGGGTTCCTGCCAGAGCACGGCGGAGTCGAAGGTCCAGCCGTAGCGGAAGCCGTTGCGTTCCGCCCGGCGCATCAGGCCGACGACCTGCGACGCCGGCGGGTCGGTCTGCAGGACGAGTCCGAAGTCCACGCGGGACCTCCAAGTTCAAGTCGATGAGGTGGGGCCCTGGCCGGGTCAGCCCAGGTACTGACAAAGACCGCGGGGCACGAACACCCCGTGGCCGGCGTGACCCGTGTATTTCCGCTGGTCGACGACAACCTCACCCCGCGACAGCACCGTCTGGACCTGGCCGGTGATCGTCTTGCCCTCGTACGCCGAGTAGTCGACGTTCATGTGGTGGGTCTCGGCCGACAGCACCTGGGTCGCGTGCGGGTCGTAGATCACGACATCGGCGTCGGCTCCCGGCGCGATCGTGCCCTTCTGCGGATAGATGCCGAACATACGGGCCGGCGTCGCGCAGGCGATCTCAATCCAACGCCGGCGCGAGATGTGCCCGTCGACCACCGCCTGGTGGAGGAGGTCCATGCGGTTCTCCACGCCCGGCAGGCCGTTGGGGATCTTCGAGAAGTCCCCGCGTCCCAGCTCCTTCTGTCCCGTGAAGCAGAACGGGCAGTGGTCGGTGGACACGACCTGGAGGTCGTTCGTCCGCAGCCCCCGCCACAGCGCCGCCTGGTGCTCCTTCGGCCGCAGGGGCGTGCTGCACACGTACTTGGCGCCCTCGAAGTCCGGCTCCGCGAGGTTGTCCGTGGACAGGAAGAGGTACTGCGGGCAGGTCTCGCCGAAGACCGGAAGCCCCATGTCCCGCGCCGCCGCCAGCTCCGCCACCGCCTCCTGCGCCGAGACGTGGACGACGTACAGCGGGCTGCCCGCGACCCGGGCGAGCTGGATCGCCCGGTGGGTGGCCTCAGCCTCAAGCAGCGCCTTGCGGACCTCGCCGTGGTAGCGCGGATCGGTCTCGCCGCGGGCCAGGGCCTGCTCCACCAGGACGTCGATCGCGATCCCGTTCTCCGCGTGCATCATGATCAACCCGCCGGTGCCGGCCGCGACCTGCATGGCGCGCAGGATCTGCCCGTCATCCGAATAGAAGACACCCGGATACGCCATAAACAATTTGAACGAGGAAACGCCGATCTCAACCAGCTTCGGCATCTCCCGCAGCGTCGCCTCGTTCACATCCGACATGATCATGTGGAACGCGTAGTCGATCGCACAGTTGCCGTCCGCCTTCTCCATCCAGACATCCAGGCCAGCCCGAAGCGGCTCGCCCTTCGCCTGCACCGCGAAATCGACGATCGTCGTCGTCCCGCCCCACGCCGCCGCCCGCGTCCCCGTCTCGAACGTGTCCGACGCGAACGTGCCACCGAACGGCAACTCCATATGCGTATGCGCATCGACCCCACCCGGGATCACATACTTCTGCGACGCGTCGATCACCCGGTCCGCCGTCCACTCCTGCGTCCCCGGCGCCGCCAACGCCACCACCCGGCCATGCTCGATCAGCACATCCGCGTGCACCTCGTCCGCGGCCGTGATCACAAGACCACCGGTAATCAGAGTCCGAGTCATTCCCCAGCCATCCCTTCACACCGACCACCGAACGGACCACCACCGGCACAGGCCGGGGCCACGCCCCCGCCCGCCGGCCCCCTCACGCCGCCGCCTCGCACGACACACGGCCTACTCCGCCAGAAAACCCCTGGTCACACGACCGAACGAAACCCTTGAAGGAGGTCACGCCCTCCTGGATGAGGAGGGACATCTCCTTCAGGGTGGTCGGGGTGACGTCCGACATGATCATGTGGAAGCCGTAGTCGATGGCGCAGTTGCCGTCGGCCTTGGCGTACCAGGTGTCCAGGCCTTCGCGCAGGCTGTGGCCGACGGTCTGGACGGCGAAGTCGACGAGGGTGGTGGTGCCGCCCCAGGCGGCGGCGCGGGTGCCGGTCTCGAAGGTGTCGGAGGCGAAGGTGCCGCCGAAGGGGAGTTCCATGTGCGTGTGGGCGTCGACGCCGCCCGGGATGACGTAGCGGTCGGTGGCGTCGAGGACGCGGTCGGCGGTCAGGCGGGCCGCCGCGTCGGAGCCGTGGGCGGCGAGCACGGCGACGCGGCCGTCCTCGACGAGGACGTCGGCGTGGAGTTCGTCGGAGGCGGTGACGACCAGGCCGCCCCGGATCAGGGTTCGGGTGCTCACGGGAGTACTCCCCTGCCAACTAGAGGGATCGGAGGGCCTGTTCGAGGATGGCGGCGCCCTCTTCGGCCTCGGCGACGGTGAGGGAGAGCGGGGGTGCGACGCGCAGGACGCTGGTGTCGTGGCCGCCGCCCTTGCCGATGAGGAGGCCGCTCTCGCGGGCCTTCTCCAGGACGGCGGAGGCGGCCGCGGGGGCGGCGGCGCCGGTGATGGGTTCGGCGAGCTCGATGCCGATCATGAGGCCGCGGCCGCGGATCTCCCGGACGAGGTCGACGCCGGCCGCGGCGGCGCGGAGCCGCTCGATGAGGAGGCCGCCGACACGGCGGGCGTTGCCCTGGAGGTCGTGGTCGAGGAGGTAGCCGAGGTTGGCGAGGCCGGCGGCCATGGTGACGGGTGAACCGCCGAAGGTGGAGATGGAGTTGGCGTCGAGGCAGTTCATGATCTCGGCGCGGGCGACGACCCCGCCGACGGACATGCCGTTGCCGATGCCCTTGGCGAAGGTGAGCAGGTCGGGCGGGCCGGCCTGGCCGTGCGCCTGCCAGCCCCAGAAGTGTTCGCCGGTGCGGCCCCAGCCGGTCTGCACCTCGTCGGAGATCCAGAGGATGCCGTGACGGTCGAGGACGCGGCGGAAGGCGGCGTACAGGCCGTCGGGCGGGGAGGTGAAGCCGCCGACGCCCTGGATGGGTTCGGCGATGAGGGCGGCGGTGCGGTGGGTGTGGCCGAGGAGGTCTTCGAGGTCGGCGACGGCGGCCTCGGTGAAGCGCTCGTCGCTGAGGCCGGCGAAGGGGCCGCGGGTGCGGACCGCGCCGTGCACGTAGAGGGTCTGGAGCGGGGAGAGGCCGGTGGGCGACCAGGCGCGGTTGCCGGTGACGCCGACGGTGGAGAAGGAGCGCCCGTGGTAGCTGTTGCGCATCGCCAGAATCTGGTTCGAGCGGCGGTACGCGGTGGCGAGGAGCAGGGCCGTGTCGTTGGCCTCGGTGCCGGAGGTGGTGAAGAAGACGCGGGCGTCGGGGATGCCGGAGAGGGTGGCGATCCGCTCGGCGAGCTCCACCATCGGCCGGTTGAGGTAGAGGGTGGAGGAGTGGACGATCCGGCCGGCCTGTTCGGCGACCGCCTTGGTGACCTCGGGGAGGGCGTGGGCGGTCATGGTGGTGAGGATGCCGCCGAAGAAGTCGAGGTAGCGGCGGCCCTCGGCGTCCCAGACGTGGCGGCCCTCGCCGTGGGTGATCTCGATCGGCTCCTCGTAGTAGAGGGCGAGCCAGTCGGGCAGGACGGAGCGGTGGCGGGCGTGGAGGCTGTTCACGGCCGGACCAGCCCGTCGTACGCGTCGGGGCGGCGGTCCCGGTAGAAGGCCCACTGCTGCCGGACCTCCTTGATCAGGCCGAAGTCGAGGTCCCGGACGACGAGTTCCTCCTCCTTGTCGGAGGCGACGTCGCCGACGAAGCGGCCGCGCGGGTCGACGAAGTAGCTGGTGCCGTAGAAGTCGTTGTCGCCGTACTCCTCGACGCCGACGCGGTTGATGGCGGCGACGAAGTACTCGTTGGCGACGGCGGCGGCGGGCTGCTCCAGCTGCCACAGGTGGGAGGAGAGGCCCCGGTGGGTGGCCGAGGGGTTGTAGACCAACTGGGCCCCGTTGAGTCCGAGTTGGCGCCAGCCCTCGGGGAAGTGGCGGTCGTAGCAGATGTAGACGCCGACCTTGCCGACGGCGGTGTCGAAGACCGGCCAGCCGGCGTTCCCCGGGCGGAAGTAGTACTTCTCCCAGAACCCCTTGACCTGGGGGATGTGGTGCTTGCGGTACTTGCCGAGGTAGGTGCCGTCCGCGTCGATGACGGCCGCGGTGTTGTAGTAGAACCCCTCGCCTTCGACCTCGAAGACCGGGACGACGATCACCATGCGGGTTCTGCGGGCGAGCTCCCGCATCCGCGTGACGGTGGGGCCGTCCGGGACGGCCTCGGCCCAGCGGTAGTGCTCGGGTTCCTGGACCTGGCAGAAGTAGGGGGCGTTGAACACCTCCTGGAAGCCGATCACCTGGGCGCCCCGGCCGGCCGCCTGGCGGGCGTGCTCCTCGTGCTTGGCGATCATGGATTCGGTGTCGCCGGTCCAGGTCGCCTGGACGAGTGCGGCGCGTACGACGGTCATGAGCAGCTCCTTCGGCGCGGCGTCAGAGAGCCTCTACGCCCGTAGACACGGTGCGTAGGAGGAGAACGTAAGCCCCGTCACACCCCGGAGCAAGACCGCCGCCCGGAAGCAGCGCAGTCGATCATGTTTCATACCGGAGTGGTCCACACCGGACACGTACCGACACGTGCCGACTGCTCCCGTTCTTCCGTACGGGACCGGCCCGGACCGGCCGGCCCGGGTCCGCCGCGGCGCGGTCCTCAGGGGCCGAGGACGCCGCCGACCCGCAGCGCGTGCCGCAGCGCCCGGTCGTCGGCCGCCGACAGGGCGCGGGCCGCCGCGCCGAGCCGGGGCACGAGGAGCGCCGGGTCGACGGCGGCGAGCCGGGCCGCCTCCTCGGGGGTGCGGACCCGGATGAAGGCGGTGAGCAGGGCGTGGGCCTCGCGTTCGCGGGCCTCCGCGACCAGGGCGGCGACGGCCCCGGTGAGCTCCTCGACCGGCCGGGCCAGGCCCTGGCGCAGCAGCTGTTCGCAGTCCTCGGCGCGCCCCGCGTCGGCGAGCGCCCCGGCGACGGCGGCCAGCCGCGCGGGCGGCAGCGAGGCGGCCTCCCAGAGCAGGGTGCCCCAGTCGGCGCCGAAACCGGCCCGGTGCAGCTCCGCGGCGAGCGCGGGCAGCCGTCCCGGCGGTCCGCCGAGCGCCTCGCAGAGCAGCACGTGCGCCTCGCCGGTACGGCCCTGGGACCGCAGCCGCCTGAGGGCGTAGACGGCGTTGACGGCGGCGCGGGCGGCCTCCTCCGCCTCGCCCGCCCCACCCGGCCCGTCCACCCCGTCCGCCCCGTCGGCGGCGACCGCCCCGGGGGCCGGGGCGTCCGGCGCGGCGGTACGGGACCCGGTCCGGCCCCGGAAGCGGGCGCCGCGCGGCGGCTCGCCCCCGCCGACGGGCAGCTCGGGCACCGCGGCGGGCGCGGCGTCCTCGGCGGCGTCGGCCGCCTCCGTCCAGGCGTACCGCGCGCCCCGCGGCCGTCGGCGCGCCGCCGCCGTCGCGGGGCCGTCGGCCGCGGCGCGCCCGGACGGGGCTTCGCCCTGGCCCGTGGGGGCGTGGAGGCGGGCGAGGCGGGCGGTGAGGTCGGTGAGGCGGGCGGTGGCGCGGGCGTGGTCGTCGCGGGTCCAGGCGAGGTCGTGGGCCAGCCGGGCCGCCTCCTCGGGGCCCGGGGCCGGGTGGGCGCCGAGCCGGCGCTCCAGCGCCTCGATCCGGGCCTCGGCGCGCCGGCGTTCGCCCTCCATGGCGTCGCGGCGGGCCACCAGGGCCTCGGCCCCGCCGGGCGTCCGGTCATGCGCGCCGGCGGCGGCCTCGTACAGTTCCCGGCCCCGGCCCGGGGCCTCCCCCACGTCCCGGAGCAGGGACTCGACGACGTCCCAGGGCAGCAGTTCGGTGCCGTCGAGGCAGGCGCGCAGGCCCTCCGGGTCCCGTTCGGCGAAGACGGCCCACCAGCCGCCGACCTGCTCGGCGCGGGCGGCCAGTCCGTTCAGCCAGTGGGTGAACTCGGCCATCCGGGTGGGAATGTGAGTGACCGTCATCTGCATGCACCTGCCCCGCGCTTGGGAGAAGGGGACCTTCCGGTCCGCCGCAGGGCATTGCACCGCAGCCGTGTTACGGGACGGCTACGGTCCGTTTTCCTTTCCGTGCCCCGGGGACCACATCGGTCTCGCACCGGGTCCGCGCCGGCGGGTCACAGGGTGACGACGATCCCGGTGTGCGGGCGCTTGCCGAGGCGGACGAGGGTGGCCGGCCAGTCCACCAGCCAGTACTGGTAGGTGTACTTGCGGGAGAGCAGGCGGCGGATGCGGCGCAGCTCCTCCCCGGTGACGAGGCGGGCGGTCCCGGGGGTCCGGGCGGCACCCTCGGGGACGGTGCCGCGCAGGTCGCAGACGGCCAGTTCGACCCGGGGGTCGTTGCGGAGCCGCTTGACCTTCCAGGAGTCGGCGCGGGTCCACACGTACACCCGCTCGTCGTCGACGGCGTACCAGACCGGGGTGGCGACCCCGGTCCCGTCCTTCCGGTAGGTGGTGAGGCTGAGGTAGCGGCCGCGCCGCAGCTCCTCGGGGATTCGTCGGTCGGTCGTCATGACCGGGGAGCCTATGCCGGAGTGGGGTTGCGGGCGTGCGTCAGGGTCTCCCAGGCGACGAAGAGGCCGTCGGTGCCGCCGGGCCGCTGGCTGGCGGCGAGGCGGGCGGTCTGCGGCAGCCGCATGCCCAGGCGGCCTTCGAGGTGGTTGAGGGCGACCTCCACGTCGGGGCCCATGGTGCGCTCGACCCGGCCGCCGCAGAGCCAGCGCGGGGCGGTGGCGCCGAGCTGGTAGCGGGCGTGGAACTCCAGGGCGGCGGCGATCCGTTCGGCCTCCTCCCGGTAGAGGTCGACGCCCTGGTGCCAGGCGGTCTCGGCGATGTGCGCGGTGGCGGCCAGCGAGTAGCCGATGTGCATGAAGTTGCGGCAGGTCTCCTGACCGAGGCCGTCGCGGTAGGTGCGCTGGCCGAACCAGTAGCCGGCCAGTTCGTCGGGGGTGTCGATGGTGCCGCCGGGCGGCGGCTTGGGCAGGGCGCCGTCGGAGGCGAGGTAGAAGTAGGCGGGCACGCGGGCGCGGTAGCGGCGCACGGACTGCTCGAAGAGCCGGCGGTCCTCCAGGAAGACGGCCATGCCGATGGCGGCGTCGGTCATCACCAGCTCCCAGTTCCCGTTGTGGTCGGGGACGGCGGAGGTGACGGCGGGGAGGTACGCCTTGCGCAGCATCCACTTGAAGCGCTGCACGGCCGGACCGCCCCAGGCGGGGTAGCCCGCGTGCACGATGTCGGCGGCGCGCGCCCAGGAAGAGCCGGACCAGGCGGTCTGGAGGTCGGCGTCGTCGCGGGTGTGCTCCTTCACGGTCCGCGCCCAGGCGTCCATGATCTCGACCGCCTTGGCGGCGTGCGCCGTCTTCCCCGACACGGACCACATGAGGGCGTGGGTGTACGCGGCGAGGGCGTCCTCGCGTTCGGCGACACAGGCCTCGGTGCCGGCGTTGGAGGCGCAGGCGACGGTCGCGGCCGGGTGCGGTACGTAGTCGAGGGCGGCGTACGCGGAGGAGCCCATCGCCCGGTAGGCGGAGGTCCACGGTTCGTCGCCGGCCGCCACGTGGCGCCGGACGGCGGCGAGCTGGGCGCCGCCGACGAGGACGCCCGGATGGCGGAACCGCTCCGGGGCCGTGCCGCTCGGCGGGGCCTGCGCCCGTTCGCCCGCGGAGTCGGCGCCGCAGGCCGCCGTGGCGAGGAGCAGCAGCGGGACGAGGGCGGCGGCGGCCGTCCGGAGGCGGCGGCGCGGGCGGGTACGACGGGGCTGAGGCTGCACGGCACCACGGTGGGGCCCCGGCCGGGCGGCCGCATCCGCTGTTACGCCACCGGACGGTTCTCCGGGTACGCGGCCCGCGCGTCGCCGACCTCCGTGCCGTGGGCGCGGGCCCAGGCGCAGGCGGTGTCCAGCGGGCCGAGGAGGGAGCGGCCGAGCGGGGTGAGGGCGTACTCGACGCGCGGCGGGTTCTCCTCGTACACGGTCCGGGCGAGGAAGCCGCTGCGCTCCATGGAGCGGAGGGTCTCGGTGAGGACCTTGGGGGTGATCCACGGGAGGGCGGCGCGGAGTTCGCCGAAGCGGCGGGCGGCGCCGTCCTCCAGGCAGCGCAGCACCACGCCGGTCCACTTGTCGCCGACGCGGAAGGGCTGGACGGCCCCGTCGGCGCAGTCGGGGTCGTCGAACCGGACGCGGATCGGGGGTGGTTCGCTCATGGGGCCGACGGTAGCGGCGCCGGTTCCCTTGAAGTAACCGGGGGCCGCCGTCCTACCGTCCCGGCCATGGGAATCGACACAGGCAAGAAGATCGTCGTGTTCGGCGCCGGCGGGCGGGTGGGCCGCGCGGCCGTGGCGGAGGCGGCGGCCCGGGGCCACCGGGTGACGGCGGTGGTCCGCGCCCCGGCGCGCCACCCCGGCCTGGAGGCGGCCGGGGTGACCGTCGTCCGGGGCGACGTGACGGACGCGGAGTCGGTGGCGGCGCTCGCCGCCGGGCACGACGCGGCCCTGCACGCCTCGGTCCGCCTCGACGTGCCGTCCGAGGAGTACTTCACCGCGACGGCGCAGGCGCTGCTCTCCGGGCTTCCGGCGGCCGGGGTCGGCCGGCTGCTGACGCTGGGGATCGCCACCACCCTGGAGGGCGCGTCCGGCATCCGGCTGATGGACGCGCCGGGCTTCCCGACGGAGTGGCGGGCGTTCGCCCAGGGGCACGTGGTGGAGTTCGGGCTCCTCACGGCCGGGGCGGGGCCGGGGCTCGACTGGCTGATGGTGGTGCCGCCGCTGGACCTGGACGCGGAGGCGGAGCCCACCGGCGGGTACCGGACGGCGGTCGGCACGGTCGTCGACGGCCCCGGCCGCCTCGCGCACGCCGACCTGGCGCTCGCCCTGCTCGACGAGATCGAGACGCCGCGCCACAGCCGCGTCCAGCTGGCGGTCTCGGCGTGAGGGACGGGGGCCCCGACCCGAAGGGCGATGTCAGGCTCGAGTGCTGAGCCGGCTCAGGCCCTCGGCCAGCTCCTCCGGGTTCATGACCGGGGAGTAGTGGACCTTGGCGCCGAGCCTCATGAAGAAGGGCTCCGAGATGGCGGGCAGGTCGGAGGACTCGGTGAGGTCGAAGAAGAAGTAGCCGGTGCGACAGCCGTCCTCGACGGTGAAGAAGGCGGCCTCGGGGTGGATCCGCGCGACCGTCTCCTGCATGAGCCCCGGGATGCTGCCCTGCCTGATGGCCTCGTTGGAGGCCTCGGTGTCCATCTCGACCTTCAGCAGCATGCGCATGGCACAGCTCCCATCCCGGCCGGGCGGGGACGCCGTGCGGTACGCCCTCGGTCCACCCGGACGTACTCCCTTCCAGCGTCCTCCCGCCGCGGGACGGGGGCCACTCGGCGACCGGGGCCGGAGCTCAGGCGGGCGCCGCCGCCGGGAGCCGGAGCTCGGGCGGGGGCCGGAGCTCAGGCGGGGGCCGGAGCTCAGGCGGGCAGCGGCGCGGTGCGGACCAGGAGGTCGTCCATCGACAGGTCGAGGACGCCGGCGAGGGCGGCGACGGTGAAGAAGGCCGGGGTGGGGGCGCGGCCGGTCTCGATCTTGCGGAGCGTCTCGGCCGAGAGGCCGGCCGCCGCCGCGATCTCCACCATCGACCGCTCGCCGCGGGCCTCGCGCAGCAGCCGCCCGAGCCGCTCGCCGCGCTCGCGCTCTTCCGGAGTGAGGGGGGTGCGCACCATGTCCCCCACCATACCCGCCCGCCCCCATTTTTATACCGGTATAGTAATGGGAATGGTAGAGATCAAGACCGACGAGAACATGGACGCGATGCGCGAGGCGGGCCGCGTGGTGGCCCGCGCCCTGGCGGCCGCGCGGCGGACGGCGGCGCCCGGGGTGCCCGTCACCGAGCTGGACCGGGCGGCACGGGAGGTCCTCGAGCGGGCCGGGGCCGGCTCGCCCTTCCTGGGCTACCGGCCGGACTGGGCGCCGACGCCCTTCCCGGCCGTCGTCTGCGTCTCCGTCAACGACGCGATCGTGCACGGCATCCCGGACGGCTCCCGGCTCGCCGACGGCGACCTGGTGTCGGTGGACTGCGGAGCGCTGCTGGGCGGCTGGGCCGGGGACGCGGCGGTGAGCTTCACCGTCGGCCGCGCCCGCGCCGAGGACACCCGGCTGATCGGGGCGGCCGAGGAGGCGCTGGCGGCCGGGATCGCGGCCGCCGTGGTCGGCAACAGGATCGGGGACGTGGCGCACGCCATCGGCACGGTGTGCCGGAAGGCCGGGTACGGCATCCCGGACGGCTTCGGCGGGCACGGCATCGGCCGCGCGATGCACGAGGACCCGGGCGTGCCGAACGAAGGGCGGCCCGGGCGCGGGATGAAGCTGCGGCACGGCATGGTCCTGGCGATCGAGCCGATGCTCGTCGGGGGCGGCGGCGACGAGCACTACACGGCGCGGGACGGCTGGACGATCCGTACCCTCGACGGCTCCCGCGCCGCCCACGCCGAGCACACCGTCGCCGTCACGGACGCCGGGCCGCGCGTGCTGACGGTCCTGTAGCCGCCGCCGGCATCCCGGGCGCGAGCTGTCGGAGCGGTCGGTCGCGCCGGGGGCGCTCCGCCTGGCGGTGACCCCCGGCACCCTGCACCGCGGCCTTCCGGTGCCCGTGTCGCCGGCCTCCGTCGCGCGGCTGTGGCGGGACACGCCGCTGCCCGCGCCCGCCACCGCGCGCGAGGAGCGGCTCGTCCACGCGCTGCTGTACGAGGTGCACGACGACCACCGCGCCGACGACGTGTCCGCGCGGCAGATCTGCGACGGCCTCATGGTCCGGAGCGTCGCGGCACCGGCGCGCCGGATGGGTCTGGAGGCGGCGGACGGCCCCTGAGGCGGGTCGTCCGCCGCCGGGCGTCACTTGTCGGGGCGGATGTCCGGGCGGACGACCATCGCCGAGCCGCCGCCCCGGCGGACGGTCTCGGCGGCGGCGATCCAGCGTCCGCCGGGGAGGCGCTGGACGCCGGTCGCGGCGCCGATCTCCGGGTTCTGCCGGAAGCCGTGCCCGAGCGCTTCGAGCCGGGCCCGCAGGGGGCTGTTCCAGAGGGCGGGTTCGAGTTCGGTCGTCGCCTGGTTGCGCTGGCTGGCGCGCGGGGCGGCGATGGCGTCGACGAGCGGCAGGCCCCGGTCGACGACGCCGGTCAGGGTCTGCAGGACGGTGGTGACGATGGTGGCGCCGCCGGGCGAGCCGAGGGCGAGGACCGGCCGGTCGTGCCGGTCGAGGACGATCGTCGGGGAGATCGAGGAGCGGGGGCGCTTGCCGGGGCCGGGCAGGTTGGGGTCGTGGACGGCGGGGTTCGCCGGGACGAAGGAGAAGTCGGTCAGCTCGTTGTTGAGCAGGAAGCCGCGCCCGGGGACGGTGATGCCGCTGCCGCCGGTGGACTCGATGGTGAGGGTGTAGGCGACGACGTTCCCCCACCGGTCGGCGACCGTGAGGTGGGTGGTGTTCTCGCCCTCGTACGTCGTCGGGGCCGCCGTCCCGCCGGCGGCGCACGGCACCGGGTCGCGCGGGTCGCCGGGCGCGAGCGGGCTGGTGAGCGCGGCGTCGTCGCGGATCAGGCAGGCCCGGGAGTCGGCGTACCGCTGGGAGAGCAGGCCGCGGACGGGCACGGACTCGAAGGCGGGGTCGCCCACCCAGCGGCCCCGGTCGGCGAAGGCGATCCGGCTCGCCTCGATGAAGCGGTGGAGGTAGCCCTCCTGCGGGGCGGCGGAGAGGTCCGTGGTCTCCAGGATGTTGAGGGCCTCGCCGACGGTCGTGCCGCCGGAGGACGACGGGGCCATGCCGTACACGTCGAGGCCCCGGTAGGTGACCTTGGTGGGCGCGCGCCGGACGGTCCGGTACGCGGCGAGGTCCCGCTCCGTGAGGTCGCCGGAGCGGACCACGCGCGACGCGCCCTCGCGGACCGGAGGGGTGCGGACGGTCCGCACGATGTCACGGGCGAGCGGGCCCCGGTAGAGCGCGCCGACGCCCTCCTCGGCGAGGGTGGCGTAGGTACGGGCCAGGTCGGGGTTCCGGGCGACCGAACCGACCTCGGGCAGCCGGCCGCCGGGCAGGAAGAGGTCGGCGGAGGCCGGGAAGTCGCGGAAGCGGGCCTCGTTGGCGGCGGTCTGGGCGCGGTAGGTGGCGTCGACCGTGAAGCCCTCGCGGGCCAGCCGCTCGGCGGGGGCGAGGAGTTCGCCCAGCGGCTTGCTGCCCCAGGCGTCGAGGGCGGTCGCCCAGGTGGCGGGGGTGCCGGGGGTGCCGACGGAGCGCCCGCTGGTCATCGCCTCGTCGAAGGGCAGCGGGGCGCCGTTCTCGGTGAACAGGGCGGTGTCGGCCGAGGCCGGGGCGGTCTCGCGGCCGTCGACGGTGGAGACCGTACGGCTCCGGGCATCGTAGTGGACGAGGTAGCCGCCTCCGCCGATGCCGGCCGAGTAGGGCTCGGTGACGCCCAGGGCGGCGGCGACGGCGACGGCCGCGTCGACGGCGTTGCCGCCCCGGCGGAGGATCTCGATGCCGGCGGCGCTGGCGTCGGCGTCCACGCTGGCGACGGCACCGCCGTGCCCGACGGCGACGGGGACCTTGCCCGGGGCGACCGGTGCGGCCTGTGCGGCCTGTGCGGCCTGTGCGGCGGGGGTGGTCGCCGGGGCCCTTGGGGACGGTGGGGTCGGTGGGGCGGTACGGGACGGGGCCGCCGCCCCCACCGAGAGCACCGTCGCGGCCGCCGCCGCGAACACCCCGTACCGGACCGTGGAGCGACGCATCCTGACCTCCCGTCAATGACCGTCCACGCAGGGTAACTTCTGCCGGGCCCGTCGTCAGGACCGCCTCCGGCCCCCTCTCGAACGGTCACCCGGCCGCCGCTAGCATGCGCCCCTATGGACGAGGACCTGCGCAACATCGTGCTCGGCGTGCTGGCCACCGGGCTCAGCGCCTCGCTGGGCTGGCTGACCCGGACGTACGTGTGGCGTCGGCGGCTCCGCCGCAAGCAGGCGTTCTTCGGCCTGCCCGGCCACGCGGAGTGCCTGCTCGTGGTGAACCGCGAGGCGGGCGGGGAGGGGGCGGTGCACCGCTTCGACGTCTTCGCGCTGCTCGAACTCGCCGCCCTGGTGAAGGACTGCGGGGCGCAGGCGCAGATCGTCCAGCACGACCGGACGCACCTGGGCTTCGGCGACCGCACGGAGTTCTGCGTCGGCGGGCCGGGGTCGAACCGGCGGATGGCCGCCCACCTCGGTTCGCTGCTGCCCGGCCTCGCCATGCGGACCGAACCGGATCCGGTGGAGGAGCGCGGCGTCATCGAGGTCGGCGGCGAGCGGTACCCCATGGACCCGGGGGCCGTGGAGTACGTGGTGCTGGCCCGGATCACGGCGGGCGAGGGCGGGCGGCCGGTCTTCCTCTTCTGCGGGCAGCGGGCGATCACCAACCAGGCGGCGACCCGCTATCTGGCCCGCCACCACGAACGGCTCGCCCGCACCCATCGCGGCGGCTCGTTCGTGCTGCTGCTGCGGGTGGTCAACTCGCAGGCGTACGGCCCCGACGTCGTCGAGCTGGTGGCCGACGTGACGCGGGCGGCGCTCAGGGCTCCCGCAGCCGCACCGGCAGCGACTTGATCCCGTTGATGAAGTTGGAGACGAGCCGCCGGGGCGGTCCGGCGAGCTCGACGCCGCCGCATGCCTCCCGCAATTCCTCGTGGAACACGCGGAGTTGAAGACGGGCGAAGTGCGCGCCGAGGCAGACGTGCGGACCGTCGCCGAAGGACACGTGGGGGTTGGGGCGGCGGCCGAGGTCCAGCCGGTGCGGGTCGGGGAAGACGCGTTCGTCGTGGTTGGCGGAGCCGTGGAAGACGACGACCTTGTCGCCCTCGGCGATCCGGACCCCGGCGAGTTCGGTGGCGCGGGCGGCGGTGCGGCGGAAGGAGAGCACCGGCGGGTGGACGCGCAGGAGTTCGTCCACGGCGGTGTCCATGCCCACCTCGCCGCGCCGGAGCCTCCGCTGTTCGCCGGGGTCCTCGGCGAGGGCGAGAACTCCTCCCGGGGCGGCGGACCGCACGGTGTCGTTGCCGGCGACGGTGAGGAGGAAGAAGAACATCTCCATTTCGGCGTCGGCGAGTTCGGTGGTGGCGAGGGCGGTCATCAGGTCGTCGCCGGGGTGGGCGCGCTTGTGGGCGGCGAGCTCCTGCGCGTACGCGAACATCTCGGCGAGCATGGCCGGTGACCGGGGGTTGACGGGCGTGCCGTCGGCGTCGAGGACGGCGGGTTCGTCCGGGTCCTGGTAGGCGATGACCCGTTCGGTCCAGGCGTGCAGCAGGCCCCGGTCGCCCGCCGGCACGCCGAGCAGGTCGGTGAGGTTGAGCAGCGCGTAGTCGTCGGTGACGGTCCGGACGAGGTCGACCTCGCCGCCCGCCTCGCGGGCCGCCGCCAGCAGCTCCCGGGCCCGGGCGCGGGCGGTCGCCTCGAACCGGGCGATCCGCCCCGGCGTGAAGGCCCGGGCGGCCAGCCGCCTCAGCTTCCCGTGTTCCGGCGGGTCCTGATTGAGCATCATGCGCCGGATGAACGGCAGGTCGGCGGGGTCGGGGTCGCGGATCTGGGTGGCGCCGAGCCAGGAGGAGTACGTCCCCGCGTCCTTGAGCACCCGGACGACGTCGGCGTGCCGGGTCACCGCCCAGAAGCCGGGCCCGGCCGGCCAGCCGAGCACCGCCCGCTCCTCCTGCCGGGCGACCGGCGCCCGGTCGCGCAGCTCGCGGAAGGCGTCGTGCGGCGGCCCGGCGGCGTGGACGCGGGGGTCGAAGACATCGGGGAGGTCCGTCGGCTGCTTCACGGCTCCAGCCTGGAGCAGGGGTGAAGACGTGTCCATCATGACAGGTCAGAGCCGTTTTTCGTAGGACGGAACGCACAGTTCGCGCGCCTTGTCCGACCTGTCGGCGGACGCCCAGAATCTCCGCCATGACGCATCGGGGTGGAGCAGAGGACGCAGGGGTGGTGAGCTGCTGCCGGGTGGGCGTGCATGTGTGTGTTCTGGCACGTGTGAGTGAGTGTTCCGGCGCGTGGCGATTGCCTGCGTGATCCGGGAACGACAGTTCCGCAGTCGAATGGGTGACCTTTCCGGGTGGCGGTCGTTGGATGCGGTGACGGGGCGCGGCGTGTGTGCGAGGCCGGGAGGGGGTGGTCACGGTGGGTGTGTTGCGGGAGGTGGCGGCGTCGTTCGTTGTGCCGGGGCCCTCGGGTGTCGCGGTCCGTGACCGGCTCAAGCACCTGACGGCCGAGGACGAGAGGGTGCTGCGGCTGGTGGGAGCGCACCTCGGCTCCCTCGCCTCCCGCGACCTCAGGGCCCGCTGCGCTGACGGCCTGGACCACTCCACGGAGACGTGGGCGGCGCGGAAGCGGGAGCTGACGGCCGTGTCGTCGTCGCGTTGGGCCGGGTCGCTCACGAAGGCGACGCACGACCAGTGGGCGCTGGCCCGCCGTGGTCAGGCCGCCCATCTTCAGGGCCTGGAAGCCGGTATCCGCACGATCGCGTACCGTCTGGCACTGCCGGTCGGGTCGAAGGGCACCGGGCGGGCTCCCGGCGGCTACCGTTCGCAGCGCGAGTGGTTCCACAAGACCCGCCGCCTGCGTGTCCTCGAAGACCGGCTGGCCGCCGTGCGCGCCGATCGCGAGGCCGGCGTCGTGCACGTGACACGGGGCGGCAAGCGCCTGCTGAACAACCGGCACCACCTCGACGCGGCTGAGCTGACCGAGGCGGAATGGCGGACACGGTGGGAGGCCGGGCGCTGGTTCCTACAGGCGGACGGCGAGTCCGGGAAGCGGTACGGGAACGAGACGATCCGCGTCAGCCCGGACGGTGAGGTGTCCCTCAAGCTCCCCGCCCCGCTCACACATCTGGCCAATGCCGGGCACGGCCGCTACGTTCTCGGCGTGAAGGTCCGCTTCCCGCACCGGGGGCAGGAATGGCGGGACCGTGTCGAGGCCAACCGGGCCGTGGCCTACCGCATCCACCTGGACGTGACACGCGGACGCTGGTACCTCACCGCCTCCTGGACCTTCCCGGTCACCAAGACGATCCCGATCGAGGCCGCACTCGCCGACGGTGTCATCGGTGTCGACACCAACGCCGACCACCTCGCCGCCTGGCGCCTCGACACCCACGGCAACCCCATCGGGCACCCGCGAAGGTTCCCCTACGACCTGTCCGGCGCTGCGGACCATCGTGACGCCCAGGTCCGCCACACCCTGACCCGCCTGCTGAACTGGGCCCAGACCTGTCGCGTGACAGCGATCGCGGTCGAAGACCTCGACTTCACCGCCGAGAAGACCCGGGAGAAGCACGGCCGCAGGCGCCGGTTCCGGCAGCTCATCTCCGGCATGCCCACCGGGAAGCTCCGCGCCCGCCTCACCTCCATGGCCGACGCCACCGGCATCACGATCATCGCCGTCGACCCCGCTTACACCAGCAAGTGGGGCGCCCAGCACTGGCAGAAACCCCTCACCGGCACGACCCGTAAGACCACCCGTCACGATGCGGCGAGCATCGCGATCGGGCGACGCGCCCAGGGACACCCGATCAGGCGACGGACGGCACCGCCCCGTGCTCACCAGAGTGATGAGCACGGGCATCGGACCGTCCAGGCCCGACCAGAAGCCCTTGGGAGTGAGGAACCCCGCCCCCGCAACCCCGGACCACGCACCCGATGCGCGCAGCCGGACGCGGAGAGAACGCGGGCGACCAGGACACCCAAAACCGTTCGGGATGTCCGCAGTGAACAGGCATGGGTCCAGGACTCACTCCTGCTCACTGATGAGGAACGGTCGTGGACGCGGACAGGGTGATGAGGGCACGGGTGTTCCTGCTGGGGTCGGGACGGCTGGACGAGCGTCAGGAGCTGGACGCGTACCGGGTACTGGCCCCGGTCAGCCCGGCCGTGTACGCGCCGAAGCTGGTGGGGCGGCTCGGCGGGGCGCGGGCGACGACGCCGGAGCGGCGCGAGGAGCTGGCCCTGGAGGGCGTCGCGGCGGCCAGGCTCCTCGACCCCGGCCACCGGCTGCGGACGGACGTCCTGTGCCACGCACTCGACCGGTACAGGTCCGAGCTGCTGCGGCAGGGGCGGCGGGCCGAGGCCCTCGCGGTCTGCGAGGAGTCGGCGGCGGTGGGCCGGGAGGGGTACGAACGCGGCCAGGTGGAGCATCCGGAGTACGGGTCGGGCCACCTGATCACGGTGCTGTCCGAGGAGGGCCGGTACGCGGAGGCACTGGAGGCGCGCGGCGGCCGGGCGGAGAACGACTTCTGGGAGGCGGTCGAGGGGTCGGCACTGCGCGAGGCGGCGGGCCGGAGCGAGGAAGCGGTGGCGGTGTTCGGGGAGTTCCTGACGGAGAGGCGGACGGCGGTGGTCGACGGGCGTACGGCCCTGGCCGTCCTGGTGTGGTCCCTGCTGTGGCAGGCCGAGGTACTGGACCGGGCCGGACGGCCCGCCGAAGCCGGGGAGCACCGCCGGGAGGCGGGCGAGGCGCTGGCCCGGCTCGCGGCCGACGGGGAGCCCGTCTCCTGGAGCAACATCCAGAACTGGTGGGTGATGCTGCTCCTGCTCTCCGGCCGGCCCGACGAGCCGCCCGCCGCCTCCGGGGCCCCCGGCCCCTTCTTCGGCGAGGACGCGCGGAACTGGTCGCCCGACATGCGGCAGGCGTACGCGGCGTCGACGGAGCCCCTGGAAGCGGAGAAAGCGGTCCTGGCGGAGCGGGCGGCAGGCGATCCGGCGCGATGGCTGCCGGACCTGGTGACCGCGCACCGGCGCCTCACGCTCCGTGCCGCGCTGCGTACCGCGCATCGCACTCACCGCATCCTCGACCCGCTGCGCCCGCTCTTCGACGAGGGGGTCGAACTGGCCCGCCGGCTCTCCCCGGCGGCGGAGGCCCGCGCCCTGACGGACCGCTCGACGATGCTCCTCGCGGCGAAGGCGTACGAGGAGGCCCACGCGGACTTCACGGCGGCGGAGGCCCTGCGGGCGGCGACGCCGGCGACGACCGGGTAACCGCTCCGCCCCCCCCCGGGCCGGGCCAGCGGCTACCCACCGGCCCGGCCCCGGACCCGGCGGGTCGCGGCGGGCCCTGGGGACCTGGGATGGCCGGGCGCCGGGCCCGAGGGCCGGGGCGGGCGGCGGCGTCGGGGCCGGCCGCGAAGCCGTGTGCGGGCGGGGCGGTCATCCCGGCCCCAATCGTTACCCGCACGTAACTTACCGACCGGTTACCACGGGTAGCCCGGCGCGGTTACCGTCGGGCCACCTCGCCGACCCCCCATCGGCGACCCCCCATCAAGGAGTGGCCCGTGCGTACACCCCTGGCCCTCGCCGTCTCGGCCGCGCTGCTGGCCGGGACGGCCCTGTCGCTCTCCCCCGCCGCCCACGCCGCGGAGTCCGGCACGAGCGGCACGTCGATCCGGTTCGTCGACATCGCCGGAGACGGCGGCACCGTGCTCAAGGCCAACGTCGTCACGCCCGCCGGGGCGGACGGCTCCGCCCGCTTCCCGGTCGTCGTGCTGCCCACCAGCTGGGCCATGCCCCAGATCGAGTACCTGGCGCAGGCACAGAAGCTCGCCGACTCCGGTTACGTCGTGGTGAGTTACAACTCCCGCGGCTTCTGGGAGTCCGGCGGTGAGATCGAGACCGCAGGGCCGAAGGACGTCGCCGACGCGTCGAAGGTGATCGACTGGGCGCTCGCCCACACCCCCGCCGATCCGGCCAAGGTCGGTATGGCCGGGGTGAGTTACGGCGCCGGCATCAGCCTGCTCGCCGCCGCGCACGACTCCCGGATCAAGGCGGTCGCCGCGCTCAGCGGCTGGGCCGACCTCATCGAGTCCATCTACGGCGGCCGCACCCAGCACCTCCAGGCCGCCGCCCTGCTCGGCGGAGCCGGGTACCTCACGGGCCGTCCGGGGCCCGAACTGGAGAAGATCCTCGGCGACTTCCTCTCCTCGAACCTCGATCAGGAGGACGAGATGATCGCCTGGGGGCGGCAGCGCTCCGCCGCCACCTACCTGGACCGGATCAACGCCAACGGCGCCGCGATCATGCTCGGCAACGCCTGGGGCGACACCATCTTCCCGCCCAACCAGTACGCGAGCTTCTACGAGAAGCTCCAGGGCCCCAAGCGCCTGGAGTTCCGCCCCGGCGACCACGCCACCGCCGAGGCCACCGGCATCCTCGGGCTGCCCAACGACACCTGGACCAGCGCCCACCGCTGGTTCGACCGCTACCTCAAGGGCACCGACAACGGCATCGACCGCGAGCAGCCGGTCCAGCTCAAGCCCCGGTCCGACGGCGGCTACGAGGGGTACGCCGACTGGAAGTCCGTGAACGCCCACCGCGAGCGCATCGCGCTGAACGACTCCGAGCACGTCTGGGCCAACGTCAACTCCGGCGCCGACGGCGGCATCGTGCTGCTCAGCAACCTCCTCGACCAGCTGACGCAGACCCCGCCGACGGTCTCCGTCCCGCTGCTCCCCCGCTCCTTCGCCGCCGTCTGGCAGTCCGGGCGGTACGACTCGGGCGCGGCGGTGCGCGGCACGCCGGTGCTGCACACCACGGTCACCCCGACCGCGTCGAGCGGCACCTTCGTCGCGTACCTCTACGACGTGGGCCCGCTGGGCGTCGGGAAGTTGGTGAGCAACGCCCCGTACACCTTCCACGGCAAGACGCCCGGCCGGCCGTTCGCCGTGGACCTGGAGCTTTTCTCCACGGCCTACGACGTCCCGGACGGCCACCGCCTCGCGGTGGTGGTCGACACCGTCGACCCGCTGTACATCGAGCACAACCCGGCCGGCGCGCAGCTGACCTTCTCCTCCCCCGCTTCCGATCCCTCGTACCTGTCGGTGCCGCTGCGGGAGGAGTGATCACGGCTGCTGCCGGGCCGGTTTCAGGCCCGTGCGGGGGCCCGTACGGGGGTCACTCGCGGCCCGGCAGCGTGGTCACCGGTGCGGCGGGAGCGACGTCCACCCCCTTCGTGCGGGGGTCGCGCCGCTCCCGTCGCGCGACCCAGGTCGCGAACCAGGAGAGCAGCATGCACATGCCGATGTAGATCGGCGAGATGACGAGGACGACCGGGATGAAGGGCAGGTCGTAGTCGAGGTTGGAGGCGATCAGCTTGCCCGCGTGGAGGAACTCCTCGTAGGTGATGAGATAGCCGAGCGAGGTGTCCTTGAGGGCGACCACCAGCTGGCTGATGATGGCCGGCAGCATCGCCCGGACCGCCTGCGGGACCAGGACCCAGGTCATGACCTGGGTCTTGCGCATGCCGAGGGCGTACGCCGCCTCGCCCTGCCCGCGCGGCACGGCGTGCACGCCGGTGCGGAAGACCTCGGCGAGCACCGAGCCGTTGTAGAGGGTGAGTCCGGCGACGAGCGCGGGCAGCGGCTGCACCTTGAGCGCCACGAAGATGAAGAAGATCATCACGAGGACGGGCATGGCGCGGAAGAACTCCACGAGCAGGGTGGCGATCCAGCGCACCGGCCGGTGGTCGGAGAGCCGCCCGGTGGCGAGGACCGCGCCGAGCGCCAGGGAGAGGACGGCGGCGAGCGCGAACGCCTTGAGGGTGTTGCCGAGCCCTTCGAGCAGCAGCTCCTGGATGCCCTCGTAGAGGAAGGGCCGCCACTTCACGGCGGTGAACTGCCCGGTGTCGAAGAGGAGATAGAGGATCCAGGCGGCGAGGCCGAGGATCACGGCGGTGGAGGCCAGGCCGTACAGCAGGTGCCGGCGGCGGGCCTGGGGGCCGGGGATGTCGTAGAGGGCGCTGGCCCGCTCGGTCGCGCTCATCGGGCCACCCCCCAGCGCTTCTCCATCACGTTGAAGACCGCGCTGATGGAGAGGGTGATGATGAGGTAGCCGACGGCGATCCAGACGAAGGTCCAGATGATGTTGTAGCCGAGTTCGCTCAAGGTCTTGTAGGTGCCCAGGAGTTCGGTGACGCTGAAGGCGCCGGCGATGGCGGAGTTCTTGGCGAGGGCGATCAGGGTGGAGCCGATCGGCGGGATCACCGAGCGGAAGGCCTGCGGCAGGACGACCGCGCCGAGGGTCTGGGTGAAGTTCATGCCCAGGCTGCGGGCCGCCTCGCCCTGCCCGACGGGGACGGTGTTGATGCCGGAGCGCAGCGCCTCGCAGATGAAGGCGGAGGTGTAGCAGCCCAGCGCGAGGACGGCGAACAGCTCGAAGGGCAGGACGAGTCCGAAGCGGGGCAGGCCCAGCATCACCGCGAAGAAGAGCAGGGTGAGCGGGGTGTTGCGGAGGATGGTGACCCAGACGGTGCCGAAGACCCGGAAGGAGCCGACGGGCGCGACCCGGAAGGCCGCCATGACGAAGCCCAGGACGAGCGCGAGCGCCGAGGCGTAGAGGGTGAGTTCGAGGGTGCCGAGGAAACCCTCGCCGTAGAGCGAGAAGTTCTCTGTCAGTACGTCCATGTCTGTACGTCCATGTCAGCGGTGGGGGTCCTCAGTCGGTCGGGTAGCGGTCGATGGGCGGCGGCGTCGGGGCCGGTACGCCGGAGAGGCCGAGGGTCGCGTCGTACGCCTTCTTCCAGTCGCCGTTCTTCTCGTGCGCGGCGATCGCGTCGTCGAGGGCGAAGCGGAGCGCGGTGTCGCCGCGCGGCACCCCGATCCCGTACGGCTCCTTCGAGAACGGCTTCCCGGCGAGCTTGAGTTCGTCGGGGACCTTGGCGGCGTAGCCCATGAGGATGGTGTCGTCGGTGGTGACGGCGTCGACCTGGTAGGTGAGGAGGTTGTCGACGCAGATGGAGTACGTGTCGTAGGCGACGAGTTCGGCCTTCGGGTACTCCCGCTGGATGCGCTGGTAGGGGGTGGAGCCGGCCGCCGAGCAGACGCGCTTGCCGTCGAGGTCCTGCGGTCCGTGGATGTCGTCCTCGTCGGTGCGGACGAGGAGGGACTGGCCGGCCTCGTAGTAGGGGCCGGCGAACCCGACGAGCTGCTTGCGCTTGTCGTTGATGGTGTAGGTGCCGACGTAGTAGTCGATCTGGCCGTTCTGCAGGGCGGTCTCGCGGTTGGCGGAGGCGATGGTGCGGTATTCGACGCCGGTCGCCGGGTCGAAGCCGAGGGAGGCGGCCATCATCTTGGCGATCTCGATGTCGAAGCCGGAGTAGCGGCCGGTGGCGGGGTCCTTCTCGCCGAGGTACGGCTGGTCCTCCTTGGCTCCGACGATCAGCCGGCCGCGTTTGCGCGCCCGGTTCCAGGTGGAGGAGTCCGGCAGCCGGAAGCCGGACTGGATCCGGTAGGAGGGGAGTTGGTCGGGCTGCGGGCCCTTCACGGGCGGGCTGCCGGGCCGGCCGCAGCCGGCCAGGAGGGAGCCCGCGGTGGCGAGCAGCAGGGCGAGGGCGCCCAGGCGTCGGTGCGTGCGCGGCATGGTTCCCACCCCGGTCAGTGCGAGAGGATCTTGGAGAGGAAGTCCTTGGCGCGCTCGCTGCGCGGGGCGGTGAAGAACTCCTCGGGGGCGCGGTCCTCCAGGATCCGCCCGTCGGCCATGAAGACGACGCGGTTGGCGGCGGAGCGGGCGAAGCCCATCTCGTGGGTGACGACGACCATGGTCATGCCGTCGTGCGCCAGTTGCTGCATGACCTCCAGGACCTCGTTGATCATCTCCGGGTCGAGGGCGGAGGTCGGCTCGTCGAAGAGCAGCGCCTTGGGGTCCATGGCGAGGGCCCGGGCGATGGCGACGCGCTGCTGCTGGCCGCCGGAGAGCTGGGCCGGGTACTTCTCGGCGTGGGCGGCGAGGCCTACCCGGTCGAGGAGGGCGCGGGAGCGGCGGTCGGCCTCCTCCTTCCCGCGCCGGCGGACCTTGATCTGCGCCAGCGAGACGTTGGCGAGGACGGTCTTGTGGGCGAAGAGGTTGAAGGACTGGAAGACCATGCCGACCTCGGCGCGCAGCCGGGCGAGGTCCTTGCCCTCCTCGGGGAGGGGGCGGCCGTCGATGCGGATCTCGCCGGACTCGATGGTCTCCAGGCGGTTCATCGCCCGGCAGAGGGTGGACTTGCCGGAGCCCGAGGGGCCGATGACGACGACGACCTCGCCGCGGCCGACGGTGAGGTCGATGCCCTGGAGGACGTGCAGCGTGCCGTAGTGCTTGTTGACGCCACGCAGTTCGATCAGCGGATCGACGGTCATGCGCTGCCCTGCCCCATTTCTCAGCGGTGTGCCGATGCGGTGTGTCGAGACAGCGCAAACTATCCGCCGGGAAAAGGGACTTCACGCCCGACACGCCCGAAAGGGGTAATCGGGGATTAGCCGTATTTACGTCACTGCTCGGCGGCCTCGGCGTACACCTGGGAGAGCTCGGGAGCGCCGGTCATCGCCCACTCCACGCCGTACTCGACGACGGGGATCTCGCGTCCGGACTCCAGGACGACGACCGGACCGCCGTTCGGCCACACCTGCCAGCGGGCCCCCGGCACGGTCCGCACGATGACGGTGCCGAGGTAGAGCCCCGCGTCGTTGCCGAACCACGGCAGCTCCTCGGGGTCGTCGCGCCAGCGCGGCGGGAGCTGGTCCAGCGCCTCCAGCGAGCGCGGGCTGTCGTCGAGCTCGACGCCCGCCGCCTCCACCCGGGCGCGGAGCAGCTCGCACTCGGCGAGCAGCTCCGCCACGCCCTCGGGGTCCCGGTCGTACGCCGCGGCCAGCGGGGACGGCTCGGGCTCGTGCCGCTTGCGCCAGTGGCCGAGAAACGGGATGTTCATCGGAACAGCGTCGCACCGCCACCTGCCGGACCACCACCCGGCACGCGGAGATCGACGGGACCGCCCGCGCGGGGCGGCCCGGGTCAGAGATCGAGGTCGACGACGACCGGCGCGTGGTCGGAGGCGCCCTTGCCCTTGCGCTCCTCGCGGTCCACGTAGCTGTCCTTCACGGCCTCGGCGAAGGGCTTGTTGCCGTACACCAGGTCGATGCGCATGCCGTTGTTCTTGGGGAAGGCGAGCTGGCGGTAGTCCCAGTACGTGTACGGGTGGTCGTACTTGAGGGGGCGCGGGACGACGTCGGCGAGACCGGCCTCGCGCAGGCCGGCGAGGGCCGCGCGCTCGGGCTCGGTGACGTGGGTGGCGCCCTCGAAGAGGGAGATGTCCCAGACGTCGCTGTCGGTCGGCGCGATGTTGTAGTCGCCGAGCACGGCGAAGGGGCGGCCGCCGGCCGCGTCCTCGGCGACGGCCGCCTTCAGCGCCTCCAGCCAGCGCAGCTTGTACGCGTAGTGCTCGTGGGCGACCTCCCGGCCGTTCGGCACGTAGACCGACCAGACGCGGACCGGGCCGCAGGTGGCGGAGATCGCCCGGGGCTCCTGGGCGCTGTCGTACTCGGGACCGCCGGGCAGGCCGGTGACCACGTCCTCGAAGCCCACGCGGGAGAGCAGCGCCACGCCGTTCCACCTGCCGGTGGCGTTGACCGCCGACTCGTAGCCCAGCTCCTTCAGCGCCTCGGCGGGGAACTGCTCGGCGGTGCACTTGGTCTCCTGGATGCACAGCACGTCGGTGCCGCTGCTCTCCAGCCAGGCCAGCAGCCGGGGCAGCCGGGCGGTGATCGAATTGACGTTCCAGGTGGCGATGCGCATGGGCCCCACCCTACTGGCGGGCACCGACAACGGCCCGGAGCCGGCTCACAGCCCCACGGAGGCGCCGGAGGACAGCCGCTGGTGGTCGGTGCCTCCGAGCGCGCCGATCTGCCGGTCGTAGATCGGCCGGGCCAGGTCGGTGAGCAGCGCGTCGTGGATGTCGTACGCCCGGCGCGGCTTCACCTCGCGGACGTAGTCGATGACCTCGGAGATCTTGTTCCAGGGCGCCATCACCGGCAGCAGCAGGGTGTCCACCGGGCGGCCCGGGACGGTGAGGGCGTCGCCGGGGTGGAAGACGGCGCCGTCGACGAGGAAGCCCACGTTGGTGACGCGCGGGATGTCGGGGTGGATCACGGCGTGCAGCTCGCCGTGGACCTCGACGTCGAAGCCGGCGGCGGTGAAGGTGTCGCCGTCGCCGACGGTGTGGACGCGGCCGGGGTAGGCGGCGGACAGCCGCTCGGCGACGCTGCGCAGGGTCCAGAGCTCGGTGGCCGGACGCGCGTCCAGGGCGGCGCGCAGCCGGCCCTCGTCGAAGTGGTCCGGGTGCTCGTGGGTGACGAGGAGGGCGTCCGCGCCGAGCACGGCGTCCTCCTCCGTGAACATCCCGGGGTCGAGGACGAGCGTCCGCCCGTCCTTCTCCAGCCGGACGCAGGCGTGGGACTTCTTCGTCAGCTTCACGGCCTCACCCTACGCCGGGCGTGCGGGCCCGGCGTGGTCCGCAGACCGCGGCCTACGCGGGCGGCGTGGTCTCCTCGGTGATGACGCGGCCGACGGCGGCGAGGGCGGTCTCGGCGGCGGGGAGGCCGCAGTAGACGGCGGTGTGCAGCACGATCTCGCGGATCTCGGCGGGCGAGAGGCCGTTGCGGAGGGCGGCGCGGGTGTGGTCGGCGAGCGCCTCCCGGTGTCCGCCGGCCACGAGGGCCGTGAGGGTGACGACGCTGCGCGTGCGCCGGTCGAGTCCCTCCCTGGCCCAGACCTCGCCCCAGGCGTAGCGGGTGACGAGCTCCTGGAAGTCGGCCGCGTCCTCGTCGGCGAGCGCCCGGTCGACGTGGGCGTCGCCGAGGATCTCGCGGCGCAGCCCGAGCCCCTTCTCGTACGGGTCGGGCCGGCCGGCCGGGGTCTCCTCGCCGTCCTCGGGGGCCTCCGGGGCGGGCGCGGGCTCGGCCGGGGCGGGGACGGGGACGGGCGGCGGTACGGCCAGGGTGCCGCTGGTGTCGTGGGAGATCGCCGCGAAGTGCTCCAGGAGCAGGTCGGTGACGGCGGCCGGCTGTTCGACGGGGGCGAGGTGGGAGGCGCCCGGGACGACGGCGAGCTTGGCGTCGGCGATGCCGGCGACGAGAGTACGGGCCTCGGCGGGGCCGGTGACCCGGTCCTCGGAGCCGACCAGGACGAGCGCGGGCACCCCGATGCTGCCGAGGGCGGCCCGGACGTCGAAGACGGCGAGGGCCTCGCAGGCGGCGACGTAACAGGCGGCGTCGGTGGTGCGCACCATCTGGACGGCCCAGTCGACGATGGCGGGCTGGTTGGCGGCGAAGTGCGGGGTGAACCACTGCTCGGGCGCGGTGCGGGCCATCGGCTCCAGGCCGTTGGTGCGGACCACGACCCCGCGCTGGCGGAACTCGTCGGCGGTGCCGAAGCGGGGCGCGGTGGCGACCAGGGCCAGCGAGGCGACCCGGTGCGGGGCGCGCAGGGCGAGGTCGAGGCCGACGGCGCCGCCGAGGGAGCAGCCGGCGTAGCCGAAGCGCTGGATGCCCAGGGTGTCGAGGGTGGCCAGGAGGCGGTCGCCGAGCTCCGCGACGGAGGTGAAGGGCTGGGCGGGCGCGCCGCCGTGTCCGGGGAGGTCGAAGCGGACCACCCGGCGGTCCCGGATCAGCTCCGGGATCTGCCGGTCCCACATGTGGAAGGTGGTGCCCAACGAGGGGCCCAGGACCAGGACGGGCGCGTCCTCGGGCCCGTCGACTCGGTATTGCAGGGTGTTCGTCGGTGTCTCACTCACTCGCCCGACCCTCTCATCCCGCCGGATCCGGCACGCCGCCGGGGCGGGATTCCCCGGCGCGCCCGGGGAGGATCGGCGGGCCGCGGCGGATCAGCGGCCGCGGCGGACCCGGGCGGCCTTGCGGGCCTCGGCCAGCTTCCGCTCCTCCGCGGAGCGGCGGGACTCGTTCTTCGCCCGGCCGGGCTTGCCGGGGACGGTGCCGATGCCGCGGTACTGCGCGCCGCCGCGCTTGGGGCGCTCGGGGCTGGGCGCGCTGCCCTCGACGGGGACGCCGGAGGGGGCCTTGGCGCCGGTGATGCGGCTGAGCTCGGCCTCGCCGGAGCGGACCTGGGTGACCCGGGGCCGCAGTCCGGCGTCGGACATGAGGCGCAGGACGTCCTTGCGCTGGTCGGGCAGGACGAGGGTGACCACGGTGCCGGAGCCGCCGGCGCGGGCGGTGCGGCCGCCGCGGTGCAGGTAGTCCTTGTGGTCGGCGGGCGGGTCGACGTTCACGACGAGGTCGACGTCGTCGACGTGGATGCCGCGCGCGGCGACGTTGGTGGCGACCAGGACCGGCACCTCGCCGGTGCGGAACCGCTCCAGGGTGCGGGTCCGCAGCGGCTGCGACTTGTCGCCGTGCAGGGCGGCGGCCCGGACGCCGCTGCCGCGCAGGTGCGCGGTGAAGCGGTCGACGGCCGCCTTGGTCGCCAGGAACATGATCACGCGCCCGTCGCGGGCGGCGATCTCCGTGGCGGTGGCGAACTTGTCGGCGCCGTGCACCTGGAGGACGTGGTGCTCCATGGTGGTGACGGCGGCGGCCGAGGGGTCCACGGAGTGGACCACCGGGTCGTGGAGGTAGCGCTGGACCAGGAGGTCGACGTTCTTGTCGAGGGTGGCGGAGAACAGCATCCGCTGGCCCCCCTCGCGGACCAGGTCGAGCAGTGCGGTGACCTGGTCCATGAAGCCCATGTCGGCCATCTGGTCGGCCTCGTCGAGGACCGTGATCGCGACCCGGTCGAGGCGCACGTCCTTGCGCTCGACGAGGTCCATGAGCCGGCCGGGGGTCGCGACGACGACCTCGGCGCCGTCGCGGAGCGCGGTGGCCTGCCGGCCGATCGACATGCCGCCGACCACGGTGGTCATCCGCAGCCGCAGCGCGGCGGCGTAGGGGGCGAGCGCGTCGGTGACCTGCTGGGCCAGCTCGCGGGTGGGGACGAGGACGAGCGCGCGCGGCTTGCGCGCCTCGGCCCGCAGCCCGGCGGTGCGCGCGAGCAGCGGCAGCCCGAAGGCGAGCGTCTTGCCGGACCCGGTCCGCCCGCGCCCCAGCACGTCGCGCCCGGCGAGGGCGTTCGGCAGGGTGGCGGCCTGGATCGGGAACGGGGTGGTGACCCCCTGGGCGGTGAGCAGTTCCCGCACCTCCGCGGGGAGCCCGAGCTCGTCGAAGGAGCCGACGGCGGGCAGGGCCGGCGTGTGGCTGACCGGCTGCGCGAAGTCGTCCTTGGAGACGGAGGGGCGGGGGCCGCGGTCCGGGCGGGCTGAACTGTTCATGGGTTCCATTGTGGGTCACCCCGGGGGTCCCCACGTCCGGCGGCCGGACCGGGGACGGTCAGGGGCTGGTGGTGGAGACGGCGAAGACGCGGGGGAAGGCCGGGTCCGTGAGGTCGACGGTGAGGTCGGTGGACGGGCGGGGGTCCTCGCGGTCGACGGTGGTGCCGGACCAGCTCAGGCCGTCGGGGAAGGTCCAGCCGACGATGTCGGCGTCCCGGTCGGAGACGGTGATCCGGCCCGGGGTGAGCGCGGCGCGGCCGGTGCCGGACTCGGCGAGGAAGGTGTCGAGGCCGGTCGCCGTGGTGGTGAACTGCACGTACAGCCGGCTGGTCTTCCAGTTGCTGGTCTCGTAGTAGGCGACGCCGGAGGCGCCCGCCGGGACGGGGACCTCGAAGACCCGGCGCTTCATCAGCGAGGGCCAGTTGTCCTGGAGGCCGGCGGCGGAGGACTCGCGCTCCTTGTCGATGCCGCTCTCCCGGCTCTGCCCGGCGGAGATCACCAGATAGCCGGCGGGGATGCCGACGAGCAGCACGATGATGACCGCCGTCAGCCAGCGGCGGCGCAGCATCCGCCCCCGCTCCTCCGGCAGCCGCCGCCGGTCGGGGAGCTCCTCGGGGAGCCGCTCCTCGGGCGGGCTCGCGGGCTGGTGGTGGACGGTCATGAGCCGGGGTCCTCGGGGGTGCGGGGGGTGCGCCCGTGGGTGCCGGCGCGGAAGGCCTGCGCGTACCGCTCGTACCGCTCGTAGCGCTCCACCCGGCGCCGGTTGGCGCGGCGGAAGCGGCGGGCGACGAGCCGGGCGAGGTCGGCGGCGCCGACCATGCCGGCCTCGGGGCCGAGCTGGGCGCGGGTGATCCGGGCCTCGGGGCGGTAGCCGCGGCCGGTGAGGTGGCGGCGGAAGGCCTCCCGGGCGGGGCCGATGAGCAGGTCGTCGGCGGCGGAGACGCCGCCGCCGATGACGAAGCAGGAGGGGTCGAGGGCGGCGGCGAGGTTGGCGATGCCGACGCCGAGCCACTGCCCGATGTCCTGGAACAGCTCGACGCACATGGCGTCGCCCTCGCGGGCCAGCTCGGTGATGAGGGGGCCGGTGATGTCGGGGACGCTGCCCTTGACCCGCTCGATGATGTTGTACGCGACCGGGGAGTCGGCGGCGGCCAGCTCGCGGGCCTCGCGGACCAGGGCGTTGCCGGAGCTGTACTGCTCCCAGCAGCCGCGGTTGCCGCAGGGGCAGCGGTGGCCGCCGGGCACGACCTGCATGTGGCCGAACTCGCCGGCGACGCCGAACTTGCCCCGCTTGACCTTGCCGTCCTCCAGGATGGCGCCGCCGATCCCCGTACCGAGGGTGATCATGACGAGGTGGTCCTCGCCGCGTCCCGCGCCGAAGCGCCATTCGGCCCAGGCGGCGGTGTTGGCGTCGTTGTCCACCATGACGGGGACGGCGAGCCGGTCCTGGAGGGCGTCCCTGAGGGGTTCGTTGCGCCAGGCCAGGTGGGGGGCGAAGAGGACGCGGGCCCGGTCGGCGTCGACCCAGCCGGCCGCGCCGATGCCGACGGCGTGCACGTCGTGCCGGTCGGAGAGGTCCAGGACCAGCTCGACGATGGTGTCCTCGACGACCTTGGGGCTCTTGGACTTGTCGGGGGTCTCGGTGCGGATCTTCTCCAGGATGGTGCCGTCGGCGTCGACGACGCCCGCCATCACCTTGGTCCCGCCGATGTCGATGCCCACCGTCGGCACCCGGGGCGCCGACAGGTGGGAGCGCCGCTCGCGGGTCCCGACGGTCCGCAGGACACCGCCCCGGGCGGCGGGGTCACGGTAGGTACTCATCGGGTCGATTCTGCCAGGAGGGACGTCGGGTCCGCGTGATGAAGCCCGGGGCGGGTCACGGTCCGGCGGGCCGCTCCAGCTCGTGGCGGAGGTCGTCGAGCTCGCTGCCGCCCGCCATCTGGCGGGTCAACTCGTCGAGCGTCACCGCGTCCTTGGTGTGGCTCGCGGCCATGACACCGCGCTTGAGCAGCACGAAGCGGTCGCCGACGAGGTAGGCGTGGTGGGGGTTGTGGGTGATGAGGACCACGCCGAGGCCCTGGTCGCGGGCGGCGGCGACGTACTTGAGGACGACGCCGGACTGCTTGACGCCGAGGGCGGCGGTCGGCTCGTCGAGGACGAGGACCTTGGCGCCGAAGTGGACCGCGCGGGCGATGGCCACGCACTGGCGTTCGCCGCCGGAGAGGGTGCCGATGGGCTGGTCGACGTCGCGCAGGTCGATGCCCATGCGGAGCAGCGCCTCGCGGGTGGTGGTCCGCATCCGTTCGACGTCGAGCCGTCTGAAGGGGCCCTTGCCCTTGGTGGGCTCGGAGCCGAGGAAGAAGTTCCGCCAGACGGGCATGAGCGGGACGACGGCGAGGTCCTGGTAGACGGTGGCGATGCCCCGGTCGAGGGCGTCGCGCGGGTTGGCGAGGGTGACCTCCTCGCCCTCGACGCGGAAGGTGCCGGCGTCGTGCCGGTGGAGTCCGGCGACGATCTTGATGAGGGTGGACTTGCCGGCGCCGTTGTCGCCGAGGACGCAGGTGATCTCGCCGGCCGCGACCTCCAGGGACACCCCTTCGAGGGCCCGGATGTTGCCGTAGTACTTGGAGACGTCGTCGAGCTCCACCAGCGGGGTCGTCGTCGGTGCCGTCACTTGGTGGCCTCCACGCGCTTGCGGATCCAGGCGTTCAGGAGCGTCGCGAGGAGCAGCATCGCGCCCAGGAAGAACTTGAACCAGTCGGGGTTCCACTCGGCGTAGACGATGCCCTTGCTGGTCATGCCGAAGATGAGGGCGCCGACGGCGGAGCCGATGGCCGAGCCGTAACCGCCGGTGATCAGACAGCCGCCGATGACGGCCGCGATGATGTAGATCAGCTCGTTGCCGACGCCCTCGCCGGACTGGACGACGTCGAAGGAGAAGAGCAGGTGCTGGCCGGCGACCCAGGCGCTGAAGGCGACGCCCAGGTAGAGGCCGATCTTGGTCCGGTAGACCGGGACGCCGACCGCGCGGGCCGCGTCGGCGCCGCCGCCGACCGCGAAGATCCAGTTGCCGAAGCGGGTGCGGAGCAGGATCCAGGTGGCGACCGCCACCAGGCCGAGCCACCACAGGATGGTGACCTTCAGCTCCACGCTCCCGACGGTGAGGGTCGAGGCGAAGACGGAGTGGGCGGAGGGGAAGCCCTCCATGTCGGCGATCGACTTGGTGGAGACGGTGCCGGTGATCAGCTTGGTGAGGCCGAGGTTCAGGCCCGTGAGCATGAGGAAGGTGCCGAGCGTGATGATGAAGCTGGGCAGTTTCGTGCGGGTCAGCATGAAGCCGTTGAAGGCTCCGATGGCCAGGGTGACCAGCAGCGAGACGCCGACGCCGACCCAGACGTTCGCGGTCATCTGGTAGCTGAACATCGAGGAGACCAGCGCGGAGCTGGTGACCAGGACGCCGGCGGAGAGGTCGAACTCGCCGCCGATCATCAGCAGCGCGACGGGCACGGCCATGATGCCGAGGGTGGAGGCCGCGTACAGGACCGTGCCGAGGCCGGCGGGGCGCAGGAAGCTGTCGGCGGCGACCGCGAAGAAGACGAAGACGGCGATCGCGCCGACGACCGAGCCCAGCTCGGGGCGGGCGAGGAGCTTCTTCAGCGGGGTGGTGCGCAGCAGGCGTTCGTCGACGTGGTCGAGGCCGTCGCCGGGCGCGGACGGGGGCGCGGCGGCGCTCATCGGGTCCCCCGCTCCGTGTACCGCTGGAGCTCCGCGGCCTGGTCCTTGGTGATGATCTGCGGTCCGGTGAGGACGGGCTTGCCGCCGCCGAGGACGTCGGCGTTGTAGCGGTAGAGCCAGAGCAGGTCGACGGCCTCGTACCCCTGGAGGTAGGGCTGCTGGTCGACGGCGAAGCCGAGGGTACCGGCCGCCAGGGCGGCGGCGACCTTGGCGTTGAGGTCGAAGGTGTCGATCTCGGCCTTGCTGCCGGCGCTCTTCGCGGCCTGGGCGGCGGCGTCGGCGAAGGGGGCGCCGAGGGTGACGACGGCGTCGACGTCCTTGTCGGACTGGAGCTTGGCCTCGATGGACGCCTTCACGTCGGGCATGTTGGTGCCGTCGACGTAGAGGTTGACCAGCTCGCCGTCGAAGGTCTCCTTCGTGCCGGCGCAGCGCTGTTCGTGGCCGACGTTGCCCTGCTCGTGCAGGACGCAGAGGGCCTTCTTCTTCCCGCGCCGGGTGAGTTCCTCGCCGACGGCCTGGCCGGCGACGGTCTCGTCCTGGCCGATGTGGGTGAGGGCGCCGAAGGCCTTGGACTGCTCGGCGCCGGAGTTCACGGTGATCACCGGGATGCCGGCCTTGACGGCCTTCTCCACGGAGGCCTTCACGGCGTCGGGCTTGGCGAGGGTGACGATCAGCCCGTCGACGCCCTTGGCGACGTACGAGTCGATCAGCTGCGCCTGCTGCTGCGCCTCGGCGTCGTGCGCGTACAGGAAGTTGATGTTGTCCTTGGCGGCGGCCTGCTCGGCGCCGTTCTGGACGATGTCCCAGAAGGTGTCCCCGTCGCCCGAGTGGGTCACCATCGCGAAGGTCCAGCGGGGGGTGTCCACGGCCGCCCGGCCCTGGGCCGCCGCCGCCTTGCGGGCGTCCTCGGCCCGCTTGCCGCCCGTGCTGCTGCACCCGGCGAGCGCTCCCGTGAGCGCGAGTGCGAGCACGGCGCCGACGGCGGCGCGTACCCCTCCTGTCCGAAGCCTGGTCACGAGGCCGTGCCCTCCTTTGTGTCCTTCTGCGTGCATTGCAGTATCGGTCATGCGGGTACCGCGGCTCGCCAGGGGGCCTACCCCGCTCCGCCAAGGCCTACGTACGGACCAGCCGCGGGACCGCCTTGACACCGCCCGGCGGGGCGGCCCACGGTGGGGCCATGCGCATCGGACTGATCGGTACGGGCCGGATCGGGAGCTTCCACGCGGGGGCGCTCGCCCGGCATCCGGAGGTCGGCTCGCTGGTCGTCACCGACGCCGAGGCGGTGCGGGCCCGGGCGGTCGCCGCGGCGGTGGACGCCGAGGCCGTGCGCGACGTGGCGGCGCTGCTCGGCTCCGGCGTGGACGCGGTGGTGATCGCCTCGGCGACGGCCGCGCACGCGGAGCTGATCGCCCGGGCCGCGCGGGCGGGCCTGCCGGTCTTCTGCGAGAAGCCGATCGCCCTGGACGTGCCGGGCACGCTGGCCGCGCTCGCGGCGGTCGCGGAGGCGGGCACCGAGCTCCAGCTCGGTTTCATGCGCCGCTTCGACGCGGGCTACCGGGCCGCGCGGGAGGCCGTCCGCACGGGGCGGCTCGGGCGGCTGCACACGGTGCGGACGGTCAGCTCGGACCCGGAGCCGCCGCCCGCCGCGTATCTGCCGCTCTCCGGCGGCCTCTTCCGGGACTGCATGATCCACGACATCGACATGATCCGGTGGGTGACCGGCCGTGAGGTCGTGGAGGTGTACGCGCGCGGCACGGACGCGGGCCCCGCGATGTTCCGCGAGGCCGGTGACGTGGACACGGCCGCCGCGGTGCTCACCCTGGACGACGGCACCCTGGTGACGGCGACGGCGACGCGCTGCAACGGCGCCGGGTACGACGTCCGGATGGAGCTGGCCGGCGACCTCGACCAGCTGGCGGTCGGGGTGGACGAGCGGACCCCGCTCACCTCCCTCGAACCCCACTCCCCCGCGCCGCCGCCCAAGCCGTGGCCCGGTTTCCTGGAGCGGTTCGCCCCGGCGTACGAGGCGGAGCTGGACGCCTTCGTGCGGCTGGTGCGCGGCGGGGCCCCGAACCCGTGCGACGGGTACGAGGCGCTGGCCGCGCTGCAGGTCGCGGAGGCCTGCGAGCGGTCCCGGCGGGAGCACCGCCCGGTGGCGGTGGCGGGCTAGCCGACGGTGCGGACGGTGCCCTGGGCGAGGGCGCAGAGGGTCTCGTCGCCCTCCTCGTCGACGGCGAGGAGTTCGCAGCGGACGACGGCCTGGCGGCGGCCGGAGTGGAGGACCTCGGCGCGGGCGCGGAGGGTGACGCCGACGGCGGGGCGGACGTAGTCGATGGAGTAGCCGGCGGTGAGGACCGACGCGCCGAGGACGGTGCCGGCGGCGAAGGTGATCGCGTTGTCGGCGGCGTAGGAGAGGACTCCGCCGTGGACGTAGCCGTTCTGCTGGCGCAGGTCCTCGCGGATCGGCAGTTCCAGGGTGGCGCCGCCGTCGCCGAAGGCGCGGACGTCGGCGCCGACGAGGCGGCTGAAGGGCTGGGCCCGCAGGATCTCCCGGGCCATGGCGAGGGCGGCGTTGTCGGTCACGCGCGTCACCCTACTCGCCGGTACGCTCCGGCGGCTCGTGATCGAGGAGACCGGCGTCGTGGACGAGGAGGGCGATCTGGACCCGGTTGTTGAGGCCGAGCTTGGCGAGCAGCCGGGAGACGTACGTCTTCACCGTGGGGACGCTCATGTACAGCCGGTCCGCGATCTCGGCGTTGGAGGCGCCGCGGCCGACGGCGACGGCGACCTCCCGCTCGCGGTCGGCGAGCCCGGCGAGCCGCTCCGCGGCGGTGTCGCGCCGGGGCCGGACCTCCGGCGCGCCGGCGACGTGGGTCATGAGCTGGCGGGTGACGGCCGGGGAGAGGACGGGGTCGCCGGCGGCGACCCGGAGGACGGCGCCGGCGATCTCGGCGGGCGCGGTGTCCTTGAGGACGAAGCCGGCGGCGCCGGCCCGCAGGGCGCGCAGCACCTGTTCGTCGGCGTGGAAGGTGGTCAGGACGATCACCTCGGGGGCGCCGGGGCGGGCGCGCAGCCGTTCGGTGGCGGTGAGCCCGTCGACGTGTGGCATGCGGATGTCCATGAGGACGACGTCGGGGGCGAGCCGGGCGACGAGGTCGGGGACCTCGGCGCCGTCGGAGCCCTCGCCGACGATCTCGATGCCTTCGGCGCCGCCGAGCATCAGGGTGAGGCCCGCGCGGACCAGGGGGTCGTCGTCGACGACGAGCAGCCGGATGGTCATGGGGGCCACGGTAGCCAGGCGGTGAGGGCGAAGCCGCCGCCGGGGGTGGGGCCGTGGTCGAAGCGGCCGCCGGCGAGGACGGCCCGCTCGGAGAGGCCGATGAGGCCCTGTCCGGAGCCGGGGACGTGCGGGACGGTTCCGGCGGGGGCGGGGTTGCGGACCTCGACGGTGAGCCCGTCGCCGGGCCGGCCGCTCAGGGTGACGGTGACCTGGGCGCCGGGGGCGTGCTTGCGGGCGTTGGTGAGGCCTTCCTGGGCGATGCGGTAGACGGTGCGGCCGGTGGCGGCGGGGACGGCGCCGGGGTCGTCGACGGTGGAGTCGAGGACGACGCGCATCCCGGCCGCGCGGGACTCGTCGACGAGCTCGCCGAGGGTCGCGAGGGTGGGCTGCGGCCGGTCGCCGCCGCCGCTCTCCTCGCCGGGCGCGCGCAGCACGCCGATGATCTCGCGCAGGTCCTGGAGGGCGTCGTGGGCGCTGTCGCGGATGACGCCCGCGGCGCGGGCGACCTGCTCGGGCGGGGCGTCCGGGCGGAACTCCAGGGCGCCGGCGTGGACGCTGAGCAGGGTCAGCCGGTGGGCGAGGACGTCGTGCATCTCGCGGGCGATGGCCTCGCGGGCGAGCCGCTGGGCCTGCGCGGCCCGCAGCTCGGCCTCGGACTCGGCGCGCTCGGCGCGCTCGCGCAGCGCCTCGACGAGCTGGCGGCGGGCGCGCACGAGCATGCCCCAGGCGACGACGAGGAGGGTGAGGGCGACGCCGAGGACGATCCCGAGGAGCCGGCCGGTCTCGGGGTCGGGCCGGACGAAGACGGTGGCGACCGCGCCGGCGAGGGCGAGCCCGACGATCCAGGCGAGGTCCCGGAAGGGGCGGCGGACGGCGACGCTGAAGAGGCTCGCGAGCATGGCCCCGGCGGCGGCCGGGACGAGCGCGCCGACGACCGCGAGGACGGCGGCGAGCGCCACCGGCCACCGGCGGCGCAGCCAGAGCGAGCAGCAGGCGAGGGCGCCGACGATCTGGTCCGTCAGGTTCACGGGGTCGCTGTTGTAGCGGGCGCTGGTGTCGATGGCGACGAGCCCGAAGAGGGCGGCGAGCAGGAAGACCAGGATGTCCACGACCCAGTCGCGGACGGTGCGGCGCGGCCGGGCGCCCCCGGTCCCGGCCGGTTCGACCAGGTGGGAGGGGAGCAGCCAGCGCTGCCGGTCCGTTCGCGTCATATCCGCAATGTACGCAGCCGGGGCCCGCCGCACCGGTCCGCGGCGCCCGGCCGCTACCGAAGTCGCGCGGATCGATACTTCGGTCGCACGGGGGTGGACCGGCGGCCGACGCGGGGGGCCGCCGGGCGCGCCCATGATCGCCGTATGAAGCGAATTCTCGAGGTGGCCGGTTTCCTGCTGACGGTGTTCGGGGTCTGCGGGGTGGTGCGCGAGCTGACGGACGGGTGGTTCTCGTTCATGGGCGTGACCCGTTTCCTCACCGAGAACGTGTGGTTCCTGGAGGGCCGGGAGGTCTTCACGAACCTGGTGATCGCCGCGCTCGGCCTGGTCCTGATGATCGTCTCGGACCGGGTGGAGCCGAAGGGCTGACTCAGGCGCGGGGCCCGGCGTCCAGGTGCTCGGCGACGCGGCGCTCCGCGCTCGCGCCCGCGTAGACGGCGGCGCCCAGGGCGGCGAAGGGGACGGAGCCGCCGAGGAGCAGGGTCATGAAGGGCCAGTCGCGGCTCTCGACGCAGTCGTCGTCGTGCGCGTACGCGCTGGCGACCAGGGCGGGGCACTCGCCGTCCTCGCCGTACGGCGTGACGAGCAGGACGGCGAACCAGCCCCAGAGCAGGCCGGCCACGGCGAGCAGGAGGAGCCCGCGGCCCTGGGAGCGGCGGGCGCGGGCGAGGAGCGGGGACTCGGGGCGGGTGCGGCCGTCGGCGGTTGACATGATCACAACCTACTGGGCGGCGGTGTCGGCGCTGCGGCGCCCCCAGGCGGTGCCCGCGAGCACCAGGACCGCGCCGGCCAGGCCGAGGGCGCCCGGCCGGTCGCCGGCCAGGGCGATGCCGGCGAGGGCGGCCCACAGCGGCTCGGTGCCGAGCAGCAGGCTGACCCGGGACGCGGAGGTGCGGCGGACGGCCCACATCTGCACGAAGAAGGCGAAGAGCGTGCAGCAGACGGAGAGGAAGACCAGGCCGGCCCACTCGCGGGGCCCGAAGTCGAGCGCGGCGGCCCAGGGGGTCGTCCCGCCCCCGGCGGCGGAGAGCACGGCGAAGACGAGGACGGCGGTGCCGAGCTGCACGGTGGTCAGGGAGAGCGAGTCCGCCGACCGCACGGCCTTCGTCCTGGCCATGGCGAGGACGTGCACGGTCCGGGCCAGGGCGGCCAGCAGGATCAGCAGGTCGCCGAGGGAGGGTGCGGTGAACCCGGCGCCCTGGGTGAGCAGCACGACGCCGGCCACGGAGAGCGCGGCGGCGCCGAGGAAGCCCCGGGAGGGCGCGGTCCGGGTGACGGCGGCCTCGGCGAGCGGGGTGAAGATCATGGTGAGGCTGATGATCAGGCCCGCGTTGGTGGCGGAGGTGTGGACGACGCCGTACGTCTCCAGGAGGAAGATCCCGGCGAGGATCAGCCCGAGGAGCGCGGCGCCCCGCCACTGCGCGCCGGTCAGCGCCCGCAGTCCCTTCCACCCGGCGGCGACGAGGACGGGCACGACGAGCGCGAAGCGCAGCACGAGGACGGCGACCACGGTGTGGCTCGTGGTGATGCCCTTCGCCGCGAGGTAGCTGCCGCCCCAGAAGACGGCGACGAGCAGCAGCGGCAGGTCGGTGAGCCAGGCGCGGCGGCGGACGTCGAAGGGGACGGCGGCGGCGGGCGCCGGGGCGGTCGGAGCGGCCATGGCGGTCCGGGTCTCCCACTCTTGTGCAGGGGTGGAGACGTCGGCGGCTCGCACACGGGAGGCTCACCGTACCGGGCACGGCCGGTGGTGACTACACCTTTCCTCGCTCCTCCTTCCTCCCCTTCCTCAGGCGTAACTGCCGTACGTGGGACGCCCGGCGCGCTCGTACGTGTGGAGGGCGACGCCCGTGCCGGTGACGGACGACTCGGTGAGCCGGAAGGCGGTCGGCCGGGCGCCCTCGGCGAAGAGCCGGAAGCCGGTGCCGAGGACCACGGGGAAGACGTGCAGGTGGAGCGTGTCGATGAGGTCGTGGGCGAGGAGGGTGCGGGCGAGGCCCCCGCTGCCGTGCATCTGGATCTCGCCGTCGAGGCGCTCCTTGAGCGCGGTCACCTCCTCGACGGCGTCGCCGCGCAGCAGGGTCGTGGCGTTCCAGTCGGCGGAGTCGAGGGTGGTGGTGACGACGTACTTGGGCAGGGCGTTGAGCTTGCTCGCGACGGGGTCGGCGGGGTCGTCGTGCTGCGGCCAGTACCCGGCGAAGATGTCGTAGGTGCGGCGGCCGAGGAGGAAGGCCGTGGGCCGGGTGAAGATCTCCTCGACGCGGCGGAGGAAGGTCTCGTCGCCGAAGGGCACGGACCAGCCGCCGTGCGCGAAGCCGCCGCTGCGGTCCTCGTCGGGGCCGCCGGGGGCCTGGTACACGCCGTCGAGGGTGAGGAACTGGGTCAGGCTGAGAGTGGCCATGGCGGTCGCCTTTCGGAGAACGGGGACGTCGTGTCCCATCCGTATCGACCCGGCGCGGATCCGAAACTCATCGGTCCGCGCCGCGGCGAGGACGGCGTCCGATGGCCGCCAGCACGGCCGCCCCGCCCCGGGTTTCCTTGAATTCGCAACCAGTTGTGACGGATCGAGGAGGCGGAAGCGATGTCCACGACGAGGATGGCCGGGACGGCGGCACTGGTGACGGGCGGCAGCCGCGGGATCGGCGCGGCGACGGCGGTCCGGCTCGCCCGGGAGGGCGCGGACGTGGCCTTCACCTACGTACGGGACGAGGCGGCGGCGAAGGAGGTCGCGGCCCGCATCGAGGCGACCGGCCGCCGGGCCCTGCCGCTGCGCGCCGACGCGGCGGACGCGGGGGACGCGGCGGGGGCGGTGCACCGGGCGGCGGACGACCTCGGCCGCCTGGACGTCCTCGTGAACAACGTCGGCGTCGGCGTCCTCGGCCCGCTGGCCGAGCTGACGCTCGCGGACGTGGACCGGGTGCTGGCGGTGAACGTCCGCGCGACCTTCCTCGCCTCCCAGGCGGCGGCGGAACGCCTGCCGGACGGCGGCCGCATCATCACGATCGGCACCTGCATGACCCAGCGGGTCCCGGGCCCCGGCGGCACGCTGTACACCCTGAGCAAGTCGGCTCTGGTGGGCCTGAACCGGGCCCTGGCCCGGGAACTCGGCGCCCGCGGCATCACCGCGAACCTCGTCCACCCGGGCCCGGTCGACACGGACCTCAACCCGGCGGACGGCCCGTACGCGGCGGGCCAGGCGGCCATGACGGCCCTGGGCCGCTTCGGCACCCCGGACGAGATCGCCGCCGCCGTCGCCTACCTGGCGGGCCCGGAGACCCGCTACGTCACGGGCACCGAACTCTCGGTGGACGGCGGCCACGCGGCCTGACGCGGAACGTTGCGCGGCGAACCGAGCCGGAAAAAAAGAGGGGTTCGCGAGGGCGCACCGGTGCTGTCGGGCCGGTGCGCCCTCGCGGGCCGGGCGGGGTGTCGTGCCCGCCCAGTCTGTGGTGAGCCCGGCGAGTGAGCCGAAGGGGCGCGCCGGGCTCACGACCCCGAGCGCGCGCAGGCCCGTGAGGAACGAGCGGGCCGAGCACGATCGGGGTCGTGAGCCCGGCTGCAGCGCCCCGGAGGCGAACCGAGCCCTCAAAAAAAAGGGGGGTGTCGTGCCCGCCCAGTCGTTGCCGGGGGCCGGCCGGTGTCGGCCGGCTCGGCCCCCGGGGTCGTACGGGCCCCGTCAGCCGCCGAGCTCCTGGTGGCGGGCGGTGAGGCGGGCGGTGCCCGCCTCGGTGAGGGAGCCGTAGAGGCGGAGGCGGGAGATGCCGCCGTCCGGGTAGATGTCGATCCGCACGCGGGAGCCGACCGCCGGGGTGTCGAGGACGAACCGGTGGTTGGTGTCGGGCTGGAGGCGGGTCCGGGGCAGGACCTCGGTCCAGTCCTCGGAGCCCTCGGCGGCGACGGAGAGCGCGGCCCAGCCGGCGCTGTTGCCCTTGAGGTACGCGGTGTCGATCTCGACGGCGCGGATCGCGGACTCGGCGACGAGGGAGTAGCGGATCCAGTCGTTGCCCTTGTCGCGGCGGCGGCGGGTCTCCCAGCCGTCGTCCATCTTGCGGGAGCGGCCGGGCTGGATGGTGTTGGTGGCCGGCGAGTAGAAGCGGTCGGAGGCGTCCTCGACCTGGCCGCCGTTCTCCAGGGCCGCGAGGTCGAAGGTGCCGAGGACGTTCAGCCACGCCGGGTCGGGGGCGACCTCGCCGTACACGCGGAGGCGGGCGATGCCGCCGTCGGGGTGCTGGTTGACGCGGAGGTGGGTGAAGCGCTGCTCGACGTCGACGGCGAAGCCGTTGGCCGCGTGGCCGCCGATGGCGGTGCGCGGGACGAGGGTCGTCCACTTCACGTCCTCGGCGAGGAGGTCCTCGGGCGAGGGCGAGCCGGGTACGGAGGCGGCCTCGACGGAGACGGCCTGCGGGTAGTTGCCGCGGAAGTGGGCGGTGTCGACGACGATGCCGCGGATGACGCCGGGGGCGCCGAGCCGGACGAGGGCCCAGTCGTGGTCCTCGGCGGTGGGGTGCGGTTCGGCGGCGGAGACGCCGCGCCGGCGGCGGGTCTCCCAGCCGTCCATGATCTTGCCCTTGTGGCCGAAGTGCTCGGGGTCGAACTCGGCGGCCTCGGGCTTGAGGAGGTTCTCGCGCTCGGCGAAGAACTCGTCGTTGGCGGCGATGACGCCGGCGCCGAGGCGGCGGTCGGCGAGGTCCGCGTACTGGGTGAAGGGGAACTCGGCCGTGCGGTAGTCGGCGTACGGGTCACCGCCGCCGTACGGGCTGGCGTCGCCGGTGAAGGAAGGTATGCCGGTCACGGTTCAGTTGTTCCTTTCGAGGAGGCGGCCGGAGGGCTCGGCCAGGGTGCCGCCGTCGTTGATCTTGCGGCCGTGGAGCCAGGTGGACTTGACGACGCCGTGGAGGGTCTTGCCGGCGTACGCGGTGATGCGGTTGCGGTGCTGGAGCTCGGCCGGGTCGACGGTGAAGGTGGCGTCGGGGTCGAGGACGGCGAAGTCGGCGTCGCGCCCGGGCTCGATGGCGCCCTTGCGGTCGAGGCCGGCGAGGCGGGCGGGGCCCTCGGACATCCAGCGGACGACGTCGGTGAGGTCGAAGCCGCGGCGGCGGGCCTCGGTCCAGATCGCGGGCAGGCCGAGCTGGAGGGAGGAGATGCCGCCCCAGGCGGAGGAGAAGTCCGGCGTCTTGAGGTCGGCGGTGGACGGCGAGTGGTCGGAGACGATGCAGTCGATGACGCCGTCGGCGAGCCCCTGCCACAGCGCGTCCTGGTTCACGGCCTCGCGGATGGGCGGGCAGCACTTGAACTCGGTGGCCCCGTCCGGGATCTCCTCGGCGGTCAGGGTGAGGAAGTGCGGGCAGGACTCGACGCTGACCTTGACGCCCTCGGCCTTGGCGGCGGCGATGAGCGGCAGCGCGTCGGAGGAGGAGAGGTGCAGCACGTGGACGCGGGCGCCGAGCCGGCGGGCCTGGTCGATCAGGTTCGTGATCGCGGTGTTCTCGGCGTCGCGCGGCCGGGAGGCGAGGAAGTCGGCGTACTCGGACGAGGACTTCTGCGGGGCGGCGGCGAGGTGGTGGGGGTCCTCGGCGTGGACGATCATCAGGCCGTCGAAGCCGGCGATCTCGGCGAGGGAGCGGGCCAGCTGCTCCTGGTCGAGCTCGGGGAACTCCTCGACGCCGGAGGGCGACAGGAAGCACTTGAAGCCGTAGACGCCGGCGTCGTGCAGGGGGCGGAGGTCCTTGACGTTGTCCGGCAGGGCGCCGCCCCAGAAGCCGACGTCGACGTGCGCCTTGGCGCGGGCGACCTCCTGCTTGACGCGCAGGTTCTCCACCGTGGTGGTCGGCGGCAGCGAGTTGAGCGGCATGTCGACGATGGTGGTGATGCCGCCGGCGGCGGCCGCGCGGGTGGCGGTCCAGAAGCCTTCCCACTCGGTGCGGCCGGGGTCGTTCACGTGGACGTGCGAGTCGACGAGGCCGGGGAGGACGACGTCGTCGCCGACGTCCTCCAGGACCGCTCCGGCGGGCACCTCGGCGTCGTACGGCAGGACCGCCGCGATCGTTCCGTCCGAGACGGCGATGGCCGCCGGCCGTGTGCCCTCCGGGGTGATGACCCGAGTCGAGCGCAGTACCAGGTTGACGTCCACCATGCCCCTTTCCGTTCCGCTTCGGGGAAGCGGAAATTCAACGAACTGTTGAAGGAGTTTGCGGCCGGGACGACATGCCGTCAAGGGGAGGCCCCTCGGGGCGACACCCGGCCGAACTCGCTTGGATGTTTCCACAAAGTGGAATCGATATTTCGTACAGTAGAAGGTAGCTCCGCACAGGCGGGGTGGTCCAGACCCGCGCCGAGCAGCCGCCGACAACGGACAAACACCCCGCTGACCGGCCGGTTCGCCGGGCCCCGAGCACTGTGCCCGGCCCGGCGGCCCGGTAGGCTGCTGCCTTGCCCGCCTGCCCCGAAAGGACCGTTGACGTGCCGACGTCCAGCGCCAGCACCACCGACGCCGCCAAACCCGCCGCAAGCGGGGGCGTCCAGTCCCTTGAGCGCGCCTTCGACCTTCTGGAACGGATGGCCGACGCGGGGGGCGAGGTCGGGCTCAGCGAGCTGTCCGCGAGCAGCGGGCTGCCGCTGCCGACCATCCACCGCCTGATGCGCACGCTGGTCGCCTGCGGCTACGTCCGCCAGCAGCCGAACCGGCGGTACGCGCTCGGCCCCCGGCTCATCCGGCTCGGCGAGTCCGCCTCCCGCCTCCTCGGCACCTGGGCCCGGCCCTACCTCGCGCGGCTCGTCGAGGAGACCGGCGAGACGGCGAACATGGCGCTCCTCGACGGCGACGAGATCGTGTACGTCGCGCAGGTGCCGTCCAAGCACTCCATGCGGATGTTCACCGAGGTCGGGCGGAGGGTGCTGCCGCACTCCACGGGCGTCGGCAAGGCGCTCCTCGCGCACACGCCGGACGAGGAGGTACGGGCGCTGCTCGCGCGCACCGGCATGCCGGCGGCGACCGAGAAGACCATCACCACGGCGGACGGCTTCCTCGCGGCGCTCGCGGACGTGCGGGAGACGGGGTACGCCGTCGACGACAACGAGCAGGAGATAGGGGTCCGCTGCCTCGCGGTCTCGGTCCCCGACTCGCCCACGGCGGCGGCGATCTCCATCTCGGGTCCGGCGGGCCGGGTCACCGAGGCGGCGACGGAGAAGATCGTCCCCATCCTCCAGGAAGTGGCCCGCGAACTCTCCACGGCCCTCGCCAACACCACGGCCAACGGCCAGGCGTAACACCCCGCCGTTTCGTCGTGGGCAATCGTTCCGCAGGGCGGGACGTATGCCCACAGGGACGGCGGGCGTCAGGCCCTGGTGGTGGCCGTCAGGCGGCCGTCCTGGACCGTCGCCAGTTCGTCGGCGGCGGACAGGTGCGTCCGGTCGTGGGTCACCAGGACCGTCGCCGTGCCACGGGCCCGCGTGAGGTCCGAGAGCAGCGCCACGATCGCCGCGCCCCGCTCGTGGTCCAGCGCGCTCGTGGGTTCGTCGACGAGCAGGACCGACGGCTCGTTCATCAGGGCCCGCGCGATGTTGACGCGCTGGCGCTGGCCGCCGGAGAGCTGGTGCGGGCGGCGGTCGGCGCGGTCCGCGAGGCCGACCGCGTCGAGGAGTTCCCTGGCCCGGTCGCGGACCGAGGCCGGCGGACGTCCGGCGAGGTGCGCCATGACCTGGAGCTGTTCGACCGCCGTCAGCGAGGGCAGCAGGTTCGGCTGCTGGAAGACGATCCCGATCGAGGTGCGGCGCAGCTCCGCCCGCCCGGCCGCGTCGAGGCCGGCCGTGTCCGCGCCCGCGACGACGACCCGGCCCCGGTCGGGCGTGACGAGGGTGGCGGCGACGGCGAGCAGACTGGACTTGCCGGAGCCGGAGGGGCCGACGACGGCCGTGAGGCGGCCGGCCGGGACGGTGAGGGAGACCTCGTCGAGGGCGGTGAGCCGCCCGTCGCCGTCCGGGTAGGTCAGGGTCACGGCATCGAGTGCGAGGCTCATCGGACGCTCCCGAGCGCGGTGAGGGGGTCGACGGCGGTGATCCGCCGGATGGACAGGGCGGAGCCGATCGCGCCGAGCACGATGATCACGCCGGCCGGGCCGAGGACGGTCAGCGGCGCGAGGACGAAGGGGACGTCGCCGCCGGAGACGAGCGCGCCGATGCCGAGGGCGAGGGCCGTGCCGAGCAGCGTGCCCGCCACCAGCATCAGGACCGCCTGGCCGAGCGCGTCGCGCAGCAGGTACGGGGTGGAGGCGCCGAGCGCCTTCAGGACGGCGACGTCGCCGCTGCGCTGGATCGTCCACACCGTGAAGAAGGCCCCTATGACCAGCGCGGAGATCACGAAGAGGAAGCCGCGCATGAGCTGGAGGGAGCCGTTCTCGGCCTGGTAGGACCCTATGGCGGTGAGCGCGCCGTCGACGGTCCGCGCCTCCGTGCCGGCCGCCGCGTCGCCGGCCGCCCAGTCGGCGCCGTCGCCGCGCAGCACGATCACGGTCGCCTGCTCCCCCGCCGTCGCTCCGCTCCCCCCGAGCTTCTGCCAGTCGCCGAGGGCGGTCCACACCACGGGTGTGTGGCTGTACGAGGCGTCCCCGGCGACCGCCGAGACGCGGGCCTCCAGGGGGCCGAGCCGGACCGTGTCCCCGGTCCGCGCGTCCAGTTCCTTCGCCGCCGACGCGGAGAGGACGGCCTCGCCGGGCGCCACGGCGGCGGGCGCGAGCCCGTCGCCCGGCCGCGTGCCGAAGGCGGAGACGGCGGCGGTCCGCTCGCCCGCGACCGCGTTGAGGGTGCGGATGCCGAGCGGTGCCGCCGCGGTGACGCCGGGCCGCTCCGCCCACCCGGTCCACTGTTCCTCCGTCACCGTCGAATTGGTGAAGGAGACCGACTGCCCGGCGGGCGGGGCGGCGAAGGCCACACGGTCGGCGGGCAGACCGGTGATCGCGGAGATGTTCTCCCGCGCGAGCCCGGCCGTCAGCCCGGACAGCAGCCCCACGAGCAGGGTGATCAGCACGATCACCGTGCCCATGAGGGCGAACCGCCCCTTGGCGAATCTCAGGTCTCTCCATGCCACGAACATGGGACCCAGCCTGGCGCCCGCGCCCGGCCGCTGGCATCGCGCCACGGATGGCTCCCCCTTCAAACTTTTGGTTGACCCGGGCGCACCCTCCCCCTGTCTACGCTGGTGGGGTCATGGATCCACGCAGCCTCACCCCCGTCCTCCGCGCCGTCCGGCTCTGTCTGCACCTACTGATGGCGGGGCTCCTCGTCCTCGCCGCGGTGCGCGACCGTTCCACGGCGGGCACGGTCCTCGCGGCCGTCATGGGCGCCGTGTACGCGGCCGGGGCCTGGATCCCGTCCGTGCGGCGCTCGCAGCGGGCGGCGGCCGGCTGGCTGGCGGTGCTCGCGCTGTCCTGGCTGGCGCTGCTGTGGACGACGCCGGAGGCCCTGTGGCTGGCCTTCCCGCTGTACTTCCTTCAGCTGCACCTGCTGCCCGCCCGCTGGTCGCTGCCGGCGGTGGCGCTGACGGCGGGCGCGGCGATCCTCTCGTACGTGGGTCATGGCGCCGCCCTGAACCCGGGGGTCTTCATCGGGCCGCTGCTCGGTGCCGCCGTCGCCGTGGCGACGGTCCTCGGCTATCAGGCGCTGTACCGGGAGAGCGAGCGGCGGCAGCGCCTGATCGAGGAGCTGATCACGACCCGGGCGGAGCTGGCGGCGGCGGAGCGGCACGCGGGGACGCTGGCCGAGCGGGAGCGGCTGGCCCGGGAGATCCACGACACGCTGGCGCAGGGGCTGTCGTCGATCCAGCTGCTGCTGCGGGCGGCGGAGCGGGCCCTGCCGGAGGGTTCGCCGGCGGCCGGGCACATCGACCGGGCGCGGCGGGCGGCGCAGGAGAACCTCGCGGAGGCGCGCCGTTTCGTGCGGGCGCTGACGCCGCCGGATCTGGAGCACGGTTCGCTGGCGGCGGCCCTGGAGCGGCTGTGCGAGCCGGGCGCGGGGCCGCGGGTGCGGTTCTCGGTGAGCGGGACGCCGGTGGAGCTGCCGACGCCGTACGAGGTGGCGCTGCTGCGGATCGCGCAGTCGGCGCTGGGCAACACGGTGCGGCACGCCGGGGCGTCCCGGGCGGAGATCACCCTGTCGTTCATGGACGCGTCGGTGACCCTGGACGTCGTCGACGACGGCCGGGGCTTCGATCCGGCCTCCGTGCGCCCGTCGTCGGACGGCGGTTTCGGGCTTCCGGCGATGCGCTCGCGGGCGGAGTCGCTGGGCGGCACGTTCACCGTCGAGTCGGCGCCCGGCCAGGGCACCGCCGTCGCCGTCTCCCTCCCGCTCCCCCTCCCCCTCTCCGCAGGAGCCGCCGTATGACGATCCGACTTCTCCTCGCCGACGACCATCCGGTGGTCCGGGCGGGACTGCGCGCGGTGCTCGACACCGAGCCGGGTTTCACGGTGGTCGGCGAGGCGGCGACGGCGGAGCGGGCGGTGGAGCTCGCGGCGGCCGGGGGCGTGGACGTGGTCCTGATGGACCTCCAGTTCGGCGCGGGGATGCACGGCTCGGAGGCGACGGCGGCGATCACGGCCGTGCCGGACGGGCCGCGGGTGCTGGTGCTGACGACGTACGACACGGACGCGGACATCCTGGCGGCGGTGGAGGCCGGGGCCTCGGGCTATCTGCTCAAGGACGCGCCGCCGGAGGAGCTGGCGGCGGCGGTGCGGACGGCGGCGGCCGGCCAGTCGGCGCTCGCCCCGGCGGTGGCGCACCGGCTGATGGACCGGATGCGGACGCCGGCGGAGGCGCTGACGAAGCGGGAGCTGGAGGTGCTCCAGCTGGTCGGCGAGGGGCTGTCCAACCAGCAGATCAGCAAGGTGCTGTTCCTCAGCCAGGCCACGGTGAAGTCCCATCTGGTGCACGTCTTCGCGAAGCTGGGCGTGGACTCGCGGACGGCGGCGGTGGCGGTGGCCCGTGAGCGGCGGCTGATCCGGCGGTAGCGCGTACCCCGGTCACGCGTATCCCGGTCGCGCGTGCGCCGGTCAGCGGGGGGACGGCGGGCCGGGCGGGCCGAAGAGCTCGACGGCGTTGCGGACGCCGGTGAGCGCCTCGGAGAGGGCGCTGACGGAGCCGAGGGAGCCGGCGACGAGGAGCAGGCTGCGGCGCAGCCGCCACACCTCGGGGGCGCCGGTGACGGCCATGGCGTCGAGCGCGGCGAGTTCGTCCTCGGCGATCTCGCGGTCGGCGAAGTCCACCCGGTGTCCGGCCAGTTCCCGCCGGAGCCGGGACACGGCGGACCTGAGTCCGGCCACCCTCGGATCCACTGCCTCGCCGGTCACTCGCCTCTGCCCCACGCTCCGCAACACGGTCTCCCCCCACGCCGAGACGTCCGTCCAGGTACCCCGGGACGGCGGTCGGGCGCCCGGAGTGCGGACAGTTAACTCCCCGGCCGCCCGGCGGGGAAGAGGCAGTGCCGCGCATTCATGCGACCGTGTCGTTCCGTGTCATGCGGTATGCAGTCCTCCATGACGCACATGACTCCCCTGACTCCCGAGACCCCCCGGACGCCTCTCGTCGCCGGGCTGCTCCTCGCCGCCGGAGGCGGCCGCCGGCTCGGCGGGCGGCCGAAGGCGCTGCTGCCGTACCGGGGCCGGCCGCTGGTCGAGAACGCGGTGCGGGTGCTGCGCGAGGGCGGCTGCCCGGTGGTGCACGTGGTGCTCGGCGCCTCGGCGGAGCTCGTACGGGAGCGGGCGGAGCTGCCGGGCTGTGTGGTGGTCGAGAACCCGGAGTGGGCCGGGGGGATGGGTTCCTCGCTGCGGGTGGGGCTCGCCTCGCTGGCGGCGGATCCGCGCGGGGTGGACGCGGCGCTGGTGTCGCTGGTGGACCAGCCGGGGATCGGCGCGGCGGCGGTGGCACGGCTGCGGGCGCACGGGGCGCGGGACGCGCTGGCGGCGGCCTCGTACGAGGGGAAGCGGGGGCATCCGGTGCTGTTCGGGGCGGACCGGTGGGCCGGGATCGCGGCGGGCGCGGAGGGCGACCGGGGCGCGCGGGAGTATCTGGCGGCGCACCGGGAGGCGGTCGCGCTGGTGGAGTGCGCGGACGTGGCGGAGCCCTTCGACATCGACACGGAGGCGGATCTGTACCGGCTCGACGGGTGAGGAGGGGCCCGGGCGGGCACCTGGAGTAAGGGGGCTGGCACCCGGAGCCATGATCTGTCGACCCGAAGAATCTCGACATCAACAAACGATTGAACTTCCACCATGAGGAAACTAATATCCACTGCTTAGAAGCGCCTCATCCCTTGTGAGGGCGCTCGCGGCCGTATCTCGGCATCGCGGCACTCCGTGCCGTCCGTGACGCCCGGCGGCCGCCAGGCACCGCCCGTAGTCCGCTGAAGGAAGTGACAGTTCATGTCCGCACCAGCGCCGTCCCCCCTGGTCGTCGTCGACGCCGAGCCCCTGCCGCGCCAGGAGGAGGTGCTGACGGAGGCGGCCCTCGCCTTCGTCGCCGAGCTCCACCGCCGCTTCACCCCGCGCCGCGACGAGCTGCTCGCCCGACGCGCCGAGCGCCGCGCCGAGATCGCCCGCACCTCCACCCTCGACTTCCTGCCGGAGACCGCGGCGATCCGCGCCGACGACTCCTGGAAGGTCGCGCCGGCCCCGGCGGCCCTGAACGACCGCCGCGTCGAGATCACCGGTCCGACCGACCGCAAGATGACGATCAACGCGCTCAACTCCGGCGCGAAGGTGTGGCTCGCGGACTTCGAGGACGCCTCCGCCCCCACCTGGGAGAACGTGGTCCTCGGCCAGGTCAACCTGATCGACGCCTACACCCGGAACATCGACTTCACCGACGACCGCACCGGCAAGTCGTACGCCCTGGGGCCCGCCGAGGAGCTCGCCACCGTCGTCATGCGGCCGCGCGGCTGGCACCTGGAGGAGCGTCACCTCGCCTTCGAGGGAAGCCCGGTGCCCGGCGCGCTCGTCGACTTCGGCCTGTACTTCTTCCACAACGCGCGCCGCCTGATCGACCTCGGCAAGGGCCCGTACTTCTACCTGCCGAAGACCGAGTCGCACCTGGAGGCCCGCCTCTGGAACGACATCTTCGTCTTCGCCCAGGACTACGTCGGCATCCCGCAGGGCACCGTCCGCGCCACCGTCCTCATCGAGACGATCACGGCCGCGTACGAGATGGAGGAGATCCTCTACGAGCTCCGCGACCACGCCGCCGGCCTCAACGCGGGCCGCTGGGACTACCTCTTCTCCATCGTCAAGAACTTCCGTGACGGCGGACAGAAGTTCGTCCTCCCGGACCGCAACGCGGTCACGATGACGGCCCCGTTCATGCGCGCGTACACCGAACTCCTCGTCCGCACCTGCCACAAGCGCGGCGCGCACGCGATCGGCGGCATGGCGGCCTTCATCCCGTCCCGCAAGGACGCCGAGGTCAACAAGGTCGCCTTCGAGAAGGTCAAGGCCGACAAGGACCGCGAGGCCGGCGACGGCTTCGACGGCTCCTGGGTCGCCCACCCCGACCTCGTCCCGATCGCCATGGCCTCCTTCGACGCCGTCCTCGGCGACAAGCCCAACCAGAAGGACCGTCTGCGCGAGGACGTCTCCGTGGCGCCCGGCGACCTCATCGCCATCGACTCGCTCGACGCCAAGCCCACCTACGAGGGCCTGCGCAACGCGGCCCAGGTCGGCATCCGCTACATCGAGGCGTGGCTGCGCGGCCTCGGCGCCGTCGCCATCTTCAACCTGATGGAGGACGCGGCCACCGCCGAGATCTCCCGCTCGCAGATCTGGCAGTGGATCAACGCCGGCGTGGTCTTCGAGAACGGCGAGACCGCCACCCCGGAGCTGGCCCGCAAGGTCGCCGCCGAGGAGCTCGCCGCCATCCGCGCCGAGATCGGCGAGGAGGCCTTCGCGGCCGGCAAGTGGCAGCAGGCGCACGACCTCCTCCTCCACGTCTCCCTCGACGCGGACTACGCGGACTTCCTCACCCTCCCCGCGTACGAGCAGCTCGTCGGCTGATCTCCGACGCACCCCCGTACAGGGCCCGGCCCCCGGCGAACGCACAGCTCCGGGGCCCGGGCCCTGTCGTGTCACAGGGGAAGTGACGCAACCGAGATATGCAGCTACCTAGCGGTAATAAGCCGGCGCGTGCGAGATTCCGCCATGCCACCGGCCGGCGGCTGTCCCCCACGTCACTGCGTACCGCAGGAGCACACAGCCATGCCTTCGACCCCCCACCGCGCGCTGCGCGCACTCCTGGCACTGTGTACCGCCGCCGGACTGGCCACCGCCGCCGCCCCGGCCGCCCAGGCCTCCCCCGGCAACGGCCCCACCGCCGTCGTCGCCATGGGCGACAGCTACATCTCCGGCGAGGCCGGCCGCTGGCTCGGCAACAGCCTCACGAACTCCGGCGGCCGCGACGGCACCGACCGCGCCTGGACCGGCAGCGGCTACGACCCGTCCCGGGTGTACGGCTCCACCGCCGGCGGCTGCCACCGCTCGGACGTCTCCGAGGTCAGGAGCGCCGGACCGGTCGCGACCAACCTGATCAACCTCGCCTGCTCCGGGGCGACCACCGAGAACGTCATCCGCGCCTCGCAGGGCGGCCAGGCGTACAAGGGCGAGGCCCCGCAGGCCGACCGGCTGGCCGCCGTCGCCGCCGCGAACGACGTGAAGCTGATCGCCCTGTCGATCGGCGGCAACGACCTCGGCTTCGCCGACATCATCACCACCTGCGCCACCGACTACATCGTCTGGTACTCCTACTGCCACGACGACCAGCAGGCCGAGGTCGACGCCAGGATCGACGCCGTGATGGCCTCCGTCGGCAAGGCCGTCGACGAGATCCGGGCGGTGATGACCGGCGCGGGCTACACGGCCTCCGACTACCGGATCGTGCTCCAGTCCTACCCCTCGCCGATCCCCCGCGCCGCCGAGAACCGCTACTCGGAGAGCGGCTGGGCGCGGACGAACACCGGCGGCTGCCCGTTCTGGAACAAGGACTCCGACTGGGCGCGGGACTCCCTCGTCCCGCAGCTCTCCGGGCGGCTGCGGCAGGTCGCGGTGGCGAAGGGCGCGCAGTTCCTCGACCTGCGGGACGCGCTCCAGGGGCGCGAGGTGTGCGCGAAGGCGAGCCGCCAGGTGACGGCGTCCCTGCCGCCGTCGGGCGCGTCGAGCGAGTGGGCGCGGTGGATCGACAGCCAGTCCACCCAGGGGCTCGTGCAGGAGTCCATGCACCCCAACGCCTACGGTCAGCAGGCCCTCGGGCGCTGCCTGGCGCTGATCCACGCCGTCCCGTCGGGCCACCGCGCCTGCCGGAACACGGCGGGCGCGGGCCCCTCGGGGATGTACCTCACGACCGGCTGACCCGCCTCACGGCAGGCTGATGCCCAGCGGGCCGAGGACGCGTTCCGTGCCGTGCCGGTCGGCCTCGGCCATCGCCCGGACGAGGGCGGCCGAGCCGCCCGGCCAGTCGGCGGCGGCCGCGTCGAAGGCGGCCCGCCGGGACTCCAGCGGCCCCTTCTTCCCGGGCAGCCGGTCCAGGAGGTGCAGGGCGCGGGCCGAGGCCGGCACCTGGACCTCGTCGGCCTCCTCGCCGCGGGCGCGCAGCGCGTACAGGGCGTAGGCGCCGACCACCGGGTCCCGCAGCGCGCCGCGCAGGGCGCCCGGCGGGGCGGTGGCGGTGTCGAGGAGCCCGAACAGGGCGCGTACGTCGCCCCCTTCGGAGGCGTGGGCGTGGACGGAGCCGAGCGCGGCCAGCAGCTCCGCCCAGGCGTCGGCGGTGTCCCCGCGCGCGTGCAGCCAGTCGGCGAGCACGCGCGCGGCGGGCGCCTGCGGCCACTGCGCGGCGGCCCCCACCAGCTCCGCGGCCGGCCAGGCGACCGCCTCGGCGGCGGTGGGCGCGGCGACCCGGCGGACCCGCAGGAGGTAGCGGACGGTGGCGGCGCCGCGCGGCGTGAGCCCGAAGGCGTCGCCGGAGCGCAGCACGAGGCCGGTGGCGGCCAGCCGGTCGGCGACGGCGGCGAGTTCCCGGGCGGGGCCCTCCAGACGGGCCCGGTCGTCCTCGCCGAGTCCGTCGGAGCCGAGCAGCCGGACGAGCTCGGGCACCGGCGGGGTGACGTAGGCGCCGGCGACCCCTTCGGGGACGGTGACGGGGACGTCCTCCAGGGCCGGGTCGACGGTCCAGTCCTCGTACTCGGCGGCGCGCCGGGCGATCGAGTCGGCGGCGCAGCCGCGCTGGTAGAGCGCGTACAGCAGGTGCGGGGCCTCGCCGCCGTAGGGCTCGTGCTCCTCCTCGGCCAGCTCCTCGACGGCGGCGAGCAGGGCGTCGGCGTCCCGCTCGGCGTCGCCCGCAGGGGCGGGCTCGACGGCGGCGGGGGGCGGGACGGGGATCGACGGGTCGCCGTAGTAGTCCATGTGCTCGTCGAGCAGGGCGTCGGCGAGCACGAGGTGGGGGAAGTCGTCGGGGCCGGGGGCGAAGCGCGCGTAGGCGCCGGTCAGCTGGTCGGCGAGGCCGGCGGCGGTCCAGCGGTCGAGGAGCGCGGCGGCGACCCGGCCGACGCCGGCGGCGACGGCGTGGTCGGTGAGGAGCGGCCCGGCGGCGGGCGGCTCCTCGGCGTCCCGTACGTAGGCGCGGGCGACGGCCTCGGCGAGCACGGTGTCCGCGAGCGCGGTACGGCCCATGAGGTCGGCGCGCAGGACCCCGTCCGGCAGCGGCGCGCCGTCGAGGGCGCCGATCCGCCGCCGTACGTCGTCGGCGTCGCCGAGGTCGGCTCCGACGCTCCGCAGCAGCGAGGCGTACCACCGGTACCAGGTGAGGTTCCCGGGGTCCGCCATGGCGCGCTCGAAGTCCCCGGCGCTCTCGTCGACGACGGCGGCGATCCGCTCGCGCAGCCCGCCGTCGAACCGTCCGGCGAGCTCGCCGACGACCGCCCGGTAGCCGGGCAGCTCGCCGGGGGCGACGTACACGAAGGCGGGCAGGTCCTCGACGAGGAGCCGCCGCACCAGCTCCGGCGTGGGCTCGGGCACCCCGCTGGCCCGGTCGGCCCCGCGCAGCGCGAGAAGGCCGAGGACGACCTCGGCGGCCCGGCGGAACGCGGGGTCACGGTGCTCCGGCCTGCCGTCGAGCAGCTCCAGGAACCTGTCCAGCCCGGTATTGGTGAGAACGGTCTCGGCCACGGTTCCAGGGTAGTTCGGGGGCACCGGGAACGGCCTGAGGGACACCCCCGGGCAGGGCGGGGCGGCGGCGGGCCCGGTGTCCCCGTACCCGGCCGTCCTCAGCCGTCCTCAGCCGTCCTCAGCCGTCCTCAGCCGTCCTTCGACCACGTTCGGCGGTCCTTCGCCGTTCCTCGCCGGTACGAGCCGCGCGAGCCGCGCGAGCCGCTCCGCCGTACGGGCGCGGTCCAGGGCCCGGCACAGGGCGACGGTGCCGGTGCCGGGGCCGTGGTCCGGCGCGTACCGGCCGAGGAGGGCGTGGTGGCGGTCCTCGGCGTGGGGGCCGTCGGCGCGGGCGGCGAGTTCGCGGGCGCGGGCGAGGAGCGCGCCGACGGCCGCGTCTTCCGGCGTGGCGCCGGGGAAGGGTTCGCCGATCCGGGACGGCTCGGTGTCGAGCCCCCGGTACCAGGGGCCGAGCAGGAGCCGGTCCGCCCCGGCCCGCGCGGCGAGGGCGTCGGTCGCCCGGCGGGCCTCCCGTACCGCGTCGAGGGCGGTCCGCGCCTCTTCCAGGGTGGGGGCGTGGGCGGGATCGCCGTCGCCCCGGCCGGCCGGGGCGAGGGCGTCGAGGAGGTCCATGGCCGCGGCGAGCGGGGCCAGGTGGGCGCTCACCCAGTGGGCTGCCCGGCCGAACGACTGCCCGGCGAGCCCGTCCGCGCGGTCCGCGAGCCGCGGCCGGCGCAGGTCCGCCCGCCAGCCGGCCAGCGCGCCGCGCACCGCGGCGGCGTGGCCGGTCAGTTCGGGGGCGGGGGCACGGCCGTCGGCGAGCTGCGCGGCGAGGAGGGCGCGGCGGCGCGGGTCCGCCAGGGTGTCGGGCGCGAGGCGGTGGACGGACTCGGCGTGGGCGAGAGCGGCGTCGAGGGCCGCCGGACCGGGGGGTTGCGGCGTCACGTACCGGGCGAGCAGCGCGCCGTGGGTGCGGACGAGCGACCGCAGCCGGTCGTGGGCGGTGCTCCAGGCGAGGGCGAGGGGCAGCGTGTCGTACAGGTCGCCGCGCCAGGTCCCGGCGGTGGTGAAGGCGCCGATGATCCGGCGGTCCGCGCGCACGGTGCCGGAGAGCAGGCCGCCGATGCCGCGCGCTCCCCCGGTCAGCCGGCCGACGATGTCGGGGAGTTCGGGGAGGGTGGCGATCTCGGGCCGGAAGACGGCGGACGCGGCCGCCCCCGCCTCGGCGAGGCGGCGGGTGGCGTCGGCGAGCTCGGCGCGGGCCGCGCGGACCCGGGGCAGCACCCTCGGGTCCAGCCAGTGCTCCGGCGCCCGGTGCGGGGCCTCGGCCAGGTCGCCGAGGGCGGTCAGCTCCTCGGCCTCCCCGGTACCGGGGGGTGTGTCACGGCCCAGGAGCGCGGCGAGGGCGGAGGCGCGCGCGTCCGCCTTCGCCAGGCGGGCCGCGAGGGCGCCGAGCCACGGGGCGAGGCCGGCGGCCCGGGCGCGGGTGAGCGGGGCGAGGTCGAGGGCCTGGGGGCGCAGTCCGGCGAGCGTCTGTTCGCCGGAGAGGAAGCGCGTGACGAGGGACGGCGGCAGTTCGGCCCAGCGGGGGCCGGCCTCGGCGGCGGCCCGCTCCCGGGCGGCCAGTGCCCCGGCGCGGCGGGCGAGGAAGGCGTGGAGGGCGTCGGCGGTGACGCGCACCGCCGCTTCCTCGATCTCCTCGGACCTTTCCGGGTCTTCGTCGCCACCGAGGGCGATCGGGTTCGTCACGCTGGTCCTTGTCGTCCGCTCGCGAGGGGACCGGCCGTGCCGGGCCGCCACCCCACCTTGATCACGCGATCCTAGGTCAGCGGACGGTGACGGTCCGTGGGGCGGAGAAGTCGCCCCAGGTGCCGTCGGGGAGGCGGGCGCGGAGGGTGAGGGTGTAGGTGGTGCCGGGTTTCGCCTGGGCCGGGAAGGTGTAGGTGGCGCGGCCGGTGGGCGGGGCCGCGCCCCAGACGATGGTGGTGGCGAAGCGGCCGTCGATGTGGAGTTCGTGGTGGGTGACGGGGCCTCCGGTCTCGGGCGGGGTCCAGGTGAGGGTGATCGCGCCGTCGGCGGAGGCGGCGGCGAGGGCGCGCGGGGAGGTGTTGGGGGGCGCGCCGGGGGCGGGGGCGGTGGTGAGTTCGGCCGGGGGGCTGTCCGGGGAGGAGTTCTCGGCGGCGTCGCGGGCGCGGAGGGTGAGGGAGTAGGCGGTGCCGGGGCGCAGGCCGGTGAGGCGGGCGGTGGTGGCGGTGCCGGGGGCGGTGTGGACGCGGACGCCGGCCTGGTGGACGTCGTAGGCGGTGACGCGGGTGTCGTCGCGGGCGGGGGTCCAGGTGAGGAGGGCGGCGGTGGGGCCGTCGGGGGTGGCGCGCAGGGTGCGGGGGGCGGTGGGGGGTTCGCGGTCCTCGGCGGTGGCGCGCAGGGTGGTGGCGGCGACGGCGGGGGTGGCGGGCGAGGTGTTGCCGGCGGCGTCGCGGGCGACGACGGCGAAGGTGTGGCGGCTGCCGGGGGCGAGGCCGGTGACGTCGGTCATCACGGTGGTGGCGGGGAGGTCCTTGACGGGGCGGCCGTCCTGGAGGACCTGGTAGCCGGTGACGGCGTGGTCGTCGGTGGCGGCCTCCCACATGACGTGGACGGTGGTGGAGCTGCCGGAGGCGGCGGTGAGGCCGGTGGGGGTGGTGGGCGGGGTGGAGTCCGGGGGTTCGGCGCGGGCGCAGGCGCCGAGCGCGAGTACGACCAACAGGCTTGCGGCGAGCGGGCGTTGGGGGCGTCGCACAGGCCGGCCTCCATCTCCATCGGAAAGGTCCAGACCTATATGGCACGCGGAGGGAGGGGTGCGCAAGGGGGCGTTGTCAGTGGGGTGCGCTTCACTGGAAACGTTACTCTCCGTAGTCGATTCTTGGGGGGATCATGACGGACCGTTGGCTGTACGTGGCGCCGGCCGGGGTGCGGCGGCGCGGCTGGAGCGACGCGATGATCCGGGAGCTGCTGGGGCTTCCGGACGTGCAGGGGCGCGATCCGCGGCGGTACGCGCTCACGCCGCTGCGGCTGTACCTGCTGGCGCGGGTGGAGGCGGTGGAGCGGACGCCCGAGTTCGCGGCGGCCTCCTCGTCCCTGGCGGAGCGGGGGCGGAGCACCGCCGTCGGGGTGCTGGCCGAGGGGCGGCGGGCGGCCGTCCTCGCGGCGATCCGGGCCGAGCCGCTCCTGGTGCCGAGGCTGCCGGCGGCCGAGCTGGAGCGGCGGGCGGCGCGCCACCGGCGGCTGCTGACGGCGCGCGGGGCGGGCGGCGGGGGCGGCGGGGCCTCGCCCGGCTCGCTGGTGCGGTGGCAGGTGGGCTATCTGCGGCAGACGCTGGCGCGGTACGAGACGCTGCTCGACGGGCTGTACGGCGACACGGGCCGCCGCGAGGCCGAGCGGCTGCTGCGGCGCAGGCAGTACGAGGCGATCGCCGCCGCCTATCCGGCGCTTGCCCCCGAGTGCGCCCGGCGGATCGCCCTGGAGTCGCGGTGAGGGCGCCGGGCGGCACGCCGCCGCCCCGGACCCCGCGGGGTGCGCGGGGTCCGGGGCGGGCGGGACCGAGGGCCTGGGGGCTGCGGGTCCTCTGGTGGCTAGTGGACGTGGGCCGCCTTCGCGGTGCGGGTCTCGGAGATCTCGTCGCCCGGTTCCATCGGCGCGGTCACCTCGTCGTCGTCCGCGCGCCGGCCGAAGTGGTTGAAGACCACGTTGAGCAGGACGGCGGCGACACAGCCGGTGGAGATGCCGGAGTCCAGGATGATCTGCGCCGTCTGCGGGAAGGCGTGGTAGAAGTCCGGCTTGGTGATCGGGATGATGCCGACCGCGATCGAGACGGCGACGATGAGGACGTTGTTGTCCTTCTCCAGGCCGGCCTTGACCAGGGTCTGGATGCCGCTGGCCGCGACCGAGCCGAAGAGGACGACGCCGGCGCCGCCCAGGACCGGGCGGGGCACCACCGAGATCAGCGAGGCCATCACCGGCGAGAGGCCCATCAGGACCAGCAGGCCGCCGCCGCAGGCGACGACGAAGCGGCTGCGGATCCGGGTCATGGCGACCAGGCCGACGTTCTGCGCGAAGGCGCTGCACATGAAGCCGTTGAAGAGCGGGCTGATCGCCGAGCCGAGGGTGTCGGCGCGCAGACCGGCCGCGATGGTCTTCTCGTCGGCGGGCCGCTCGACGATCTCGCCGAGCGCCAGCATGTCGGCGGTGGACTCGGTCATCGAGACCAGCATGACCACGCACATGGAGATGATCGCGGCGAGCGCGAACTGCGGGGCGCCGAAGTGGAAGGGGCTCGGGAAGCCGACGATGTCCGCCTCGGTCACCGGGGAGAAGTCGGTGGCGCCGAAGGGTATGGCGATCAGGGTGCCGAGGACCAGGCCGACGAGGACGGCGATCTGCTTCAGGAAGCCGCGGGTGAAGCGGCGCAGCAGCAGGACGATCGCCAGGGTGACGGCGGCCAGGGCGAGGAACTTGCCCGAACCGTAGTCGTCCGCCGCGGGGTTGGGACCCTGGGCCCAGCCGAAGGCCACCGGCAGCAGCGAGATGCCGATGAGGGTGATGACGGTGCCGGTGACCACCGGCGGGAAGAAGCGCACGAGCCGGGAGAACCACGGCGCGGCGAGGAAGCCGAGCAGACCGGCGACGATGATCGCGCCGAAGATGACGGGCAGCGCGTCCGCCTTGTCCTTCGTGGTGTCGATGATGGCGAGCATCGGGGCCACGCCCGCGAAGGTGACGCCGTTGACGAAGGGCAGCTTGGCGCCGATCTTCCAGACGCCGAGGGTCTGGAGGAAGGTGGCGAGTCCGGCGGTGAAGAGGCTGGCGCCGGTCAGGAAGGTGAGTTCGGTGCCGGAGAGGCCGACGGCCGCTCCGACGATCAGCGGCGGGGCCACGACTCCCGCGTACATGGCGGCCACGTGCTGGAGGCCGCTGGTGAACATCTTCAGTGGGGGCAGGGTCTCGTCGACCGGATGTCTGGTCCGGTCTCCGGGGTCGGTGCCTGCGTCTTGTGCATTGCGAACCTGGGGCTCGTCGGCCACGGCGGTTCCTCCGGTCGGTTACACGTCGGCGGTGACGCGGGTGTCTGGGAGGTGGTGCGATGCGGTGCGAAGTGCAGGAGGTGCGGCTCGGTGCGGGGTGGTGCGGTGCGCCGGAGGAAGGGGTGCGGCGCGGGTACGGGGTGCCCGGTGGGGGTGCGGGCGGGTGTGGCCGTCCCGGGCGGCGCCGTACGACGGGTGCGTACGGCGCCGCCCGGTCGGGCTGCCGCGGACCCCGCTCGGGTCCGCGGCGACCGGTCGGGGGCCGTCCCCCCCGACCGGACTCCGGGGGAGGGTCAGGCCTGGGCCGCGATGCGGGCCAGGCGCTGGGCCTCCGTGCGCGCGTCGCGCGCGATGGTGTCCTCGTCGACGGTGAGCAGCCGGTTGTTCTCGACGATCTGCTTGCCGTTGACGAAGGAGGCGGTGACCGGGGCGGCCGCGCCGAAGACGATGGCGGTGACCGGGTCGGCGATCGAGGAGTGGCCGAGGCCGTCGATCTTCCAGAGGACGAAGTCGGCGAGCTTGCCCGCTTCGAGGGAGCCGATGTTGTCGGCGCGGCCGAGGACCTCCGCGCCGCCGTAGGTGCCGAGGCGCAGGGCCTGGCGGGCGTTGAGCGCGGCCTCGCGGTGGGCGCCGAGGCGGTTGATGAGGAGGGCGTTGCGCAGCTCGGTGTGGAGTTCGCCGGACTCGTTGGAGGCGGTGCCGTCGACGCCGAGGCCGACCGGGACGCCCGCCTTCAGCATGTCGGGGACGCGGGCGATGCCGGCGGCGAGGCGCGCGTTCGACGAGGGGCAGTGGGCCACACCGGTCTTGGTGCGGGCGAAGGCGGCGATGTCGGAGTCGTTCATGTGGACGCAGTGCGCCATCCACACGTCCTCGCCGAGGAAGCCGGTCGACTCGAAGTAGTCGGTCGGGCCCATGCCGAAGAGCTCGTGGCAGAACTTCTCCTCCTCCACGGTCTCCGAGCCGTGGGTGTGCATGCGCACGCCGAGGCGGCGGCCGAGGGCGGCGCCCTCGCGGAGCAGCTCGGTGGAGATGGAGAACGGCGAACAGGGGGCGACGGCGACCTGCGTCATCGAGTCGAAGGAGGCGTCGTGGAACTTCTTGACGGTCTCCTCGGTCGCGGCGAGCGCGCCCTCGGTGGTCTCGACGGCGAAGTCCGGCGGCAGGCCGCCGTCCTTCTCGCTGCGGTCCATGGAGCCGCGGGCCAGGGTGAAGCGCACGCCCATCTCGGAGGCGGCGCCGATGATGGCGCCGGAGAGGTCGCCGGAGCCCTTCGGGAAGACGTAGTGGTGGTCCATGGCGGTGGTGACGCCGCCGCGGGCCATCATGGCGAGCGAGCCCTGGGCGGCGACGCGCACCATCTGCTCGTCGATGCGGGCCCAGGTCGGGTAGAGCGCGACCAGCCAGTTGAAGAGGTTGTGGTCGGTGGCCAGGCCCCGGGTGATCCACTGGTAGAAGTGGTGGTGGGTGTTGACCAGGCCCGGGGTGATCAGATGACCGGTGGCGTCGATCCGCCGGACCACGTTCTCCAGGTTCTCGGGGGCCTTGCCGGGGCCGAGGGACTCGATCCTGTTGTCGGCGACGACGAGGTAGCCGGAGGCGTACTCGGTGTCGTTCGCGTCGACGGTGGCGATCGCCGCGTTCTCGATGACGATGCGCTGGGCTGCCGAAGGTGCTGCCATGGCGGTGCTTCCTTCATTCCTCATGGGTGGGGTGGGCACGGCAGGACCCTAGGAGGATTTGAGTGCCGGGGCCGTCTGACGGCTCCGGGTGCCGAGATGATGGAAGAACAGGTTCAGCAGGACGGCGACGAGCGCGCCGGCGCTGATGCCGGAGCCGAGCACGGTCTGTGCCCAGGCGGGGAAGCCGGCGTAGAAGGTGGGTGCGGCGAGCGGGATGATGCCCGCGCCGAGCGCGACGGCCACCAGGATGATGTTGGAGCTGTCGTCGAGACCGGCCTCGGAGAGGGTCCGGATGCCGCTGACCGCGATGGAGCCGAAGAGGACGATGCCGGCGCCGCCGAGGACGGGCATCGGGACCATGGAGACGACCGCGCCGAGCACCGGGAAGGCGCCGAGCACCAGGAGGGCGCCGCCGGCGACGGCGACCACGTAGCGGGAGCGGACCCGGGTGAGCGAGACGACGCCGACGTTCTGCGCGAAGGCGGAGGTCGGGAAGCCGCCGAAGACGGGGCCGAGCAGGGTGGCGATGCCGTCGGTGCGCAGGCCCCGGGTGATGGTCCTGCCGTCGCTGGGACGCTCGCAGATCTCGCCGAGGGCGAGCATGCCGGCGCTGGACTCGGTCATCAGGACCAGCATCACGATGCACAGGGAGAGGATCGCGGCGGGCTGGAACTCGGGGGCGCCGAAGGCGAAGGGGGAGGGCAGGGCGGCGACGGGCGCCTCGCGCAGGGCGGTGAAGTCCGCCATCCCGAAGGGGATCGCGGCGAGGGTGCCGATGAGCAGGCCGAGGAGCAGGGCGATCTGCTTGACGAAGCCGCGGCCGAAGCGCTGGAAGAGCAGGACGACGACCAGGGTGAAGCCGGCGAGGGCGAGGTACTTCATGGCGCCGAAGTCGGCGGCGGTCTTGTCGCCGCCCTGGGCCCAGCTGACGGGCACCGGCATCAGGGTGACGCCGATCAGGGTGATGACGACGCCGGTGACGAGCGGCGGGAAGAAGCGCAGGAGCCGGCCGAAGAAGGGGCCGACGGCGAGACAGAAGACTCCGGCGACCATGACCGCGCCGTAGATGGCGGGGAGCTGGTGTCCGGGGGCGCTCGTCTCGGCGATGGCCAGCATGGGGGCGATGCCCGCGGAGGAGGCCGCGTTGACGAACGGGAGCCGGTTGCCGGCGAAGTTCCGGATGCCGAGGGTCTGCAGGATGGTGGCGAGACCGGCGATCAGGAGGCTGGCGGCGATGCGCCGGGTCATCCCGGCCGCGTCCAGGCCGACGGCCTGGCCGATGATGAGCGGAGGGGTGACGACGCCGGCGTACATGGCGGCGATGTGCTGGAGCGCCGCGGGGACGAGCCGCGAGGCGGGGAGTTTCTCGTCGACCGGATGGCCGGCGGCCTGGGCAGGGGCCTCGGTGGTCGACGGGGTGGAACACGGGCCTTCGGCGGACGCCGGCCCCTTTGCGGGCAGTGCCATGCTGGGTTCCCTCCGGTCTGGTGCCGGTCCCCGCCCGACTGCGGGCGGGCGGGGACCGGGTCACTCAGTGCCGCTCAGAGATGTGGTGCCACTCAGAGGTTGGTCATGTCGACCGGGATCAGCGCCTCGGCGCCGTCGCGCAGGACCGTGGCCTCGATGAGGCCGTACATGCGGTCCGCGGCGTAGTAGACCTCGTTGTCGTTCTTGAGCCCGAAGGGCTCCAGGTCCACGAGGAAGTGGTGCTTGTTGGGGAGCGAGAAGCGCACCTCGTCGATCTCCGCGCGGTGGTTGATGATCCGCGTGGCCATCTGGTACAGCGTCTGCTGGAGGGAGTACGAGTAGGTCTCCGCGAACGCCTCGAGCATGTGCTTCCGGGTCTGCTCGTAGGACCGCTCCCAGTTGGGCATGCGCTGGTCGTCGTCGGTCCAGTTGAACCGCCAGCGGCCGGAGACCTGGGTGGCCAGGATGCGGTCGTACGCCTCCTGGAGGGTGGTGTACTGGTCCTTGATGTAGCCCCAGAACTCCGAGTTGGTGGAGTTCATGACGACGAGGTCCTTGAGGCCGGAGATGACCTCCCACTTCTCGCCGTCGTAGGTGATCTGGGTGACGCGGGTCTCCTGGCCCTTGCGGGCGAAGGAGTGGTTGACCTCGTCGGCGCCGATGAACTTGGAGTTGGCGTCCGAGGAGGCGATGCGCTCCCAGGAGTACTCCTCGATCCGGATCCGGGCCCGCTTGATCGGCTCCTGGCTCGTCACGAAGTGACGGGCGAGGTGGATGCCGAACTGCTCGGCGGACTCGATGCCGTACTCCTTGGCGAACGCGAAGACGGTGTTCTTCGTCGTGTCGGTGGGGAGGCAGTGGGCGTTGGAGCCGGTGAGGTGGACGTCGCTGAGGTCGCCGGAGAGGGCGACGGAGACGTTCAGGTCCTTGATGTGGTGGGTGGCGCCGTCCCGCGTGATCTTGACGACGCGGTTCTCTGCTTTGCCGTACTGGTTCTGGCCGAGAATCGTGGGCATGTCTGCTAGCTCCCTCGGTAAACGGAGTAGCCGAACGGGTTGAGCAGCAGCGGTACGTGGTAGTGCTCGCCCGGCGTGACGGCGAACGTGATCGCCACCTCCGGGAAGAAAGCACCCTCCGGACCGCTGTCCCGATTCGCGGGGGCGTCCTGCTGCGCCTCGGCTTGCTGGTTCTGCTTGCTCAGGAAGTACGCCTCGGTCTCGAAGTCGAGGCGTACGTGGGTGGTGCCGACCGGCAGGGCCGGCAGGTCCTTGCACCGTCCGTCGGCGTCGGTGGCCGAGCCGCCGAGCGCGACCCAGGCGGCGTCGGAGCCGGCGCGGGCGGCGAGGGTGATCGCCACGCCCTCCGCGGGGCGTCCGATGCTGGTGTCCAGGATGTGGGTGGACACCGAGGCCGTGGTGTCGGTGCTCATGCGGCGCTCTCTTCCTCTACGAGACGGGTGAGCCGGATGCGGTTGATCTTGCCCAGTTCGGTGCGGACGATCTCGCGCTCCCGCTCGGGCGAGTTGCCGATCCGGTCCTTGACCGCGTCGCGCATCTGCTCGCCGGTCCTGCCGGTGGCGCAGATGAGGAAAACGTGGCCGAAGCGTTCCTGGTAGGCCAGGTTCAGTTCGAGCATCTCGGCCTTGAGCTCGGCGGAGGAGCCGGCCATCCCGCTCTGCTCGCGGGTGGAGGTGGCATCCCCTTCCTTCGGACGACCGATCGGCGGGTGGCCCGCCATCGCCTCGGCCAGGTCCTCGGCGGTGAGCTCGGCCATGGCGGCGTCGCTGGCGAGGAAGAGGGCTTCGGCGGTGGTGTACGGGCGCTGGGCGAGGATCTTGCTCCCCCACGCCGAGCTGGAGCACACCTCGTGGAGCGCGGCGAGAGCCTCGCTGTCCGCCGAGGTGTTGAACCGGATGAGGCCCGGTGTCGTACCTGAAGTCACGGGAAGCCTCCGTGGCTGTTTTTCGCTGTGCGTCGGACGGGCTGCGGATAGCTAACGCCCTCGGCAACAGGACGTCAACACTTTGTTGAAAACTCGGTGACACAAAAGCCGTCGTCCCGGCATGCGGACGACGGCTTGTGGCCATTCTTGATCAACTAAGCGTTCTTGGAGGCGTTTTCCCTGTTCAGGTAGTTGTAGACGGTGAAGCGGCTGACACCGAGTGCACCGGCCACCGTCTCCACTCCATGACGGACGGAGAAGGCGCCGCGCGCCTCCAGGAGCCGCACGACCTCCTGCTTGGCCTTGCGGTCCAGTTCGGCCAGCGGCATCCCGTGCCGGCGCTCCATCGCCGCGAGGATGCGGTCCAGGGAGTCCGACAGCTGCGGCAGCCGTACGGCGAGGACGTCCTCGCCCTCCCAGGACAGCACGATGTCGTCGGCCGCGGCCTGCGCCGGCTCCAGCACTTCCGCGCCCATCGCGTCGACCAGCGGCTTCACCGCCGCCGCCAAGGGATGCTCGGTCACTTCTCGTCCTCCCCGCCCTCACCGATCACGTTGACCTGGAGCGAGACCCGGGTGGCACCGGCACCGAGCGCCTTGCGCAGCAGCTCGTCGACGGCGGTGAGGACGGCGTCGGCGCCGCCTTCCGCGGTGTTGCCGAAGGGGCCGACATCGACGGCGTCCAGTTCGGCCGACTGGATGACCTCACGAGCCACGACCGCGTGGGCCGGCGCCTCGTCGAGGTCGAACGGCTCGGTCGTGAACTCCACTCTCAAACGCACCATGCCCCCACGCTACGGCCCGGACCAGGGCCTGGGGAGCCCCGAAGTCGGAGGGAGCCCTTGACAAGCCGGGCACTCCGCTTGCAGCATTCCGTCAGACAGAAAACGACTTCCGCAATACGGAAGGAGCGCCGCCCCTCATGGGATACACGGACCAGCGCTTCGATGTGAACCTGTCGATCCTCTTCACGGAACTCCCGCTCCTGGAGCGCCCCGCGGCCGCCGCCGCGGCCGGCTTCACCGCGGTCGAGCTGTGGTGGCCCTGGATCGACACCGCCACCCCCGAGCAGAGCGAGCTCGACGCCCTCAAGAAGGCCCTTGAGGACGCCGGCACCCAGCTGGTGGGCCTGAACTTCTACGCCGGACAGCTCCCCGGCCCGGACCGCGGCGCGGTCTCGGTCCCGGGCGAGGAGTCCGACCGCTTCCAGGCCAACATCGACATCGCCGCGGACTTCGCCGCCTCGGTCGGCTGCAAGGCGCTCAACGCGCTCTACGGCAACCGCGTGGAGGGCGTCGACCCGGAGGTCCAGGACGCCCTCGCCCTGGAGAACCTGATCCTGGCGGCCCGCGCCGCCGACCGCGTCGGCGCGATCCTGCTGATCGAGACCCTGAACAAGCCGGAGTCGCCGCTCTACCCGCTGGTGAGCGCCCCCTCCGCGATCGAGGTCGTCGACAAGGTGAACGAGGCCACCGGGCTCGGCAACGCCAAGTTCCTCCTCGACATCTACCACCTGGCCATGAACGGCGAGGACGTCAGCGCCGTCATCGCCGAGTACGCGGCGAAGACCGGCCACGTCCAGATCGCGGACATGCCGGGCCGCGGCGCCCCGGGCACCGGCGAGCTCCCGCTGGAGCAGCTCCTCGACGAGCTGAAGAAGGCCGGTTACGACGGCTGGGTGGGCCTGGAGTACAAGGCCGCCGACGCCGCCGCGTCCTTCGAATGGCTCGCCGCCGAGGCCCGCCCGGCCCGCTGACGCAGGCCCCCTCCCCCGTACCACCTTGTTTTGAGAGGCACCCTCATGAGCAACCTCCCCAAGATCGCGTGGATCGGCCTCGGCATCATGGGCTCCCCCATGTCCGAGAACCTGATCAAGGCCGGTTACTCGGTCACCGGCTTCACGCTGGAGCAGGACAAGCTGGACCGCCTGGCCGCCGCCGGCGGCACCGTGGCCGGCTCGATCGCCGAGGCCGTCAAGGACGCCGACGTGGTCATCACGATGGTGCCCGCCTCCCCGCAGGTCGAGGCCATCTCCTACGGCCCCGAGGGCATCCTGGAGAACGCCAAGCAGGGCGCGCTGATCATCGACATGTCGTCGATCACCCCGCAGACCTCGGTCGACCTGGCGAAGAACGCCAAGGAGAAGGGCATCCGCGTCATCGACGCCCCCGTCTCCGGCGGCGAGGCCGGCGCCATCGAGGCCGTGCTCTCCATCATGGTCGGCGGCGAGCAGGCCGACTTCGACGAGGCCCTCCCGATCCTGGAGGCCCTCGGCAAGGTCATCGTGCTCTGCGGCCCGCACGGCTCCGGCCAGACGGTCAAGGCGGCCAACCAGCTCATCGTCGCCGTGAACATCCAGGCGTGCGCCGAGGCCGTGGTCTTCCTGGAGAAGTCCGGCGTGAACCTCAACGCCGCCCTCGACGTCCTCAACGGCGGTCTGGCCGGCTCGACCGTGCTGACCCGCAAGAAGGACAACTTCCTGAACCGGGACTTCAAGCCCGGCTTCCGGATCGACCTGCACCACAAGGACATGGGCATCGTGACCGACGCCGCCCGCAACGTCGGCGCGGCCCTCCCGGTCGGCGCCGTGGTCGCCCAGCTCGTCGCCTCGCTGCGCGCGCAGGGTGACGGCGGCCTGGACCACTCGGCCCTGCTCCGCGCCGTCGAGCGCCTCTCCGGCGCCCAGGTCTGATCCACCGCCCCGGATCCCCGGGGCCCCAGATTTCCGGTCGGCGGCGGTGCTGACACCTGTCCTGTCGCGCCCAGGCGCCGCCGCCGACCGGAACACCACACTTCATTTTCAACAAACTGTTGACGTCGTGTTTCGAGCGAACTTACGCTCCACGGCATCGTCATCAGCAGGTTCCTGTACGGAAAGGCCACCATGTCGAAGCGCGTGCTTACGACCGAGTCCGGCGCCCCCGTCGCCGACAACCAGAACTCCGCCACCGCCGGCGTCGGTGGCCCTCTCCTCCTCCAGGACCAGCACCTGCTGGAGAAGCTCGCGCGCTTCAACCGTGAGCGGATCCCGGAGCGCGTGGTGCACGCCCGCGGCTCCGGCGCGTACGGCTACTTCGAGGTGACCGACGACGTCACCGGCTTCACCAAGGCCGACTTCCTCTCCGAGGTGGGCCGGAAGACCGAGCTGTTCATCCGCTTCTCCACCGTGGCCGACTCGCTCGGCGGCGCGGACGCGGTCCGCGACCCGCGCGGCTTCGCGGTGAAGTTCTACACCGCCGAGGGCAACTACGACCTCGTCGGCAACAACACCCCGGTGTTCTTCATCAAGGACCCGATCAAGTTCCCCGACTTCATCCACTCCCAGAAGCGCGACCCCTTCACGGGCAAGCAGGAGGCGGACAACGTCTGGGACTTCTGGGCCCACGCCCCCGAGGCCACCCACCAGATCACCTGGCTCATGGGCGACCGCGGCATCCCGGCCTCGTACCGTCACATGAACGGCTACGGCTCGCACACCTACCAGTGGACCAACGAGGCGGGCGAGGCCTTCTTCGTCAAGTACCACTTCAAGACGAACCAGGGCATCCGCTCCCTCTCCGCCGACCAGGCCGCCGAGCTCGTCGGCAAGGACGCCAACTCGCACCAGACGGACCTGCTCCAGGCCATCGAGCGCGGCGTGAACCCGTCCTGGACCCTGTACGTGCAGGTCATGCCGGCCGCCGAGGCCGCGGACTACCGCTTCAACCCGTTCGACCTCACCAAGGTGTGGCCGCACAGCGACTACCCGCTGCAGCGCGTGGGCCGCATGGTCCTCGACCGCAACCCGGACAACGTCTTCGCCGAGGTCGAGCAGGCCGCGTTCTCCCCGAACAACTTCGTGCCGGGCATCGGCCCCTCGCCGGACAAGATGCTCCAGGGCCGTCTCTTCGCCTACGCGGACGCCCACCGCTACCGCCTCGGCGTCAACCACACCCAGCTCGCGGTGAACGCCCCCAAGGCGACCGTGGCCGAGAACTACGGCCGCGACGGCGCCATGGCGACCCGCAACGGCTCGCGGTACGACAAGAACTACGAGCCCAACTCGTACCAGGGCCCGGCCCAGACCGACGCCGCGCTCGCCGCGCCGCTCGCGATCCACGGCTGGACCGGCACCCACGCCGCTCCGCAGCACACCAAGGACGACGACTTCTTCCAGGCCGGCGAGCTGTACCGCCTGATGTCGGAGGAGGAGAAGTCCCGCCTGATCGCCAACATCGCCGGCGGTCTCTCCCAGGTGTCCCGCGAGGACGTCATCGAGAAGAACCTCGCCCACTTCGCCGCCGCCGACGCCGAGTACGGCAAGCGCGTCGAGGAGGCCGTCCGCGCCCTGCGCGAGGACTAGTCGTCTCGAATTCCCAGACCGCGTACGGCATCTGACGGGAGGTCAATGCCGTACGCCGTCCGGAACACCGGCCCGGATGAGGGGTGGCCGGTGTTCATGGACAGCGTGAGGACCGCGGTGGCTGCGAGCCAGTGCGGTGGCCAGGACGCCCGGCCCCCCTTCCAGACCTGAAGGAAGGGACCGGCCGGAGCGTCCGTCGGAGCCACCGCGGTCCCAACGCCCTCCCCCACCCCGGGAGCCCACAGGCTCCGCCCGGCGGCGCGAACATCCTGTCGCGCCGGCCTCGCACCGCCGGGCGGTCACAGACGAGAGCGCGGAACCAGGTTTACGGTCCCTGGTTCCGCGCTCTTTCGTCGTATCCGTACGCCGGGACCGCCGTCCCCCGCGCCGGGGCAGCGCATCGTTTCTGCGGTGAAGATCCGCACCCGCTCGGGGGAGCGCACCGCGATGCGCCTCCCGTGCGCCCCGGTTCCGGCGCTATCCACCCGTACGTGATCAAGAACCTGATGCGCGGGCTCGTCCCGCTCGCCCTCGTCCTGTCCCCGCTCGCCGCCCCCGTGCCCACCGCCTCCGCGGGCGTCCAGCTCTTCCCCGACGCGCTCGCCGAACTCACCGAGGCCACCGAGGACTCGGCGGGATTCGAGGAGTCGGCGTTCCCGCACTGGGACAAGGGCCTCGACGCGGCCGACGACTGCGACACCCGCGCCGAGGTGCTCCTCGCGGAGGCCGTCGAGGCGCCCGCCACGGGCGGCGCCTGCGCCCTGACCGGCGGCAGGTGGGCCTCGTACTACGACGGCCAGACCGTCACCGACCCGGCGCTGCTCCGCGTCGACCACCTGGTGCCCCTGGCGGAGGCGTGGGCCTCGGGCGCGTCCGGCTGGACGGCGGCGCGGCGGGCGAAGTACGCCAACGACCAGGGGGCCGCGGCCACCCTGGTCGCCGTCACCGCCCGCAGCCAGAAGGCCAAGGGGACCCAGGACCCGGCCGAGTGGGTGCCGGACGGGAACGCCGCGTACTGCCGCTACGTCGGCGAGTGGGTCGGCACGAAGCTGCGCTGGGGGCTGTCCGTCGACAAGGACGAGATGGAGGCGCTCAAGCTGTTCGCCGACGGGCCGTGCGAGGAGACGGTCGTGCAGCGCTCGACAGCCCCGCGGTGAGCGCGGCGGTGACGGCGAGCGAGGCCACCGCGAGGAGGGCCATCGCCGTCGCCGGCGAGGTCAGCTGCGCGAGCCCGCCCGCCAGGGCCGCGGCGAGGCCCTGGCAGGCGAGCATCCCGGAGCCGTGCAGGCCGAGCGCGTGCCCGCGCGACTCCTCCGGGACGAGCGCGAGCAGCCGCTCCTGGTACAGCAGGCTCGCGCCGTAGCCGACCGCGGAGACGACGACGGCCGCGCCCGCCAGGACCGGCGGCAGCCCCGTACCGAGCGCGAAGAGCAGGTACGGGGCGGCCAGCAGGCCCTGGAGGGGCGCGGCGAGCCGTCCGCGCAGCCGCGGCGGCACGAACCGCCCGACGACCGTGTCCCCGGCGAGCATGCCGACGGCGGCGCAGGCGAAGAGCAGCCCGGCGCGGTCGGGGGCGTAGGGGACGAAGAGCGCCTCGCAGCCGACGATCAGCCCGTTGGGCACCCAGAGCGCGAGGTAGAGCAGGCGGCGGTGGCGGTCGGCGAGGAGCCGGCCGTTGGCCCGCCAGGTCTCGGCGGCCGAGGCGCGGCCGGAGGCGCGGGGCGGGCGGGCGGTGAGCCCGAAGCGGTAGAGGAGCGCGGCGAGGAGGTAGAGGGCGGCGCCGGCCAGGAGGACCCCGCGCGGGGAGAGCACCGCGAGCAGGACGCCGCCGGCGGCGAAGCCCGCGATCTGGCAGACGCCGGCGGCCATGTTCGTCACCGCCCGCCCGAGCAGGAAGCGCTCGCGCGGCAGGATCTCGCCGAGCAGCCCGAGCCGCACCCCGCCGCCGAGCGACCCGACGACGCCGAGCACGGCGAGCAGCCCGAAGGCGGCGGCGAGCGGCACCCCCGGCACGGCCTGGACGGCCGTGCCCGCCGCGAACACCACGGCGACGACGGCGAGCGCCGTACGGGGCGGCAGCCGGTCGGCGGCGGAGAGCAGCGTGGTGGCACCGAGCAGCTGGGCGAGCGACGGCCCGAACAGCGCGAGCGCGCTCAGCAGCGGCGACCCGGTCGCGTCGAACACGAGCGTGGCGAGCCCGAGCCCCGCGACGGTCTGCGCGGCGGTCTGCGCGGAGCCGGCGAGGAAGAGGGGGACGAATTCGGGGGTACGGAACAGGTCGCGGTAGCCCGCGGCGGCGGGCGCCTCGGAGGCGGAGAGGGACATGCCGGGGATTCTGGGGAGACCGGGACGGGCCCCGGTACTGTTTCGCGGTCCCGCGAAACAGTGGGCGCGGGGCGGGACGAGCGGCGACGCTCGGCGTCCGGGACGAGCGGGGAGCCTGTCGCGGGGACGAGCGGGAAGACGAGCCGGAGTTCCGCCGCGGGAGTTCCGCCGCGGGAGATCGTCTGCGGCGGCTCGACCGCGGGGACAAGCGGGGAATCGGCGCCGGGGACGAGCGGGGACTCGGCCGCCGGAACGAGCGGGGAAGGGAGCGGGCATGGGGTGGTGGCGGATCGGGGCGGACACGCTCGCGGGCGGCCGGTTCGTGGTGTCGCCGCTCGCCGAGACCGTCGCCGCGCTGAAGGCGCTGCACGTCGGGCGGGCCGGGCACCCGGGCGAACGGGGGTGGCTGGCGGAGCACCTGCCGGCCTACCGGGCGCGGCTCGCGGCCGAGCCGCTGGACGGGCTGCTGGTCCGGGCGGCGATCAGCCCCACCTGGAACGCGGACTTCCTCACGCCCACCCCGCTGGGCGAGGGCGAGCGGTGCTTCGAGGAGGAGGTGGCGGTGGTCCGCGCGACCGGACAGCCGGCCGCCCTGGCCGATCTGGCGGTCTCGGTCGGCGGCCCGGTGCCGGAGCCGCTGGCCTCGGCGCGCGATCTGCCGGGGCGCCTCGCGGAGCTGCTGACCTGGGTGTGGCGGGAGACGGTGCTGCCGGAGTGGCCGCGGCGGCGCCGGGTGATGGAGGCCGATGTGACGGCCAGGACCGCGCGCCTTGCCCGGGACGGCTGGGCGGCGGCGCTGGACGAGCTGTGCCCGGGGAAGATGCGGTGGCTGGGGAACGGCCGGCTCCAGGTCAACGCCCGGGACTATCCACCGCGTTCGGTGGAGGGCGGCCGGCTGCTGCTGGTGCCGGTGACGCCGGTGACGGGCTGGGTGTCCTGGGACGCGGAGCGCCCCGGCGAGGAGCGGTACGCGATCGTCTATCCCTGCGCGGGAGTGCTCGCCGACGGCGCCGGCCCGACGGTGCCGGAGGCGCTCGGCGCGCTGCTCGGACCGGCCCGGGCGGGGGTCCTGCTGCGCCTCGGATCCCCCTTGTCCACCAGCCAGTTGGTGGCGCTGACCGGGCAGGGCCTGGGGTCGGTGGGGCGGCATCTGAAGGTGCTGCACGACGCCGGTCTGGTGCGCCGCAGGAGGGCGGGCCGGTCGGTGCTGTACGACTGGACGGAGGCCGGCGCCGTCCTCGTACGGGCGCAGCGGCCGGCTTCCTAGAACCCGGCCCAGGCGCGCAGGCGTTCGCCGAGGACGACGGCGTGCGCGAGCCCCGCGAGGGCGTCGGGGCCGGCCGGCACGCCCTGGCGGGCGAGGATGCCGGCGAGGGCGGCCCAGTGGGCGGCGGCGGCCTGCTCCTGGGTCTGGTCGCCGTAGGGCTCGTCGGGGCCGACGACCGTGCGGGCGTCGTCCTCCAGGGACGCGCGGGTGAGGTGGGTCCGGATGTCGCCGTCGCCGAGGACGCTCTCGTTCCAGCCGCGGTCGTCGAGGAGGACCAGGGCGCGCCCGTCGGAGAGTTCGGCCTCCAGGCGGGCGGAGACCGACAGCTGCCGGCGGGTGGTGTGGGCCTCGTCGAGCTCGACGTGGGTGACGAGGCGGGTGGGGACGGCAGGGGTGGTCATGGTGTCCACGGTAGACGCAGCGTGCCCGGCCGGATGGAGCCGGCCGGGCACGTTTCGAGCGGGACGGGAGCGTCCCGGGCGGGCCCGCCCGCGCCCGTCACGTGGACGACGGGCGCGGGCGGGAACCGGGGGCGGGCCCCGAGGGGCCCGGCGGTCAGACCGCGAGCGGCTTGATCGCCGTCGGGGCGTGGCCGGGCTCGGTGGCCAGGTCCTCGAACTCCGTGACGTCGCTCATGTCGACGGTCTTGCTCATCGCGATGTTGGTGATGCGCTCCAGGATCGCCTCGACGACGACCGGGACCCGGTACTCGACGGCCATCTTCTTGGCCTGCTCCAGGGCCTCGCCCAGCTTCTCGGGGTCCTCGACGCGGATCGCCTTGACGCCGAGGCCCTCGGCGACCTTGACGTGGTCGACGCCGTAGACGCCGATCTCGGGGGTGTTGATGTTCTCGAACTCGAGGTTGACCTCGAAGTTGATGCCGAGGCCGCCCTGCGCCTGCCGGATGAGGCCGAGGTAGGCGTTGTTCACGAGGACGTGGACGTAGGGGACCTTGTGCTGGGCGGCGACTGCCAGCTCCTCGATCATGAACTGGAAGTCGTAGTCGCCGGAGAGCGCGACGACCGGGGTCTCCGGGTCGGCGGTGGCGGCGCCGATGGCGGCGGGGATGGTCCAGCCGAGCGGGCCGGCCTGGCCGCAGTTGATCCAGTGGCGCGGCTTGTAGACGTGGAGGAACTGGGCGGCGGCGATCTGGGAGAGGCCGATGGTGGTGACGTACCGGGTCTCCGGGCCGAAGGCCTTGTTCATCTCCTCGTAGACGCGCTGCGGCTTGATCGGGATGTTGTCGAAGTGCGTCCGGCGCTGGAGGGTGGCCTTGCGCTCCTGCGCGGAGGCGGCCCAGGCGGTGAAGTCGGGGAGCTTGCCCTCGGCCTTCCACTCCTTGGCGATGGCGACGAAGAGCTCCAGGGCGGCCTTGGCGTCGGAGGCGACGCCGTAGTCCGGGGCGAAGATCTTGCCGAGCTGGGTGGGCTCGATGTCGACGTGGACGAACTTGCGGCCGGCCGTGTACGCGTCGAGGTTGTAGCCGGTGTGACGGTTGGCCCAGCGGTTGCCGATGCCGATGACGACGTCGGACTCCAGGAAGGTCGCGTTGCCGTAGCGGTGCGCGGTCTGGACGCCGACCATGCCGGCGGCGAGCTCGTGGTCGTCCGGGATGGTACCCCAGCCCATGAGGGTGGAGATGACCGGGATGTTCGTCAGCTCGGCGAACTCGACGAGGAGGTCGGAGGCGTCGGCGTTGATGATGCCGCCGCCGGCGACGATCAGCGGGCGCTCGGCCTCCAGGAGGAAGGAGAGCGCCTTCTCGGCCTGGGCGCGGGTGGCCGTCGGCTTGTAGACGGGCAGCGGCTCGTAGGTCTCGGGGTCGAACTCGATCTCGGTGAGCTGGACGTCGATCGGCAGGTCGATGAGGACCGGGCCGGGACGGCCGGAGCGCATCAGGTGGAAGGCCTGCTGGAAGACGCCGGGGACCTGCGCGGCCTCCAGGACGGTGGTGGCCTTCTTGGTGACGGGCGCGGCGATCGAGGCGATGTCGACGGCCTGGAAGTCCTCCTTGTGGAGCTTCGAGACCGGGGCCTGGCCGGTGATGCACAGGATCGGGATGGAGTCGGCGATCGCCGAGTACAGGCCGGTGATCATGTCGGTGCCGGCGGGGCCGGAGGTGCCGATGCAGACACCGATGTTGCCGGCCTTGGCGCGGGTGTAGCCCTCCGCCATGTGGGAGGCGCCCTCGACGTGGCGGGCCAGCGTGTGGCCGATGCCGCCGACGTTCTTGAGCTCGCGGTAGAAGGGGTTGATCGCCGCGCCGGGCACGCCGAAGGCGTTGGTGACGCCTTCGCGCTTGAGGATCTCAACGGCCGCTGCGGCGGCGGTCATACGAGGCATGGGAGTGCTCCTGCTCGGCCGGTCGGTCGCAGGTTCCGGGCGGGCCGCCCGTCCCTGTTTCCGTAATGCGGAAGAACTGTTCTGCTATACGGAAGCAATGTAGGTGGGGGCTCGGGAAGCCGTCAAGGGAGCGCCCACCAGACGGGCACAAGACGGACCTCGAAGAGGCCCCGGAGAGGCCCCGGAGAGGCCCCCGAGAGGCTTCGGGCCCGCCTCCGGAAGGCCCCGGAACCCCGGCCCGATGGCCGAAGTCGCACCCCCGCGCGGCCGGATTGGTGGACCATGGGCGGACGGGAAGAGGGGGTTCGGTGTGGGTGAGTCGGTGTCGGTGCGCTGCCCTGAGTGCCTGCGGAGCCATACGTACGCGCCGCCCGCCTTCCCCTGCGCCTGCGGGACCCCCGTCGTCCCGCCCGTGGTCCCGGACGCGACCGCCGAACCCGTCCGGCACCGGACCTGGCTGGACGCGTGGGTGACCGTCCGCTGCGACGCCTGCGGCCGCGAGGGCGAATGGCCCCACCCCGAGCTGGGCTGCGCCTGCGGCGCCGTGCTGAGGATCCCGGTGGCCCCCGCCTCCGGCCCGGTGGGTGCGGGCCCGGCGACCCCCGTCCCGGTGCCGCCGAGGACGGACCCGCAGGAGGGATACGGCTCCGAGGGGTACGGGCCTGAGGGGTACGGGCCCGAGGGGTACGGGCCTGAGGGGTACGGCTCCGAGAGGCCTGGTCCCGTCCCGTACGCGCCGGACGACGACTCCGCCGACCCCGGCACCGGCCTCTTCGCCGCCCTGGACGGCGAGGTCGGAGAGGCCGGAGAGGCGGGCAGGACGGGCGAGGCGGGCGAGGCGGGCGAGAGCACGGAGCTGCTGCCGGGCACCGGGCCCGTCACGGACTGGTTCGGGGCCCCTCCCCGGTCCTTCGCCGAGCGGTACCCGGCGCACATCCCTCCACCGCCGACCGTGCCCCGGCCCTCACCGGGGCGGGGCGCGTACCGGCCGGTGACGATCCGGACGGCGCGGGACGCGGTCGCCGCGGCGGCGACGTATCTGCACTGGCTCGGCTTCCGGGAGATCGTGCAGCCGGAGGACCGGCACTCCCCCGGGGTGGACCTGCGCGGGCCCGGACTCGTCGCCCAGGTCGACCCCAGCACCCGGCCGGCCGGACTGCGGGCCGTGGAGTGCCTGTGGCTGAACGGCCTCAGCGCCTCCGCCGTGAGCGTCTTCTTCTCGCTCGCCGGCTACACCCCCGAGGCCCGGTCCCGCGCCGCCGAGATACGGCTCCCGCTCTTCGTCCTCGACCTCACCGGCACCCCGCAGCCCGTGAACGACGCCGCCGACGAACTGACCTCCGGCGGCGCCATCTGAGCCCTCACGGGCCGATCGGGGATACGAATCCGGCCATCCACGCGTGACGATCACGCTCCCCCGGGCAGAACCCTCCTGGGGGTGGACGGCATGGGAACGGGGACGGGGTGGTTCGTGGCGGCGGCGTGCGCCGCCTGGGCCGAGGTGCTGGTCGCGGCGGTGCTGCTGCGCGTCCGGGGCGGGAGCAGCGACGGCGTCCCCGGCGGCGCCCCGCCCGGCCCCGAGGCGCTGGCGCTGCTGCGCGGCGGACGGCGGGCCGCCGTGACGGTCGCGCTCGTCGCGCTGCACCAGCGGGGCGCGGTCGCGGCGGGACGCAAACACACGGTTCGGGCCAACGGCGGGCCAGGGCGCACCCGGGACCCGGTCCAGCTCGGCGTCCACCGCTCGCTGCGCAACGCCCTCCCGCCGCGCGCGCTCGCCCTGCGCCCCGAGGCGCGCCGGGCGGTGGACGCGCTGCGGGACGACCTGGGGCGGGCCGGGTTCCTTCGCCCGCCGGGACGGCGGCGCGCGGCCCGGCTGCTGCTCGCGGCGGCGCCGGCCACGCTCGCGGCGGGGCTGCTGATCGCGGACGCCGGGGCACAGGACGGGCCCGGGCTCGTGCTCGTCCTCGCCGCCGGGGTGCCGGCGCTCCTGGCCGTGGCCGCGCTGCTGCGGCTGCCGCCGGCCACCGGGGCCGCCCGACGGCTCCTCGCCGAGCTGCGGGAGCGGCACCCGCTGCCGGCGCACCGGCGGGAGGTGACGGACGGCCGGCTGGTCCAGCTGTACGTGGCGCTGTACGGCGACCCGGCGCTCGCGCTGTTCCTGCCGCGCTTCTCCCGGGACGGGGGGCTGCTCGGCCATCGGGCCTCCGACGGGCGGTGAGGCCGGGCCATACTGTCGTATGCGCATCCGAGCGGCCGCACCGGCCGAACTCCCGCTGCTCCAGTCCATCGAGCGCGCGGCGGGCGAACCCTTCCGCACCCTCGGTATGACGGCGATCGCCGACGACGAACCCCTCCCCCTCGACGTCCTGGAGGGGTATCGCGCGGCGGGCCGGGCCTGGGTGGCGGTCGACGGGACCGACCGTCCCGTCGCCTATCTGATCGCGGACACGGTCGACGGCGCCGCCCACATCGAGCAGGTCTCCGTCCACCCGGAGGCCGCCCGCCGGGGCGTCGGCCGGGCCCTGATCGAACACCTGGCGGAGGCCGCCCGGCAGGAGGGCCTGACGGCCCTCACCCTCACGACCTTCACCGAAGTGCCCTGGAACGCCCCCTACTACGCCCGCCTCGGCTTCCGCCCCCTCACCGACACCGACCCCGCCCTCACCGACGGCCTGCGGGAGATCAGCCGCGCCGAGGCCGCCCACGGCCTGGCGGCCTGGCCCCGCGTCTGCATGCGCCGGGAGCTGGCGGGGTCGTAGGCGGGCCTCGGCGCGCCTAGGCGCCGTAGCGCTCGCGGAGTTCCACCTTGCGGACCTTGCCGCTGACCGTCATCGGGAACTCGGCGAGGATCTCGACGCGGCGCGGGACCTTGTAGTGGGCGAGGCGGTCGCGGCAGAAGGCGGTGACGTCGTCGAGGGTGGGCGGGTCGGCCGGGTCGCGCGGGATCACACAGGCGAGGATCTCCTCGCCGTAGCGCTCGTCGGGGACGCCGACGACCTGGACGTCGGCGATCTTGGGGTGGGTGTAGAGGAACTCCTCGATCTCGCGCGGATAGACGTTCTCGCCGCCGCGGATGATCATGTCCTTGATGCGGCCGACGATCCGCACGTAGCCGTCCTCGCGCATCGTCGCGAGGTCGCCGGTGTGCATCCAGCGGCCCGCGTCGACGACTTCGGCGGTCTTCTCCGGCTCGTCCCAGTAGCCGAGCATCACGCTGTAGCCACGGGTGCACAGTTCGCCCGCGGTGCCGCGCGGCACGGTGAGGCCGGTGGCCGGGTCGACGACCTTCACCTCGATGTGCGGCAGGACCCGGCCGACGGTGCCGGTGCGCCGCTCCAGGTCGTCGTCGCGGCGCGTCTGGGTGGAGACCGGCGAGGTCTCCGTCATGCCGTAACAGATCGACACCTCCGCCATGTTCATCTCGGTGACCACCCGCTTCATCACCTCCACCGGGCACGGCGAGCCCGCCATGATGCCGGTGCGCAGCGAGGAGAGGTCGTACGCGGCGAAGTCGGGGAGGTTCAACTCGGCGATGAACATGGTCGGTACGCCGTAGAGGGAGGTGCAGCGCTCCTCCTGGACGGCGCGGAGGGTCGCCGCCGGGTCGAAGGAGGGGGCCGGGATGACGATGCAGGCGCCGTGCGAGGTGGCCGCCAGATTGCCCATCACCATGCCGAAACAGTGGTAGAAGGGCACCGGCACGCAGATCCGGTCCTCCTCGGTGTAGGCGATCATCTCGCCCACGAAATAACCGTTGTTGAGGATGTTGTGGTGGGAGAGCGTGGCGCCCTTCGGGAAGCCGGTGGTGCCCGAGGTGTACTGGATGTTGACCGGCTCGTCGGCGGAGAGCGGCTCCGGCACGAGCCCGCCGGACGGGCGGGCCGCGAAGGCGTCCCAGGTGGGGTCGCCGAAGTACACCGCCTCCCGCAGCGCGGGGCAGTCGCCGCGCACCTCCTCGACCATCGCCCGGTAGTCGCTGGTTTTGTGGCTGAGCGAGGCGAAGAGCAGCGATATCCCCGACTGGCGCAGCACGAAGGCGAGTTCATGGGAGCGGTAGGCCGGGTTGATGGTGACCATGACGGCGCCGACGCGGGCGGTGGCGTACTGGACGAGGACCCACTCGGCGCGGTTCACCGCCCAGATCCCCACCCGGTCGCCCTTGCGGACGCCGCTGCCGAGCAGGGCGCCGGCGATCCGGTCGACGTCGGCGCCGAACTCGGCGTAGGTCCAGCGCCGTCCGTCGGCGAGGTCGACCAGGGCCTCCCTGTCGGGCCAGGCGGCGACGGCCCGGTCGAGGTCGGCTCCGATGGTGTCGCCGAGCAGCGGGGTGTCCGCCACCCCGTGCGCGTACGAGAGCTCCGTGGCGGTCATGCCGGGTCCCTTCGGTGGTGTGCGTCGTGGAGCGGCGCGGGGGTCTTGGTGGGGGTTGTTGGTGGGGTTCTTCGGGGGGTGGTTCGGGGGGGTGGTTCCTGGACCGGGTCCGCGCGCGCCTCGCGGACCCGGGTCGGTGGGCTCCGTCCCGTACTCCGGGTCCGTGCGGTTCGTCAGTTCACGCCGCGGTCGAGGCCGTCCCAGTACGGCTCGCGGAGCTTGAACTTCTGGATCTTGCCGGTGGCGGTGCGCGGGATGTCCTGGCGGAACTCCACGCTCGTCGGTGCCTTGTAGCCCGCCATCCGCTCCTTGCAGTGCGCGATGATCTCCGCCTCCGAGACCGTCGCGCCGTCCGCGGTGACGACGAGCGCCTTGATCGTCTCGCCCCACTTCTCGTCCGGGACGCCGATCACGGCCACCTCGGCGACCGCCGGGTGACGGAAGATCACGTCCTCGACCTCGATCGACGAGACGTTCTCGCCGCCGGTGATGATGACGTCCTTCTTCCGGTCCGAGATCGTCAGGTGCCCGTCCGTCTCGTCGAAGGTGCCGCCGTCGCCGGTGTGGAACCAGCCGTCCTCCAGGGCGGCCGCGCTCTCCTCGGGCTTGTCCCAGTACCCGTCGAGGACCGTGTTGGAGCGGGCCAGCACCTCGCCCGTGCCGGAGAGTTCCATCTTCACGCCGAGCGCGGGCAGCCCGGCCCGGGACAGTTTCCGGGCACGCTCCTCCGCGGGCAGGTGCGCGTCCTGCGGGCGGAGGCGGTTGAAGGTCAGCAGCGGCGAGGTCTCCGTCAGGCCGTAGATCTGCGTGAACTCCCAGCCCAGTTCCTCCTCGACCCGCTGGATCAGCCGGCTCGGCGGCGGCGCGCCCGCGCACACGATCCGCACCCGGTCGCGGCCCGGCACCGGGCCGTCCCAGTCGGCCGCCGCGTCCACGACCGCCTTCCAGACGGCGGGCGCCCCGCACATCAGGGTGACGCCGTGCTCGTCGACCCGGCGCAGGATCTCCGCGCCGTCGACCTTCCGCAGCACCACCTGCTTCACGCCGAGCCCGGCCATGACGTACGGCATGCCCCAGCCGTTGCAGTGGAACATCGGCAGGGTGTGCAGGTAGACGTCCCGCTCCCACACGCGCGTGTGCAGGCCGAAGGTCAGGCCGTTGACCCAGATGTTGCGGTGCGTCAGCTGCACGCCCTTGGGGCGGGCCGTCGTGCCGGAGGTGTAGTTGATCGTCGCCGTCGCGTCCTCGTCGGGCGCCGACCACGGGCGCGGCTCGACCCCGAACCGCATGAGGCCGGTGTCCGTCGCCTCGCCCAGCACGAAGCGGTGCCGCGTCCTCACCCCCGCCAGGGCCGCGTCGAGCTCCGGGTCGACGAGCAGCACCGACGCGCCGCTCTGCTCCACGAGGTACGCGACCTCCTCCGGCTTCAGCCGGAAGTTGACCGGTACGCAGATCCGCCCACTCATCGGCAGCGCGAACAACAGCTCCAGGAGGCGGGCCGAGTTGTGGCTCGCCACCGCCACCCGCTCGCCCTCCCGCACGCCCAGCGCGTCGAACCCGGCCTGCCAGGCCCGCACCCGCTCGGCGAAGGTCCCGTAGGTGGTCGTGGGAACGGCCCTCGCGGGCTGATCCGGCTCGTCCACCACCGCCGGGCCGTCGCGGAAGCCGAGCTCCGCCCGCTCCAGGAAGTCGGTGATCGTCATCGGTACACGCATCGGTGTCGCCTCTTCGCAGATAGGGGCCGGTCCCCCCGGCGTCGCCGCCGCGGGATGCCGACCGATTGACCCGAACGCCTAACGCGCCATCCAAACAGAGGAACCGGCCCCCGTGAGGACGGTTCCGGCCCGGCCCGCGTGGTGGAGGTGGCCGTCCTCGTCGCGGGTGGCGAGGTCGCCGGTCCGGTAGTGGCCGCCGCCATGGCCCCGGCCGTACGCTCCGGGTCGTCGTGGTATCCGGTCATCAGGCCCACCGGGTTGGTGGCCAGGTCGAGGCAGATCTCGCCCGCCGCCGCGTCAGGGAGCCCGGTGCCGGGGTCGATCAGGGTGACGGCGCACCCGGGGGCGGGGCGGCCGAGGGAGCCCGGCTTGGACGGCGAGCCGGGGCTGTCGGACAGCAGGACGGTCGTCTCGCTCCGCCCGAAGCCACCGCGCAGGGGCACGCCCCAGGCGCGCCCGACCGCCTCCGCGACCTCCCGGGCCGACGGCTCCCCGTCGCCCGCGCCCGCGCCCACGGCCATGGCCTCGCGCGGTGGTGCGGCGGGCCGCCCGAGACCGTCCCAGACGAGCCGCCGCAACACGGCGGGCGGGGCGGCGACGGAGGTCACGCGGTACCGGTCGACGAGCGCGGTCAGCCCGCCGGCATCGAGGCCAGGGGCGGCGTGGACGAGCACCGTCGCCTCGGCGCTCCAGGCGGCGAAGAGGGTGGACCAGGCATGCTCGGCCCGGTCGGGCGGGGCGATGTCGAGGTGTACGTCGCCGGGGAGCAGCCCCATCCCGTACATCGTCGACAGGTGTCCCACGGGGAGCGAGGTGTGGGTGTGTTCGACGAGCTCGGGGCGGCCGGCGGCACCGGCGGCATCGGCGGCATCGGCGGCATCGGCGGCATCGGCGGTGAAGCAGAGCATCAGGGTGTCGTGGGCGAGGGTGACGCCGTCGGGCTCGAAGGCCTCCGGCTCGCGGGCGGACAGCTCGTACCCCAGCCAGTTCACCCCGTCGCCGCCGATCGAGACGCGGGTGTAGTCGCCGGGTACGCCGGCGAAGAGCCCGGTGCACGCGGAGCGGACGACGACGTGCCGGGCCCGGCTGCGCGCCATCCGTTCGCGGAGTCGCGCGGGGTCGAGGCGCGGGGAGACGGGGACGACGACGGCCCGCAGCTTCATCGCGGCGAGGGCCGTCTCCCACAGCTCGGGCTGGGCGCCCAGCATCACGACGATCCGGTCCCCGGCGCGGACGCCCTGCCCACGCAGCCAGTTCGCCACCTGATTGGACCGGGCGGACAGTTCGGCGAAGCTCGACCTCGTCTCCGTGCCGTCCTCCCGGACGAGGTGGAGGGCGGTGCGGTCGTTGCCCTCGGCGATGACGTCGAACCACTCCAGCGCCCAGTTGAACCGGTCGGGGCGGGGCGGCACGAAGCCGGCGTAGGCGGCCTCGTACTCCTCGCGGTACCGGATCAGGAAGTCCCGGGCGGTCCGGAACTCCTCGGTGGCGCCGGCAGCCGTCATGCGTCCTCCTCGTTGCGGGACAGGGTCCGCCCATCGTGTAATCGGTCCCCCGGGTCCCACTACCCCCGTTCGGGGGTGAAGGAAGGGTGTTCTTCCGTGTCCGAGCGGATCGAAGAGGCGGAGCTGCGCGCCGCGCTGGTACGGCTGCGGCGCGGCAGCGGGCTGCCCGTGGTCTTCGGCGGCCTCGTACCGGACGGCGGCCGGCCGCTGCGGATCGCCGAGCTGCACGGGGCGGTCACCCCGGCGCTCCAGGGCCTGGTGGTCTCCCCCGGCAACGGCCTGGGCGGCAAGTGCCTGGCGCTGGCCCGCCCGTGCGCGGTCACCGACTATCCGGTGGCCCGGCACATCACCCACGAGTACGACCTGCCGGTGTCGGCGGAGGGCCTGCGCTCGGTGATCGCGGTGCCGGTGGTCGTCCGGCGGCAGGTCCGAGGGGTGCTGTACGGGGCGCTGCGGGACGCGCTGCCGCTCGGCGAGCGGGTCTTCGACGCGGCGATGACGGCGGCCCGGGACGTGGAGCAGGCGCTCGTGGTGCGCGACGAGCTGAGCCGCCGGTTCGGGACGGCGGAGCCCCCGCGCCCCGCCGGCGGGCCCGGCCCCGCGTGGGAGGAGGTCCGGCACGCCTACGGCGAGCTGCGGGCGCTCGCCCCGCAGGTCGCGGACGAGGAGGTGCGGGCCCGCCTGCTCGCCGTCTGCGGCCGCCTGGAGACGGCGGCCGGCACCCCGGCGCCGCTGCCGGGGGTGGCCCTGACGCCACGCGAGACGGACGTCCTGGCGGCGGTCGCCTCCGGCGCGACGAACGCGACGGCGGCCCGCCGCCTCGGCCTGCGCCCCGAGACGGTCAAGGGCTACCTGCGCTCGGCCATGCGCAAGCTCGGCGCGCACACCCGCCTGGAAGCAGTAACGGCAGCCCGCCGCGCGGGCGCGCTGCCGTAGGGGTGGGCGGGGCGGCGTGGGGGGTGTGGAGGGGCGTGGACGGCATGACGTGGGGGGGGGGAAGGTGGGCGGGAGGGCGTGACGGGTGAGCGGGGTGCCGCTCGGGGTGGAAGGGGGTACCGCCCGGGATGGAATGGGGTACCGCCGGGGATGGACGAGGTACCGCCAGGGCGAATGGGATACCGCCAGGGCCGATGGCGTACCGCCAGGGGCGGGTGGGATGCCGCCGGGGGCAGATGGGTGGCCGCCGCACACTGACGCGGTACCGCCGGGGGGTGGGCGCGACGACACCAGAGGTGGCGCAACGCCGCCGGACACGAACGGGCGGCCGCTGCACAAGGGCGCGCTGCCGCCACATACGGACGCGGTCCCGCCGGGGTGGACGGGTGGCCGCCACACACCGACGCGGTCCCGCCGGAGGCGGACGTGATGGCGCCAGGGGCGGACGCGCCCCCGCCGCACACGAACGGACGCGCCGCACAAGGGCGCGCTGACCATCGGAGGCAGACGCGGTCCGGCCGGAGCCGGACGCAACACGGCCAGGAGCGGGCGCGACCCGCTGGCCACGAACGGACGGCCACCCCACGCGGAGGCGGTCGCGATGACGCCAGGGGCGGGCGCGACGCCGCCGCACGCGAACGGACGGCCGCCACACAACGGCGCACTGCCGCCACACACTGACGCGGTACCGCCGGAGGCGGGCGCAGCGCCGCCGCACACGAACGGGCGGCCGCCGCACAAAGGGCGCGTTACCGCCGGAGGCAGACGCGCCGTCGCCGGAGCGAGTCGCGATGGCTCCGGAGCGGGCCGCGATGGTGTCGGAGGCGGGCGCGGGTCGTGGTTTCGCTCACCCCGTGCGGAAGACGAGGTCGTACACGTCCCCCTCGGGCGCCGTGAGGCGCAGGATCCTTTCGGCCTCGTCCGTGAGGGCCGCGCGGTCGGCGCGCGTGAGCCGCGCGAAGGGCTCGACGGTCAGGGTCGTACGCCCCCTGGTCTCCTCCAGGAACCAGAGCCCGGCGAGGAGCCCGTCGAGGAGGAAGACGCGGTGGGGCTGGTTGCCGGTCCAGGTGCGCCCCTTCAGCTCGGCGGGGACGATCCGGGTCCGGTCGGCGTGCGAGAGGAGCAGGTTGTCGTACTCGGGCAGGAGGCGCGGCGGGGCCGGCGTGTCCGCGTCGGGCCGGGGCGCGTCGGGCAGGTCGAAGAGCTCGGTGCCCTGCTCGTCGCGCAGGACGAGGAGCCGGGTCCGCAGCCGCTCGAAGGCGGGCCGCAGCCGGGTGAGCCCGCACCAGGTCTGCATGTCCTTGACGGACGCGGGCCCGAAGGCACCGAGGTACCGCAGCACGGTCTCGTCGATCCCGGCCGCCTCCTCGTCGTCCCCGCCGAACCACTCCCGGGTGGTCGTCAGCGCCACCTGCCCGCTGCGCCGCCACAGCCCGCGCGGAGTGACCTGCACCATCGGCAGCAGGCAGCGCGCGGCGACGGTGAGCGCGAGCGGATCCGCGTCCGGCCACTCCCGCAGCAGCCGCTCCCGCAGCTCCTTGACCGTTCGGGCCCGCTCCTCGACGTACGCGGTCGTCACGGCGACGAGGCGGTCGAGGTCGACGCCGACGAGCCCCTTCCGGAACCCCCGCAGCTCCCGCTCGACGGCCCCCGCCTGGACGAGCCGCCGCAGGCCGACGGCGTCCCGGGCGGTGTGGGTGTGCACGGTCGACCGCAGGGAGACGATCCGCGCGACCGCCCGCGACTCCATCAGCCCGGAGAGCTCCTCGGGCCGGAATCCGCCGAGCCGCGCGGCGAGGGCGTAGTACGGAGGCTTGGTGTTCTGCGCCTGGAGCCCCACCAGATGCCGCACGGCCTCCTCGACCCCGAGCTCCGAGGGCCGGAGCAGCAGCTGACGGGCGAGGGTCGCACGGCCCAGGGCGCGGCGCGAGACGGTGGGAAGGGAGTCCATGCGGGGACGCTACAGGCGATAGAGGTCAGTTTCCGTCCTCAATCGCCGGAGGGGCGGGGACAGCGAGGTCAGGCGGGGACAGGGGATGTCAGGCCAGGGCAGCCTCGGTCAGGCCAAGGCTGACGCGGGCCAGGCCAAGGCAGGCGCGGGCAGGCGAGGCCGGGCACGGGCAGGCGAGGCCGGGCACGGGGACGGACCCGGCGGCACCATTCCCACCCATATATCCTGATGACCGTCTCCTCCCCCGCCGGGATCGGGAAGGGTTCGGAGGGCCCAGCAGCAGTCGACGGAGGTACGCATCGTGTCCGACCGCCACCCCCGCGCGGCCTGGCGCCGCCACCCGGAGCCCGCGCGGCCCCCCGTGGCCCCGGAGCCCTCCGCCGAGGGACCGAGCGTGATCCAGGCGACCTTGTACCGGGAGGGCCGCAAGGTGTCGTCGCCGGCGACGCTGGCGGAGACGTACCGGCAGCTGCGGGAACACCCGGACGGCATGGCGTGGATCGGTCTGCACCGCCCGACCGAGGAGGAACTCCACTCGCTGGCAGCCGAGTTCGACCTCCACGAGCTCGCCGTCGAGGACGCCCTGGAGGCCCACCAGCGCCCGAAGCTGGAACGGTACGGCGACACCCTCTTCGTCGTGCTGCGCGCGGCCCGCTACCTGGACGCGCAGGAGGAGGTCGACTTCGGCGAGCTGCACGTCTTCGTGGGCCCCGACTTCCTCATCTCCGTCCGGCACGGCGCGGCACCGGACCTGTCGGCGGTCCGCCGCCGCATGGAGGAGAACCCCGACCTGCTCGCCCTCGGCCCGGAGGCCGTCCTCTACGCCATCCTGGACGCGGTCGTGGACGGCTACGCCCCGGTCGTCGCCGGCGTCCAGAACGACGTCGACGAAATCGAGACCGAGGTCTTCGGCGGCGACCCGGCCGTCTCCCGCCGCATCTACGAACTCTCCCGCGAGATGGTCGAGTTCCAGCGCGCCACCCGCCCCCTGGTCGGCATGCTCCACGGCCTGATGGCCGGCTTCGCGAAGTACGGCACCGACGAGGAGCTCCAGCGCTACCTCCGCGACGTCGCCGACCACGTCACCCACACCAGCGAACGCGTCGACGGCTTCCGCCAGGCCCTCACGGAGATCCTCACGGTCAACGCGACCCTGGTCACCCAGCAACAGAACGCGGAGATGCGCGCGTTGGCGGAGGCCGGCTTCGAGCAGAACGAGGAGATCAAGCGGATCTCGTCCTGGGCCGCCATCCTCTTTGCACCCACACTCGTGGGAACGATCTACGGCATGAACTTCGACTCCATGCCGGAGTTGCACTGGAGCCTCGGATACCCCTTCGCCATCGGCCTGATGGCGATGGTATGCACTAGTTTGTACGTGATTTTCAAGCGGCGGGACTGGCTCTAGCGGTCGATCGACCGCCTACACGCGGCTCGCACGGTTTGCGCCCGCACCTCCTGCGCGAAACGCCCATATGGGGCGCTGGGGAGTCCCTGGGGAGAAGTGGTGCGGGTGATCTCCTCGCCCTCCCTCCAAAGGGCCCCTGACCTGGGTCTTTAGGCATCCACGAGCGCTGGGGCGAATCTGGGGAGAATCAGGGCCGTCAGCAGGACCTCACGCCCCTTCGCATCACGCCCGTACACGGTCCAGTTCACAGCCCTCCGCACGACCTACCGACGCCGTGGCCAATCACAATGAGTGACACCGACAGTGCCTCACCGCGCCGTCGGCGACAATCCAGCCTCTGGCCAGCCCTGCAGGGCACCCCGGAGAACGACCCCGGCTCTCCGCAGACATGAATCTCGCCGTATGGCATTCAAAATGCCATAATCGTGTCATGACCGACGACGGCACCGACTTCCCTCCCGGCGACGGCCCCAGCAACGGCGTCTCCGTCACCCTGACCGCCGGCACCCTCCAGGCGATCCGCGAGCGGGTCGGCAAGCGGGGCGTGTCCGCGTACCTGGAGAAGGCCGCGCAGCGGCAGATCGAGCGCGACAACCTGGACGAGCTGATCGCCGACTTCGACAAGATCCACGGCCGCGCCGACCCGGAGGCCGTCGCCTCCAAGCGGGCCAAGCTCACCGGCGGCCCCGCGTCCGATGCCGGGGCGGCCGCGTGAGCGGCGCGCTCATCCTGGACAGCGAGGGCCTGGCCAAGGCCGTACAGCGCGACCGCGAGGTCCACGAGTGGCTCACCGCCGCCCGGGCCGCCGACCTCCCAGTGATCACTTCAGCCGCCGTGCTTGTCGAGGTGATCCATCCCCGGATCGACGACGCCGCCCTCAAATGGACGCTGTCCCGGCTGCGCGTCGAGCCCGTGACTCAGGCCCTCGCCCAGTCAGCAGCCACCCTGCTGCGCGTGGCAGGGCTGCACGGGCACAAGTACGCCATCGACGCCATGCTCTGCGCCACCGCCCTCGCCCAACCGGGCCGCGTCACGATCCTGACCTCCGACGTCGAGGACATCACCACGCTCACCGCCGACCACCCACGCGTCACCACCGAGAAGGTCTGACCCACGCCACGACTCCGGGCCCGGGCCATGCCTTCGAGGGGCGCTCGAACGGGGGGTCATGCCGCTTGTCTGGTTGTTCGGCACCGTCGCCGCCTGCGGCATCCAGATCCTCGCCGGCACAGCTCTGGAGCGCGGGGACAACGTCCTGATCGTGGCCATCAGCCTCGGCGTCGGCCCATCGCCAGCCCGGAGTTCTAGCGCGTCTTCCCGGGGTGCGTGCACATCGTGCTCGACTCCGGCATCAGCGCCGGCTGCGCCGTCGCGGTCCCGCTCAGCCTCGTCTTCAACCACCTCGGCCGCGGCAAGCAGGCCGAACCCGCACCCGAGACCGTGCCCATCTTGGCACACGGGCCCACCACGGAAGCCGCGCCCGTCGCCCACTGATCACCACCGGTGAGACCCAGGTGCCTGCTCCCCGAAGGAGCGGCCACCTGGGCCTCGCAGGCGCGGCAGGTCCTCCGTTTCCGCTGTTGTCAGGCTCGGCTCCGACCGGGACCGCTCAGTGGCTCAGAGCGGCCGCGAGCTCCTGGATGCGCGGATGGTTCTCCAGCGCCCACCGCACGGTCTTCGGCGGACGCCCGAGCAGCGTCTCCAGCTGGTCGGTCACGCCGCGGTACCCTCCACCGCCGATCAGCCGGGTCAGGGCCTTCATATGCGCCGCGGTGTGCGGATAATCGGCGAGGTTGCTGTCCACGAAGGTCTCGTTCCAGGTTTCGATGTCATCGGGAACGTAGGTGACCGGGCGTCCCAGCACGGCCGCGAAGTCCTCCGCGAACCCGTGCATGTCCTTCGCCTCCGGACCGTTGAGCTCGTACGACTTCGAGAGGTGCGGCGCCGGGTCGGCCAGGATCTTCGCGGTCGCCTCGGCCACGTCGTAGCCCGCGACGGGCGCGAGCCGGTGGGGACCGAAGGGGAGGCGCAGTTCGCCCCTGCTCAGCGGCTCCAACGCCAGCCAGGTCAGCAGGGGGTTCTCGACGAACATGGCTCCCCGGATGTGGACGGTGGGCAGGCCGGACCACTCCAGCATCTGCTCGGCGATCCAGTGGGCCCGTTGCTGCGGCGACCACTCCGTGAGGTTCCCACCGAGCCACGCCCGCCGCTCCTCCTCCGGTGCGGTCATCTTCTCGACCGTCATGAAGTACTGCTCGAACTCGGAGATGTTGACGAAGACCTCGATGTCGCCCTTGGTCCGTGCCGCCGCGGCCATCAGGCCGACGGCATCGGTGTAGTACGGCGACAGGCTCATGCTGAAGTAGATGCGGCGAACACCGGTCAGCGAGGCGGTCGCGTCGGCCATGTTGAGCAGGTCTCCTACGAAGACCTCGGCCCCGGCCTGGCGGAGCGCGTCCGCGCGTTCGTCGTCCCGCCGCACGAACGCCCGCACGGCGTGCCCTTGTTCGAGCAGCATGTCGACCATCGTCCGGCTCACACCACCGATATGGCCGGCGGCTCCGGTGATCAGGATGGGATGACGCTCTGACATCAGTGTGTCCTCTGTCTGGTGGGGGTAAATCAGCTGTTCGGAAGGGCGCGGGAGGCGGGCGCTGAAGGCGGGGTCGTTGAGTTCCGTGGCCGCTGCCACGGGGGCCTTGGGCTCGGCTCCGGCGGCCGGACGGTACCGGCCAGGCGGATTCTGCGGAGCGTCATCGGAGCGATGAGATGTCGACGCGGCCGAGGAAGTCGAGGAGTGCGGCGTTGACCTCCGCGGGACGCTCCTGCTGCGTCCAGTGCCCGCAACCGGGCAGCACGACCATGTCGTGCAGTTGCGGCGCGACGGCGGTCAGCGGGTTGCCCGGCGCGGCCTCGCCGCGGAACATCTCGCTCAGCGAGCTGCCGCCGTCCGGGCCGCGCAGCGAGGTGACCATGTCGCGGTCCCCCACGATGTACAGCGCGGGGACGTCGATCCCACGGCCCCTGAAGGGGGCGAGCAGTTCGTTGTTGCGCTCGATGTTCCGGTACCAGTTGAAGGCGCCGGTGAACGCCCGCTCGCCATGGAGGGCGAAGTCCTCGGCGTACGCCTGTATGTCCTCCTCCGTCAGCCAGGCAGGCAGGGCCGGCGACTGCGGCATGGTGTCCAGCAGGCCGAGGCCGTCGGGTACGACCAGCGGGCGGGGCTCGATACCGAGCGGGTTGTCGCCCGAGGCGCCGACCAGGAGGCGGCGGAGGGAATCCGGGATGTCCTTGGCGAACTCGGCGTCGGCGACTCCCGGCTGCTGGAAGTACACCTGATAGAAGCCGTCGCCGTACTGGGTGCGGGTGATCGACGGCGGGACCATCCCGCCGGGCAGGATCGGCGGAATGCTGAGCCCGGCCACGGCGCGGACCTTGTCGGGACGCAGCATCGCGGCGGTCCAGGCGACGGGTGCGCCCCAGTCGTGACCGATCACGACCGCTTGCTCCTCGCCGAGTTCGTCGATCAGGGCGATCACGTCGCCGACGAGGTGGAGCAGGGTGTACGAGTCGATGTCCGGCGGCTGCTCGCTGCGGGCGTAGCCGCGCTGGTCGGGGGCGACGACCCGGTATCCGGCGGCCGCGAGCGCCGCGAACTGGTGACGCCAGGAGTACCAGCTCTCCGGCCAGCCGTGCAGCAGCAGGACCAGCGGTCCCTGCCCCTGCTCGGCGATGTGCAGTCTGACTCCGTTCACGTCGACGAAGCGGTGGGTGAGAGGGCTTTCCACAGGGTTGTTTCCTTGACGAGCGAGTAAGTGCGTACTTAGTTCTTCAGCTGCGCGTACAGGGCTTCGAGGTCGGCGGACAGCTGCGACTTGACCCAGCGGGTGGTGTCGTCGGCCAGGACCTCGTGGGCCCCCGCCTCGATGCCGTCGAGCGCGGCCACGGCGACGTCGCGGGGGTCGGCCTTGGACACGTCGAGGCCCGATGTCATGTCGGTGTCCACGTACGCCACGTGGAGTCCGGTCACGGCGATGCCGCGGGTCCGCAATTCCAGACGCAGAGAGTTGGTCTGCGACCACAGGGCGGCCTTCGAGGCGCTGTAGGGCGTGCCGTCGGCCAGCCAGGACAGGGCGGAGTGGACGTTGAGGATGTGGCCACCGCCGTTGCGCTCGATGATCGGCGCGAAGGCCCGGGTGACCAGCAGTGGTCCGTAGAAGTTGGTCTCCAGGTCACGGCGCACGTCGTCCATCGGGGAGTCGAGGTACGAGGCGCCGACCGAGGCACCGGCGTTGTTGATCAGGACGGTGACGTCCTGGGCCTGCTCGGCGGCAGCCGCGACGGACGCCGGGTCCGTGACCTCAAGGGCGAGCGGAACGGCATCGGGGTGCGTCACCGTGCGGGGGTCACGGGCTGTGGCGTAGACCTTGCCGGCACCGCGCAGGTAGAGCTCCTCGACCAGCATCTTGCCGATGCCACGGCCGCCTCCGGTGACGAGGACGGTAGCGCCCTTGATTTCTGTCACGACAACCTCCAAGAAGCAGGAAACCGATCGGTTTCACTCACCGTAAACCGATCGGTTTCATCATGCAAGTCAGGCCGCCGCCGTGCGGCTCGGCGTCGCACCGGTCCCCGGCCGGTGTTACGGGCCGCCCAGGGGCGGCGGTCAGGGCTCGCCTCCCTCCGGCGGCGGCGTGAGGACCGCTCAAGTACTGCCGGCGGGCGAGGCGGGCCTCGGGCGGCGAGTTGGCGCATGGAGTCCGCTGCCGGGTTCGGGGCGTGGTCGCGCCCCACCTCCGGCACTTCGCCGTCGCCGTCGCCGTCGCCGATCAAGCTCTGGAACCAGCCGGGCACACGGCGCCAGTTGGTACGGGTTCACGGACCCGCGATCAGCGCGGCCGGCCTGTCGGCCCGACACACCGCAGTGAAGGTGCCGAGCGCGCCCGACCGTAGACGCCGCCCCGGCCTGCCGGCCTGGAAGATGGGCAGGTCGACCTGTCGCGCGGTCCGGAGAGGCGGCGGGACCACGCCCGGTCGGGCTCCGCCGGGAACGCTCGTAGCCGAGCTCGGAGAGGTCGCGCCGGGCGAACGCGGGAAACGGCTCAGCGGACAGCTCCCCGTAACCGTCGCTCGTCAGGCCGGCGAGATCCGGTACGAGCCCGGCGATGCCGCTCACGAGCCCGTCAAGGTCGGTGCGGTGGCGTCGCATCAGGGTGTCGACGCCCTGCGCGAGAGACCAGGGCGCGGTGATGCCGAGCTCGACCGCGCCACCGCGCGTCCCACCGTCGGCGTCCGGATCGGACCACGTGATCTGCGGCGCGATCACCTTCGGCTCGTCGGCGTCGACAGCGCCGCCCTCCACTGGATGTTGCCGAATGGAATGCCGTCGATCAGACCGAGGAGCCGTTCGAGCGGAGGAAGGGCGGCGGCCCACCGTACGCTGTCGCAACCGTCGGGCTGCTCATACGTCCGCGGCTCCCGCTCACCCTCGGAGGCGAACCGGCCCCGGGTGTCCTGAATGACCCTCGGGGCGGGCAGGCGTCAGCCGGCCAGACGGTTGAGCTTGCGGATCTGCTTGTCGAAGACCCCGGCGGGAGCGAGGCGGTGCAGCATGCTCGCGCGCCCGGCCACGGGACCGGCGGTGTAGCGCAGCTTCGGCTTCGGGTCGGTCGCCGCCGCGACGATCGCCTTGGCGACGACGGCGGGGTCGTCGCCGTCCTTGATCGCGTCCACCATCAGGCGGTCGAAGGCGTGCCGCTGCTTGTCGTAGACCGGCAGGGGCGTGTCGGGCCGGGGGCTGCTGGTCTCGAATCCGGTGCTGGTGTAGGCGGGCTGGACGAGAAGCGCCCGAACGCCCTGCTCGCGGACTTCGTGATCCAGGGACTCGGTGTACCCCTCGATCGCGTGCTTGGACGCGGCGTAGACGGCCATGTAGGGCGAGGGGAGGAAGCCGACCACGGAGGACACGTTGATGATGCGTCCACGGCCCCGGGCGCGCATGTGCGGCAGGGCCGCCTTCACCATGCGCATCACGCCGAAGACGTTGACGTCGAAGACGGCCTGGGCCTGCGCGACGGAGTTCTCCTCGGCCGCGCCCATCAAGCCCATACCGGCGTTGTTGACCAGGACGTCGATCCGGCCGAACCGGTCGATCACCTGCTGGACCACGGCAGTGGCCGACGCGTCGCCGGCCACGTCGAGGTCGAGGAAGGTGACGCCATCGAGCGGGGTGACGCGGGAGATGTCGCGGCTCGTGCCGACCACCTCGAACCCCGCTCCGACCAGCGCGAGCGCGGCTGCCTTCCCGATGCCGGATGACGCACCCGTCACGAGGGCCACTGGGCGGTTCGTCGTCATGATGCACTCCTGAGGCCAACGGGAAACTGATCGGTTTCTTCACTGTAAACCGACCGGTTTCCCCCTGCAAGCGCAGCGTCGCCCCGCCCGCCACGCTCGTCGAACGGCTCGCCGCGCGATGCGGACCGGCCGACACACGCCAGAAGGCTCCGTCCGGACAGAAAGGTGACCTTCACCCCCGCGCCCGTAGGCGGCTGGCACTGAAGCACAGGGCAACCCGCCGGATCGGTGAGGTCACCCAGGCCGACTGGATGAGGCCCCGGAGAATGGGGCATCTACCGCCGAAGGCGGGCCGAGGCCGCCGAGACCACAGCCCTTCTCCCGCACACCCTGCTCGCGAGCACCCTTACGGCCACCGGACCGTCCCACGGTCGCCGGGAAGCGCGGGCGGCACGGAGCCCACTCCGCCCACCGGAGGCGGACATCAGCCCCGGACGGCGCCTCGGCTCGCGAGGTCGCCCGAAGAGGGGGACGTCAGCGCACGCCTGCCGCGTCGAGCAGTGTGGCCACGGTGGGTGCGATGAGCCCGATCAGGTTGTCGGCCTGGATTCCCGCGCGGGCACTGGCGCCGTCGAAGACCAGGCTGAGCTGCCGGGCCAGCAGGTCGGGATCCCGCGCGCCGCCCTTTTCGGCCTCCGTGCGGAAGAACGCCGTGAGGTTCTCCTTGATCCGGTGGGCCACCTGGCTCGCGGGGTGACTCTGGTCCTTGAGTTCGATCTGCACCGCCAGGTACCGACAGCCCCGGAACTCGGGCGCGCCCGCCTGTCGTTCCACCTGCTCGAAGACGTGCAGGATCCGCTCGCGGGGTGAACGGTCATCATCCACCGCGGGCAGGAGCCCGGCGATGAAGGCGGAGGCACGCTCCTCAAGGCTTGCCGCCAGCAGCTCGTCCTTGCTCTCGAACAGCTGGTACATGGAGCGCTTCGACACCCCCGCCGCCTTGCACAGCGCCTCGATGCCGATGCCCACGCCGTCTCGGTAGGTGAGCGTGGCCGCCGCCTCCAGCAGGCGCTCCCTGGGACTTGGCTTCACTTGGGTGGTCATAGGGCGAGGTTAACCCCGAAGGGGACGAAATGAAAACCGATCGGTTTCAGGTGTCTCGGGGCGGCGCTGTCAGGCGCCGCGCAGAGACCTGAGTCGGCTCAGAGGCTCGGCGACGGCCTGGGGGGAGAGGCCGTCGCCGAGCCCTGACGGTGTGCGCGCCTCGCGTCCTCGCGGGGGGGCACACACAGGGGCCACTCCGGGTAGTGGCCCCGTCCTGGGTGAGCCGCGCTCCGCTATGCCGGGGCGGCGGGCTCGCGGGCTTCGTCTCGGCGGGATGCGGTGCGGTCCTTCGCGGTCGTACCAGCCCGTCACGCCGAAGCCGAACAGCACGGCCGCCGTGAGGCCGACGGCCGCCGTCACCCAGCCTCGGGTCAGGCCGGCGTCGGCCTGGGCGTCGTAGTAGAGGATCGACCGGAGACCGTCGGTGATCTGCCGCAGCGGTTCGAACTCCGAGAGGAAGCGGTGGAAGCCGGGCAGCGCCTCGATGGGGGTGATGGCGCCGGCCATCGGCACGGCCATGCCGATGAAGATCGGCGTGACCACCAGCATGCCGGGCGTGCCGAAGGCAGCGAGGAGCGTGAGCGCACCGATCCCGGAGACCGCGATGGCGGCCACCGAGCACAGCCACAGCAACGGCAGGTGGGGGCGTCCATGCCCATGATGCCGACGGCGCCCACCGTGACCAGAGTGCCCATCAGCAGGGAGATACCGATCACGAGGGTGCTGCTGATGGCGAGGGTGCGGCCGAGGGCGTGGACTGCCTGGCCGCTGATGACGTTGGCGGAGAGCATGCCGCAGACCACGAGGACCAGCGCGTAGGAGAACGCCGTCCTGCCCCGGCCGCTGTGCGAGTCGAGGGGGTGTCCGTCCTTCACTGTGACAGCGACCGGGTCGGCGAGCGGGACTCGTGCCGCGGTGGACATCTCCGCCTGCCCCGCCCCGCTCCGTACGGTCAGTTCCTTGCCCACCTGGAGCGAGGGGCTCTCCGCCGCCTGCGTCGTCGCCTGCCGCGCGAGACCGGGGCCCACGCTGCCGGCGGACTGGTTGGTCAGCACCGTCACCGACGGGCGAGACGGGGTCCCGGTGGCCGTGGTGCCGATCGGTGCCGCGACGGAGGCGGTGGAGTCGTCGGGCCAGACGAGCGCGCCGAGCAGCTTGCCCTCGCCGAGTTCCTCCTTCACCCTCCTCTCGTCCATCACCTTCCAGTCGGCCTTGGCCCCGCTCACGGAAGAGTTCTCGATCGATACGGTGACCTGCGCCCCCGCGCTGACCTGCTTGCCACCGACAGCGGCACCTTCGTCGGCGCCGACGTAGAACAGGGTGAACAAGAGCGCGAGAGCGCCGGTGATGGCGCCGTTGGCGATCCACAGAGGTTTGGCGCGCAGGACGCGGAAGGGGTGACTGCCACACATCGCTGACTTGCTCCGGTTTCGACAACGCAATCACACAGGGGCTCTCGGTGCACACGAGCGCCGGAGCGTTTTCGTACAGCACGAGGGATCGGCTGGCGGGTTCAAGGCTCGTCGAGGCCCCCTGCCTCACAGGGTTTTCGCCGGGGGGTGCCAGCCGCCGGTGACTTCCTTGACCGGCTTGTGGGGGAAGCGGCGCCGGGCGTACTCCTGCGCGTGGGAGCCCGGCAGGACGTACAGGGTTTCCTTCTTGTCCTGGAGCGGTCGCAGCACGGTGTCCATGAAGGTCTTGCGGTCGTCCAGGTAGGGGCCGAGGACGTCCTCGCCAGCGGGGCAGACGGCAACGCAGTAGCCGGACTTGTAGCCGGGCGGTGAGGTCAGGCTCTGCCACATGGAGGCGTTCTCGGAATCGGTGACCCGGGAGCGGTAGTCGGCGGCGTCCCGGCTGTCGGCCACGGTCTGCGCCCAGTCGGTGAACCCGCTCATGAACTCACGGTAGTTATGCGTGGTACACGCCAGCGCGTCGAACGCCCCGTCCTTGGCGATGGCGCCGACTGGGCAGGCGGCGACGCACAGCTTGCAGTCGATGCAGGGGTTGTAGTCCAGCGCTTGCCCGTACGCGCTCACCTCCGCGTCCACCACGACGGTCGCCAGCAGCACGAAGCTGCCGAACTTCGGATGGATGACGTTGCGGTGCAGGCCCATGACGCCGAGCCCCGCGGCCACCGCGACGGTCTTGTGCGCCACGACCCAGATCCGCTCCCTGGGGAAGCGGTCCATCTCCTGAGGGAAGGCGACGGACGGGTTGAGTGCGCGGTAGCCGGCGTCCTGGAGGGCTTGGGTGACGCTGCGGGCGGCGCGATTGGCCTGCTCGTCGGTCTGGTGGAACTCCTGGTTGGCCACACTGCGGGCCGGAGAGCGGGAGTTGTCGCGGTTCATCCGGACCGCCATCGCGATCAGGGTGCGGGTGCCGGGCAGCGCGGACCGCGCGTGCTCCCGCTCGCCGGCCAGGTCGGGGTGGTCCAGGCTGACCGCGGCCGCGTCGTCCGCGCCCGCCGCCAGGCACAGCTCGCGCAGCCAGGCCGCGTCGATCACCGCCGGCGGGCTCATGACGTCGCCGGTCCGGCGCCTGGCGAGTACGGCCCGGACCGACGGGTGCGCGGCCAGTTTCGCCGGGAGCCTGGGAGCCGCGGGCTTCTCCTCGGCACTGCTCGGGGTAGTCATCCGTCACTCCTGAAGGTCTCGTTCCGAGACTCGCCCCCACGGCGAGAAACCGATCAGTTTCACCACCGTAAACCGATCAGTTTCTGCACGCAAGGCCGCGCGGCGGATCACTGCGACCACACCCCGCTTCACGCCGGAGCCGGCCACGAAGGGCAGGCGCCTGCGACTCGGCCCACGAGGCGCCCCACGGGCAGGCGAGGAAGGTCTTTCGCGGCCGGCAACGACTCACCGCGCCCCCAACGATTCCGCCTCAGTGGGCCATCACAGGCTCGCCCTCCGACGGCGCGAGAGCCCGATTCGGAATGAGGAACGCCGCTAGCACCGCGCCGACCACGAAGATCCCGGCACCCCACGCCAAGGTGGCCGTGTAGCCCTCGACCCCGGCCTGCGCCGCGGTCAGTGCGCCGGGCTTGTGCGAGGACAGGTAGTCGGCCGTGGCCGAGGAGGCGACGGTGGTCAGCAGCGCCGTGCTGATCGAACCTCCCACCTGCTGGCTGGTGTTGATCAGCGCTGAGGCGACACCCGTGTCCTCGTGCTGCACGCCGGCGGTCGCCCCCTGGAACGCGGTGGTCATCACCGCGCCGATGCCGAGGCCCAGCAGGATCATCCCGGGCATGATGTGGGCGACGTAGGTGCTGTCCAGGGCGAGCCGGGCCAGCAGGGCCATGCCGGAGGCGGAGACCAGGAATCCGGCGGTGATCACGACCTTCGGTCCGACCCTGGGCAGCAGCAGCGACGGCGCCGTGGTCGACGAGGCGACGATGCCCGCGACCATCGGCAGGAACGCCAGACCGGCCTCGATCGGCGAGTAGCCGATGCTGGCCTCCAGGTAGTAGGTCAGGAACAGGAAGATCGAGAACATGCCCATACCCAGGACGAACACCGCCAGGAACGCACCGCCGCGGGTCCGGTCCAGCACGACGCGCAGCGGCAGCAGCGGATGCGCGACCCGGGACTCCAGCCACACGAACACCGCGAGCAGCGCCACGCCGCCCGCCAGGGAACCGAGGCTGACCGGGTCGGTCCAGCTGGTGGATTCGACGTGCGCGAAACCGTAGACGATGGCGAACAGCGCGGCGCTGACCGTGAGGGTGCCCGGGACGTCGATGCGGGGCCGCTCGGTGACCGCGGGCTTGGCGAGCAGCAGGAGCGCGCCGAGGAGTGCGACGCCGGCGAAGATGACGTTCACGTACATCACCCAGCGCCATGACGTCCATTCGGTGAGCATGCCGCCGAGCAGCAGCCCGACCGCGGCCCCCGCACCGGCCAGCGCACTGAAGATGCCGAACGCCTTCGGCCTTTCGGACGGCCGGGCGAAGGTCACGCTGAGCAGTGAGAGGGCCGCGGGTGCCAGCAGCGCGGCGAAGAGACCCTGCGCCACACGCGCCCCGACAAGCACTTCGAAGCTGCCGGCCGCGCCGCCGACGACGGACGCGCCCGCGAAGCCGACCAGACCGGTCACGAAGGTGGTACGCCGGCCGAACAGGTCACCGAGCCGGCCACCGAGCAGCAGCAGACTGCCGAACGCCAGGGCGTAACCCGTGATCACCCACTGCCGGCTGCCGTCACTGAAACCGAGGTCATGCTGGGCCGCGGGCAGCGCGATGTTCACGACGGTCGCATCGAGCGTGACCATGAGCTGCGCCGTGCCAAGCACGACGAGCACCCACCAGCGCATGGCATGGGAGCCGCGGCGGCCCGGGGCTGTCTTTCCGGAGGCGGGCGCCCCTCGGTCGATGGTGGTACTCACGTTTCCCCTTGTTGTCGGGCACGGGCAGAACACCGACCGGAAACCGATCGGTTTCCAATCAGGGAAACAGATCGGTTTCCCTGATGCAAGTCAGCGGGTGACCTCTGGCCCGCGAGCGAGCCGACATGCGGCGCGCCAGATTGCCCTTCAACAGAAGGGCAGGCCGACCGCGCCCTCTTCAGCGCCGGCCGCGATCGCCTTCGTGGCCACGACAGGCTGCACCGGGCGGCAGCTGTCACCGACCTCCGGGCCGGACGCCCTGGGCTCGCGCGGCGGCCTGGCCTGGTCGCGCTGCGCGATCGACTCAACGAACACTCAGGCCCTGAAAGGGCGCTCCGGCGAACAGCGGCGACCCAGCCACCGACCACCACGGCCAGCCGCACGAGGCCGCCACCCTGGCGAGGGCCTGGTGGACAGTCACGACGATGCCCGGAATGTCGAGGACCGCTGTCGCCTCACGACCCTTGGCCTGGGGCCGCCCTAGAGGAGAGTCCCAGGGCGGCCCGGAGGCCAAGGACGGTGAGGTGTTCCGGCAGAGGATCCGCGTGGCCGTGGACCGTGGACCACGCCCGCGCCCTGCGCGTCTCGCGCCCCCGGGCTCCTGCCCGACGCGCCTGGCGGGCGATCCGGCGGAGGCGGTGCCCGGCCCCGGCGATCCAGTGGACGCCCCGCCGACGATCTATCTAGCGGGTGGACCCGGTGTGCTCCCGCACAGTCGCCGCCTCGCTCGCCGTCGTCCCGGCCCCCGGCTCGGCGCTCTTCCTCGCGAACCCGCGTCGGCCCGGCAGGACCGCGAGAACGATCATTGTTCCGGCGGCCATGATGATCCCGCCGATGAGGCTGGTCTGGGCGACTCCGTGGGCGAAGGCCTGGTGGACGGCGTCCACGGCGGCCTGGGCCTGCTGGGGCCCGACGGAGGGATCCTGCGCGACCCGCTCCGCGACGGCCAGGCCGGCGCCGACCGAGTCCTTGGCTATCTCCATCGCCTCCGCCGGGAGCCGGTTGCCCACCAGGTCGGTCAGCTCGCCCCGGTAGGCCGTGCCCAGCAGCGAGCCCAGCACCGCGATGCCGAGCGCCCCGCCCAGCTCCAGGGCGGTGTCGTTGACACCGCCGCCGACGCCCAGCTCGGACTCGGGGAAGGAGCCCATGATCGTGTCGGTCGCCGGGGAGATGGCCAGTCCGAGCGCGAGGCCCAGCATCATCAGCGGCGCCAGGAAGTCCCCGTACGTCGACCCCTTGTCGATCTGGGTGAGCAGGAACATGCCCGCCGTGCCGATGACCAGGCCGGTCACGGCCATCACCCTCACCCCCAGCTTCGGGGCGAGCACCCCGGTCACCGCGGACCCGAGGAACACCGCACCGCCCAGCGGCAGCAGCCGTACACCCGTGTCCAGGGCGCCGTAGCCGAGGACGAACTGCAGGAACTGCGTCGCGTAGTAGATCACGGCGAACATACCGAAGAAGAAGAACATCACCGCGAGCATCGAGCCGCTGAAGGGCCGCAGCGCGAACTTTCGGACGTCCAGCATCGGGTGCGGGTGCCGCAGCTCCCAGGCGACGAAGGCGACCAGACCGACACCGGCGACCGCGGCGCCGGTGACGGGGCCGACGCCCCAGCCGGAGTGCGGGCCCTCGATGGCGGCGTAGATCAGGGAGCCGACGGTGACGATCGACAGCAGACCACCGACGTAGTCGATCCGGCCCATGCCCTCCGCCTTGGACGGCGGTACCAGGGCGAGCGCGCCGAGCACGGCGAGGAGGGCGATCGGCACGTTGATCAGGAAGGTCGAGCCCCAGGCGTGGTCCTCGAGCAGCCAGCCGGAGACCAGCGGGCCGACGGCGACCGCCAGCCCGGAGGTCGCGGCCCAGGCGGTGATCGCCTTGGTCCGCTCGCTCCGGGGGAAGGTCGCGACCACCAGGGACAGCGTGGCCGGCATCACGACCGCGGCACCGATGCCCATGATCGCGCGGGCCACGATGACCAGCGAGGTCTCGTCGACCATGCTTCCCATCACCGAACCGCCGGCGAAGATCAGCAGCCCCAGCACCAGCGCGCCGCGCCGGCTGTACTTGTCGCCGATCGCGCCCAGCACCAGCATCAGCGCCGCGTACGGAACGGTGTAGCTGTCGACGACCCACTGCAGATCACTGCTGCTCAGGCCCAGGTCGGTGGTCATGTCGGGGGCGGCGACGATCAGCGACGTGTTCGCCATCACCGTGATCAGCAGGCTCAGGCACAGTACGAGCAGCGCCCACCAGCGCCGCGCGTAAGGCCCGGTCATTTTCTCCACGGGGGTGTTTGCAAGGAAGGGCATCAGTAGCTCCTGAGAGGGACGGGGCGGACGAGCGGAAGCTCTGAATTGCCCATCGCGTGGCGTCATGTTCTGCTCCGGAGCGCTCAGTGGCTCGGAGCACCCGCCAGTTCGCGCAGGCGAGTGTTGTTCTGCAGCGCCCACCGCATGGTCCGCGGTGGGTGCCCGAGCAGGGTTTCCAGTTGGTCGGAGAGGACGTCGTACCGCCCGCTGGCGATCAGCCTGGTCTGGATCCTCAGGTGCGCCGCCACGTGCCGGGCCGTAGACGGATCGCCCAGGGACTCCTGCAGGACGGTCTCGTCAAGGAAGGCCTCGTTCCAGGCCTCCACTTCCTCAGGGATGTAGGTGACCTGGCGTCCCAGCACGGCTGCGTAGTCCTCAGCGAACCCGTACATGTCCTTCAACTCCGGGCCGGTGAGCGCGTAGGACTTCGAGATGTGCGGTGCAGGGTCGACCAGCACCTTCACGCACACCTCTGCCAGGTCGTGAACGGCGATGGGCGCGAGCCGCTGGTTGCCGAAGGGCAGGCGCAGTTCACCGTTGCTCAGCGGGCCCTGTTGCATCCAGGTCAGGTGGGGGTTCTCGGCGAACAGGGTCGCACGCACGTTGACGGTCGGGAGGCCGGACCAGTCCAGCACCCGCTCGCAGACCCAGTGCGCCCGCTGCTGCGGTGACCAGTCCGTGACCAGTCCGCCGAGCCAAGAAAGCCGCTCCTCATCCGGTGTGGTCATCTTCTCGAGCGTCATGTACGACTGCTCGTAGTTGGACAGGTGCACGAAGGCCTCGATGTCGCCCTGGGCTCGCGCCGCGGCGGTCATCACGGTGAGGGCATCGGCGTAGTACGGCTGCGGGGTCATGCTGAAGTAGATGCGCTTGACACCCTTCAGCGCGGCGGCCACGTCCGCGAGTTTGAGCAGGTCGCCGACGAAGACCTCGGCCCCGGCCTCGCGCAGCGACTGCGCGCGTTCGTCGTCCCGTCGCACGAACGCGCGCACTGGGTGGCCCTGTTCGAGCAGCATGTCGACCATCACCCTGCTCACGCCACCGACTTGGCCGCCGGCGCCGGTGATCAGAATGGGATTGCGTTCCGTCATTGTTGTGTCCTTCATCTGGTGGGGGGGGTGGGTCGGCCGTTCAGGAAGCCGAGGATGTGGAGTCGTCGAAGCGGGCGAGGACGTCGAGGAGGGTGACGTTGACCTCGGCGCGACGCGCGGGCGGGTGACGGACTGAGATCTCAGGGCTTCGAGATCATCGTGTGGCTGCTTTAGGGCTTGCCTCGGCGATCCTGTGGAGGGCCGCGTCGGTGTCCGCGATGGCCAGCGTGCTGTTGATGTCGGCGCCGGCCAGTGCGCCGGCCGCTGCGGAGGCTCCGACCTGGGCGACCAGATCGGTGACGTTGCCGGCCACCCACACACCCGGCACCTCGGTGGTGCCGGCCGTGCCGGAGGCGAAACCGCGGCCCTTCGGCAGGTCCTGCACCGGCAGGCCCAGACCTTCCAGACCCTGGGTGCGGGCCTGCATCGGCGCGGCGACCGCGACGACGCGGCGGGCCACGACCTGGCCGTCGGCCAGGCGCACCCCGGCGAGGGCACCGTCCTCGTCGTTGACGACCTCGGTGACCAGGGTGTCGATGACGCGGATGCCGCGGGCGGCGAAGCGGGCGCGGCTGTCCTCGTCCAGGTCGGTGCCGTGGGTGAAGTAGGTCAGGTCCTCGGTCAGCTGACGGAACAGATACGCGTGGCCGATGGAGGCCGGGCCGGTGGCGAGGATGCCGATGGGCTCGTCGCGCACCTCCCAGCCGTGGCAGTAGGGGCAGTGCACCACACCGTGCCCCCAGTGCTCGGCGAGCCCGGGCACCTCAGGCAGCACATCCGTGAGGCCGGTGGCCACCAGGATGCGGCGGGCGGTGATGCTGCGGCCGTCGGCCAGGGTGACGGTGAACCGAAGGTCCCCGTCCGCCGACGGGGCGGCGGACTCGGCGGAGACCACCTCGCCGAACACGACGCGTCCGCCGTACTGGCGCACCTGCTCCCGGCCCCGGCGAAGGATCTCGGACGGCGGGGTGCCGTCCAGGGCGAGGAGGCCGTGCACGGCCTCCGCGGGCGCGTTGCGCGGGGAGCCGCTGTCGATCACGACGACCGAGCGGCGGGAGCGGGCGAGGATCAGTGCACCGTTCAGCCCCGCGGCGCCCCCGCCGATCACCACCGCGTCGACGGTCCCCTCGGCCAGTGCGTCGCTCGCGTACGGAGGAGTCGCCACAGCCATGGCCTCCTGCGTTTCCTTATCGGTCATGGTTCGGTCAACCCTTCGAGTTCTGGGTGATTGGAGGGGGGTCAGCTGTTCAGAAAGCCGAGGATGCGGTTGGCGACCGTCTTGGGCCGTTGTGGAGAATCCGGCCCCGGTTTGCTTGGGACGTTCGTGATGTCCAGATCCAGTACGGCGATGAAAACTCGCCGTCGCCAGGATCAGACCGTGCCTTGCCGGCCTGAAAGGCGCCGCAACACCGGGCGGCGCGGAAAAGTTCAAAGGCATGGGCTGCCCTCAATCACGCCAGGCGTGCACACAGCCTGTCCGGTGAGCTCAGGATGTTGTGTACTGAACAGTCAGAAACTTAGACGGTTCTGTACTGAGTTGTCAAGTGCGACAGGTCGGCCCGTGATCGCGGCTTGGCCAGCAGCAATGCACCGATCAGGGCGGGGGCCGCGAAGGCGACGTTCACGTACATCACCCACCGCCACGACGCCCATTCGGTGAGCATGCCGCCGAGCAGCAGCGCGAACCGCTCGATGGTTTCGCCGCCAAGATGGCCCTGGAGATCGGCGCCTCCGACCCCGAAGTGCAACTCCTGGCCAACGACTGCTTCGCCGCGGTCGCGACAGCGGTGGCCGAATGCGCGCGAGCAGCGCAGCGCAACGGCGACATCGACCCCGACGCCGATCCCGACGACCTCGCGTACCTTCTGCTGACCATCATCCGGGGCATCGATGTCGTAGGCGCGGCCGGCCACAGCCCCGACCGCCTGACCTCGATCGCGGAAAGCGCGTTCGCCCTGCTGCCTCGCCCCCGCCACCACCGACAAGGACACAGCCGACCTCGTCGCACAGGCACCTGATGCGGCCGGCCCACCTCGACACCGCCGAAGCACGGCCCGCAGGTTCACGCACCGCCGGGCGGTCATCTGGGCGGTTGGCGAAGAACCGTGCCCGCATCCAGTCGAGTTACTCCACCGCATGCGCGCTACGCCGCGACCGGTGGCCGCGACTACGAGGCCTGGGACCCGATCCTCGACGGGATCGGCCGCTGCGCGACCCGGCTCATGCAGTACTCCGGTGACCCGATCCACCCGGACTGGCCGACCGTCGCCGTACAGGCCGTCACCGCCGCGGCAGGCGTCACCGTCAAGGACGGCGCGCTGGCCGAGCCGAGCCACCGCGCCTTGGTCCAGGCGCTGCTCACGACCGTGCGGCGGGCGGGCGTGTACTTCCTAATCAGCCCGGACGACTTGCACCAGATAACAGCCTATTTCTCCGGCGCATGCCCCTCCCGGCCATCCCCGCGACCTGCTTCCGAGCATTCGTTCGACGAAGTTGCGGGCCCAGACGACCTCGTTCTCCCGCTCGTATTCGAGGAACCCCACTCACGCTGCAGCGGCGCCGATATCCAAACTTTTCATCCGCGTACTCTTGACCCTCGTCTTGGCGAGCAGTCGGCCGGCGATCGGCAGCCGGCCGAGGCGGATCATCACGGACCGAAGCAGCAACTCGGCACGGTTGCCTGGGGTGAGGAAACCGCGCATGCTCACACCGCTGCCGAGGTGGTGGTCGATGAACGGGCGCAGGTGGTTCTCCCAGTCCTGCAGCGCTCGTGGCACGTCGTGCGGGTGGCGTTCCAGCATGGTGCCGAGCAGGTCCGCCCCGGCCAGGCCGGTGGATGCCCCCATGCCGGAGTAAAGGGTCAGGCACCACGCGGCGTCGCCGACGAGCACGACTCGGCCTCCGTGCCAGTGGTCGAGGTGCACCTGCTCGGCGGAGTCGAACAGGTGGTCCGGGGCCTTCTCGAACTGGTCGAGCAGCCAACCGAGCGTGGAGCCGGTGGGCTCGGCGCCGTAGGCGGCGCGCAGCGAGTCGATGGCCGGCCGGGTGAACTCGGCATCCACGTCGTCGGTGCGGTAGGAGAACAGCACCGACGGCGGACGGTCGGCGAACGGGAACACCCACACCGATCGGCCCGCCTCGGCCATGGTCAGCCCGTCCTGTAGGCGGTAGCCGGGTATCGGCTCGGGCAGGCTGTACACGGCGATCATGTAGTTCAGCCGACGGATCGGGCTCTGCTCGGGCTCGAACGCAAGCCGGCGCACCGTCGAGCGCAGTCCGTCTGCCCCGACCACCAGGTCGAACCGTTCGACGGTCGTCGTCTCCGTCGTCAGGTCGCGGATCTCGACGTCCACCCCGTCGGGGTACTGGTCCAGCGCGATTGGCACGGTCGAGTACCGGATCTCGACCTCGTCGGGCAGGGCGGTGAAGGCCGCGTCTTCGATGTCGCCCCGCACCGTCAGTCGAGATCCGGGGAACACATCGGCGTAGCTCACACCGCGGCGGCGTCGGCCCTTACGGTCGACGTCGTAGCTCACGCCTTCCGGAGCGACGCGATTCGACACCGCATCGGCGAAGCCCAGCCGCTCGGCGGCGGCGAGCCCGGTCCCGAACAGGGCGATGAAGTATCCGCCGCGGCGCCGCTCGGGAGCCTTCTCCAGCACCACCACGTCCCAGCCCGCGCGACGCAGTCGCAGCGCGGAAGCGGTCCCGCTGATCCCGAGGCCGACGACCAGGGCCCGCTGTCGCGATGCCGTGTTCTTGTCCATGGGATTGCGTTCCGTCATTGTCGTGTCCTTCATCTGGTTGGGTTGGCCGGCTGTTCAGGAAGCCGAGGATGTGGAGTCGTCGAGGCGGGCGAGGACGTCGAGGAGTGTGGCGTTGACCTCGGCGGGACGCTCCTGCTGCCTGCTGGGCATGACCGATCCCGTCTGGAAACTGATCGATTTCCAGACGGGAAAGCAGATCGGTTTCCTCGCCGGCGAAGGTGAGGCGAGCGGTGACGGGCTGAGATCCAGGGCTTCGAGATCGTCCTGTGGCCCCTTGTGGGCTTCCCTCGGCGATCCCCTGGAGGGCCGCGTCGGTGTCCGCGGTGGCCGGCATCCTGTTGATGTCGGCGCCGGCCGCTGCGGAGGCCCCGACCTGGGCGACCGGATCGGTGGCGTTGCCGGCCACCCACCCGCGGAGCCGGCCGTTCGACCTTCAGGTGCGCGCGGACGTCTGCAGGAACAGCTCCAGCAGTGCCAGCAGCGTCTCGGGCGCGTCCTCGGTCGGGAAGTGGCCGGCGCCCGGGATCTCGACCACGGGTGCGTCGGGGTAGACCAGATGGAACGACGGGATCACGTACTGGGGCAGCAGTGCGGTGTCCCGCATCCCGACCGCCAGCATTGCCGGCACGGCTCGCAGCGCGGCGACGGCTTGCATGGGCAGCGGGCCGGGCGGCGGGCCCTGCGGGCCCTCCAGGACCTGCCGAGGGAACGCGATGACACCGCGGCACCCAGCCGGGGTCGAATAGGGGCTGGAGTACGCGCGGATCCAGGTCGGCGTGGCGATCTCCGGTCGGGCGACATGTTGCAGGTCGATCATCAGCTGAGCGATGGTGTGACCCGCCTGTCCGAGGATCTGCTCGAACGAACCGTCCGCGAGCGCCTACTGGGCCCACCGGAACCACCGGCTCTCGGCGCCGTTGGCCATCATCAGATCGCCGATGCCCTCGGCGAGAGGCAGCACGGTGTTCACCGCGAAGATCCGGGAGATCCGGCCGGGATTACGCAATGCGAACCCGGCGCCGATGGGCCGCCCCAGTCACGGACCACCAGGGTGATGTCCGTGAGGTCGAGCGTGTCGACGAGCAACGATTCGAGATTCAGGATGTGTTCGCTCGCGTCGTACGTGCGGTCCTGCGGTGTCTCGCTCCTGCCGAAGCCCATGTGGTCGGGAACGACCACCCGATGGTGACGCGACAGCGGCCCGATCAGGTGGCGCCACTCGTAGCCCCACGTGGGCTCGCCATGCAGCATGACGATCGTCTGACCGGGCTGCTCGGGGCCCTCGTCGACATAATGCTGACGGAAGCCAGCAGCCTCATTGAAACGGGCGGGATACGGCCACGTGCCGTCGAACGTCTCGTCAGCAGCAATCACGGGACATCGTGCCTTCCGGCGCAGTGTTGTCCGTACTGACCGCGGTCATGAGGTCCTCCGAAGCATTCGGTTCTGAAGCAGCCTTCATCGGCCGGCTCGTTCTTGCGCCGAGCTGCGTGCGACGCCCTGAACGTCATGAATTCAACGTCCAAGTCGCCTTCGCGGCGCACCGGTCCTGCAAGCCCGGACCAAGCCTGTCCGGTGAGCCCAGGATGGTTATGTACTGAACAGTCAGGAACCTAGATGGTTCTGTACTGACTTGTCAAGAAGGGCGGGACGGCTTTACCTTCGATGCATGGCGAGACCACGAAGCTTCGACCCCGACCACGTCCTGCATGCCGCCGAGCGGCAGTTCCGCACCTCGGGCTACAACGGCACGAGCGTCGACGACATCAGCGCCGCCACCGGCCTGGGCCGCGGCAGCCTCTACGCCGCGTTCGACGGCAAACACGGCGTGCTGCTGCAGGCGATGACCGGCTACTCCGCCCGGCTGGGGCAGTTTGCGCCCAAGGCGCTCGCCGGACCGGACGAGGGCGCCCTGGAACGACTGCACGAATACTTGCTCCGCGCCGTCCACGGGGTGCCACTCGCCGCCGACGTACCGCCCGCCCCCGACCGGGCGGCGGCGGCCTGCTTCGCCGCCAAGATGGCCCTGGAGATCGGCGCCTCCGACCCCGAAGTGCAACTCCTGGCCAACGACTGCTTCGCCGCGGTCGCGACAGCGGTGGC
>NZ_JBEYEI010000027.1:0-108930 GCF_040633895.1 Streptomyces sp. NPDC007863
GATGGCGGCGTGGCCGGCGTCGGCGGTGACGAGGGTGGAGAGGATCTTCACGGCGGTGGTCTTGCCCGCGCCGTTCGGACCGAGCAGGGCGAAGACGGAGCCGGCCGGGATGTGGAGGTCGACTCCGTCGAGGACGACCTTGTCGCCGTACGACTTCCGGAGGCCGGTGGCGGTGATGGCGGCGGGTGCCGCGTGACCGTTCCCCTGGCTCGGGAGGGGCTGAGGAATGGGCGTGGGCATGACAGAAGAAGGCATGGGGGCCTCCGATCGAAGGCTGAGGTGGGCGTGGGAAGAGGGGGAGGGGCGGAAGGGGGGAGCGGAGGAAGGGAGGAAGGGAGGAGGGAGCTGGAGTCGCTGGGTCCGCGTCGCGTCGGGCCTTGAGGGCGGTGCGTAGCCGGCGGCGGCCGGACGGGGCAGCGGCGGGGCCGAGTGCGCCGGGCCGGGCCGGGCCGGGGTGGGTGCGGGTGCCTGTCCGGATGGAGGTCGGGACGGTCCGGGGTGGGTGCGGGCTGATGCCGCTCGGCGAGGTCGGCCGGGGCCGGCCGGGGCCGTGTCGTGTGGGGGCGGTGCCTGGACGGCGCCCGTGGGGCGCGGCTGTGCGGGGAGGCTCGGGGCCCGCCGGATCGGGCGGGGCGGAGCCTGCGTCTCGTTGCGCGGGGCTGAGGCCGTGTGAGCCTGGGGGCGGATGGGGTCCGCCGGGCCGGAGCCCGGGCGGGGGTGGGAGGAGAGGTCGCGCCGTGCCCGTCCGAGAAGGGCCGGGAGGGGCCGGGGCGGGTCAGGGGCGGGCGCGGCGGATGTCGATGTTGCCGTGGCGGGTGCGGGCGCGGACCTTGACGGTTTCCTCCGTCGCCTCGGGGGCGTCGGAGGCCGTCAGGCCGTTGCGTACCTGGCCGCTGCCGGAGACGGCGTCGAGCCACGCCGCGGTGCCCTCGCGGATGCCGACGTCGATGGCGCCGTAGCTCGTCTCCAGCTGTGCCGTCCCCCGGGCGATCTCGCCGATGCGGACCGTGCCGTGGGCCGTGGTCGCGGTGACCGAGTCCTCGGCGCGGTCGACGGTGATGTCGCCGTGCGCCCCGCTCACGCGGAGCTCGCCGGTGACGGCGCCGACCGTCGTGGTGCCGGACGAGTTCTTCAGGACGGCCGGGCCGTCGACGAAGCCGACGCGCATGCTGCCGGAGCTGGTGGTGATCTCGGCCGCCCCCTCGACTCGGTCCACGGTGATGGAGCCGTGCGAGGCGACGAGGTGCAGCGGGCCCGTGGTGTCGAGCCGGGCGTCGCCGGCGGAGGTCTTCACGCGGACCTCGCCGAACCTGCCCTCGCCGAGGATCTGGGTCCAGGCGCCGTCGACCTCGACCCGGGAACCGGTCGGCAGCTCCACCGTCACGTCGACGACGCCGGTGCGGCCGAACAGGTTCGACTTGGGCGTCCGCACGGTCAGAGTGCCGTTGGCGTACGCCACCTCGGTCTGAGAGGCCGTCCGTACGTCCAGGTCCTTCTTCGGATTGCGCGGAGTCACCTCGACCACCGTGTCCGTACGGTCGCCGGCGACGAACTGGATGGAACCGGCCTCCACGCGGGCCAGGGCCGAGATCGCTGCGGGAGTGTCGAAAGAAGGCATGGCTGTCCCGTCCTCTTGGGTCTCTGGAACGTCCCCGCTGGTGGGACGTGGTGGGGGTGGAGTGGGGTGGTGGAGTGGCACGTCGGTGCCGGGCGGGCGGGCCGGGCGGGCGGCCTAGCGCACCCAGCCCGTGATGCTCTGGCCGACGGACCGGGGTCGCTCCGCCGTGCGCGGGCGGGCCGCGCCGCCGCCGTCGAGCGCCGACGACACGGCCCGTACCAGCCAGGCGTTCACCGACAGTCCCTCGCGGCTCGCGGCCTCCTCGGCCCGCGCCTTGAGGTGGGCCGGCAGCCGCAGGTTCACCCGGGCGACCGCCCCCTCGTCCGTCTCGGGGACCGCCGGGGCCGCCGGCGGTTCGGCGGGCTCCGAGGGCTCCACGGGCGCCGCGTCGCTGTCGGCCGGCGGCCGCGTCACCACGAAGTCCGGGTCGAGACCGCGGAGGCGTACGTCGACCGAACCGGGGGCGAGCTCGCGGGTGATCTCGTCCGTCGCCGCGGAGAGCACGTTGAGCATGGTCAGACGGGCCGCCGACTCCAGCGGAGCGGTGAGCCGCTCGGCCAGCTCGCGGGCCGCGTCGCCACCGGCTTCGGCGGCCACCGCGAGTTCGCGGCGGAGGGTGTCGACATACGGGGTGAGGTCCATGACGTCATCATGGCACCACGATGGCGCCATGCGCAACCCTTAGTGGTGCCATGTGGCGTCGAATGGTGCCAGCGAGGTGCCTTCGATGTGTCGACCGGTGTCGGATGTGGCGCTACGCGGCACCGCATGGCGCCATGCGGTGCCGTAGTGGCGCCATTGGGTGTCGCCCGGTGCCACCTGGTGTCGCCAGATGGCGCCCACGCCCGTCGGGCCCGCCGTCGCACCTCCTTCCATATCGTCAACTCCCCTCTTTCCGTACATGGTTGACGGTAGGTCTGGACCAATCTACGGTCTCCTGGAGCGCGCGCCACGCCCCGGACCGACCCCCCACGTCCCAAGGAGCACACGCATGCCAGGCTCACGGATCGCCCGCGCCCTCGGAGCGGGCCTCACCGCCCTGCTCGCCGCTGTCGCGGCCACCTCCTCCCAGGCCGCCGCCACCCCCGCCGCGACCACCGAGGCCGCCGCCGACACCTGCGCCCTCAAGCCCCGTCCCGCCGGCAAGGTCCTCCAGGGCTACTGGGAGAACTGGGACGGCGCCGCGAACGGCGTTCATCCGCCCTTCGGGTGGGCCCCGATCGACGATCCCCGGTTCGCCGCCCACGGGTACAACGTCATCAACGCCGCCTTCCCCGTGATCCGCTCCGACGGAACCGTGCTGTGGGAGGACGGCATGGACAACACCGTCAAGGTCGCCACCCCCGCCGAGATGTGCCGCGCCAAGGCCGCGGGCGCCACCCTCCTCATGTCCATCGGCGGTGCCGCCGCCGGCATCGACCTCGGCTCCGCGGCCGTCGCCGACCGCTTCGTCGAGACGATCGTGCCGATCCTCCAGCGGTACAACTTCGACGGCATCGACATCGACATCGAGACCGGCCTCGTCGGCAGCGGCAGCATCACCACCCTCTCCGCCTCCCAGGCCAACCTGATCCGGATCATCGACGGCGTCCTCGCCCGCATGCCCGCGGGCTTCGGGCTGACGATGGCGCCCGAGACCGCGTACGTCACCGGCGGCAGCGTCGCGTACGGCTCGATCTGGGGCGCGTACCTGCCCATCGTGAAGAAGTACGCCGACAACGGGCGCCTGTGGTGGCTGAACATGCAGTACTACAACGGCAGCATGTACGGATGTTCCGGCGACTCCTACTCCGCCGGCACCGTCGCCGGCTTCACCGCGCAGACCGACTGCCTCGACCGCGGCCTCGTCATCCAGGGCACCACCATCCGCGTCCCGTACGACAAGCAGGTCCCCGGTCTGCCCGCGCAGCCCGGCGCGGGCGGCGGCCACATGGCGCCCTCGCTCGTCGCCCAGGCGTGGAACCACTACGGCGGCAAGCTCAAGGGCCTGATGACCTGGTCCGCGAACTGGGACGGGTCGAAGAACTGGACCTTCGGCGACAACGTCAAGCGGCTCCAGGGCCGTTAGCCGTCCGCCGTGCCCTCCCTCGCCCCGGCCTCCGTCGCCCCGGCCCCTCGCGTGTTACCCGCGGGTACGCCATGATGGCGGCAGCAGGTGACCACGACCACCCCGGGGGCTGAGGCAGCGGTGAGCGACGACAAGCGGAACAGGGTGCACGCCTTCCGGGACGACTCCCTCGGAGAGCACGACGCCGTCGGGCTCGCGGAGGCGATCCGGCGGCGCGAGGTGAGTCCCGCCGAGGCGGCCAGGGACGCGGCCGCCCGGCTCCGGGCGGTCGCCGGGCTGAACGCGGTGCAGACCACGCTCGACCTTTCCCCAAGCTCTCGACTTCGTTCGAGCGAGGGGAGGCCCCAAGCCCTCGGCGGCGGGAACGGCGGGGCCTTCGCCGGAGTCCCCACCCTCGTCAAGGACAACACCGACTTCGCGGGGCTGCCCACCGGCCACGGCAGCGCCGCGTTCACCCCCCGGCCCGCCCGCCGTCACGCGCCCTTCGTCCGGCAGCTCCTCAGCACCGGCGTCACCGTCCTCGGCAAGACCCGGCTGCCCGAGTTCGGCTTCAGCCCGACCACCGAGTACGAGTCCGCCGAACCGGTCCGCAACCCCTGGCACACCGCCCACTCCGCGGGCGGTTCCTCCGGCGGAGCCGCGGCGCTCGTCGCCTCCGGCGCCGTCCCCCTCGCCCACGCCAACGACGGCGGCGGCTCCATCCGCATCCCCGCCGCGGCCTGCGGACTCGTCGGCCTCAAGCCCACGAGGGGCCGCGTCGTCCCCAACGACCAGAGCCGCCACCTGCCGGTCGACCTGGTCGTCGACGGCGTCGTCACCCGCACGGTCCGCGACTCCGCCGCCTTCCTCGCCGCCGCCGAACGGCACCACCGCAACCCGAAGCTGCCCCCGGTCGGCCTCGTCGAAGGGCCCTCCGGCCGGCGGCTGCGCATCGGCTACCTGCTCGACTCGCCCAGCGGCGTCCGCTGTGACGACGACACCCGCGCCGCCGTCACCGACACCGTCGCCACCCTCCGGGGCCTCGGCCACACCGTCGAACCCGTCACCATGGACATCGACCCCCGCTTCACCGAGGACTTCCTCACCTACTGGGGGCTGCTCTCCTTCCTCATCGGCGCCACCGGCCGCACCTTCGGCGCCGACTTCGACCGGCACCGCATGGACGGCCTCAGCCGCGGACTGCGCGAGGAGTACGTGAAGCGCTGGCGCGGCACCCCGGGCGTCGTCCGCCGGCTGCGCCGGACGAGACTGGCGTACGCGGCGGCGCTGCGCGGCCTCGACCTCGTCCTCACCCCGGTCCTCGCCCGCACCACGCCCCCGCTCGGGCACCTCGCGCCGGACGTCCCGTACCCCGTCCTGGTCGAGCGGATCCTGGAGTACGTCGCCTACACGCCGGTCGACAACGTGGTGGGCACCCCGTCGCTCTCCCTGCCCAGCGCCCGGGCCACGGCCGACGGCCTGCCGATCGGCGTCCTCCTCTCCGGCCGGCCGGGCAGCGAACGCACCCTTCTGGAGGCCGCGTTCGCCCTGGAGGCCGAGCGGCCCTTCCGCCGGATCCAGGACGCCTGACGATGACGTCGAGCGGGTGACGGCGGGACGACCGGCGGAGGTTCGCCGCGGTCCCGCGGGCCCGGAGCAGCAGAGTGGGCCGCATGGATGTCGAGCAGGTGACCGACGAGCTGTACGGGCTGCGGCCGTCCGAGTTCACGGCGGCCCGGGACGCGTACGCGGCCGAGGCGCGCCGGGCGGAGGACACGGCCGCCGCGAAGGCGATCGCGGCGCTGCGGCGGCCGCCGCTCGCCGTCTGGGCGGCGAACCTCCTGGCCCGTGAACGGCCGGAGGAGGCCGAGCGGTTCCTCGCCCTGGGCGAGGCGCTGCGCGAGGCCCACCGGACGCTCGACGGCGAGCGGCTGCGGGAGGCGAGCCGGCAGCAGCACCGGCTCGTCGCCGCGCTCGTCCGGACCACCGCGGCTCTCGCGGAGGAGGCCGGTCAGCCCGTGAGCGACGCGGTGCTCGGCGACGTCGAACGGATCCTGCACGCCGTCCTCGCCCTCCCCGACGCCGCCGGGCCGTGGGCGAAGGGGAGGCTCGCCGCGATGCCGGAGACGGCCGTCGGCTTCCCCGCCGTCCCTCCCGGCACCCTGACGGCCCGCACCCCGGCCGCCCCGGAGGAGCAGCCGAAGGGGCACGACCGGAAGGCCGGGGGAAGGGCGGAAGAGGCCAGAGCGGCGGAAGCGCAGGCGAAGGAGGCCCGGGCCGGCCTCGCCCGGCGGGAGCGGGACCGGGACGCCGCCCGGGAGGCGGAACAGGCCGCGACGGCGGCGGCCGAGGAGGCCGCCGACCGGCTCCGCCGCGCCGAGCGGGAGCGCGAGGAGGCCCGCACGGCGGCCGCCGCGGCCGAGAAGACCGCGCAGCGGGCCGCCACGGACCTCCGGGCCGCCGAGCGCGCGGTGGAGAAGGCCCGGTCCGCCGCCGAGGCGGCCGAGAAGACGTCCCGGCGCCACGAGCGGGGCGAGTGACGGGGGTTCGGTGCCACCGGCGGGGCGAGGGAAACGGGTGCCTCCCGGCGCTCCCGGCGCTCCCGGCGCTCCCGGCGGGACCGATGACTGCCCCGGTGGCCCCGTACCTGAGTACGTACCGCCACCGCACTGAGTACCGGCCCGGATCCCGGGCCGCACCGACCGTGGTGAGCTGTGGCCATGACGACGGCGACCGGCACCCACCCCCGCACCCACGCCCACACCGACCCGACCTGGTGGAAGGCGCCCCTCGTGGCGACGCTCCCCGGACTCCCGCTCCTGGTCGGCGGGTTCGCGACCTTCTGGGCCGACGGGTACACCAGCGGCTTCGAGATCCTCCTCACCCTCGCGGGCGTCCTCCTCGCCATGGCCTGGCTGCTGCCCCACCGTCGTGCCCTGCGGTGGGTCCGCACCGCCGCCGCCTCCACCGCCCTCCTGCTGCTCGCGGCGCCCTGGGCGCTGGCCGTGCTGATGGTCCTGGCGATGGCGTCCGGCTGACACCGCCGGCCCGTCAGCCCTCCTCGGGGAAGTGGCAGGCCACCTCCCGGGGTTCGCCCGCCGCGAGCGTCCGCAGGGCCGGTGCCTCGGTGCGGCAGATCGGCTGAGCCTTCGGGCAGCGGGGGTGGAAGGTGCAGCCGGGCGGGGGAGCGGCGGGGCTCGGCGGGTCGCCGAGGAGGGTGATGCGCTCGCGGGTGCGTTCGGCGGCCGGGTCCGGCAGCGGTACGGCGGAGAGCAGCGCCCGTGTGTAGGGGTGGGCGGGGGTCTCGTACACCTGCCGTTTGGCGCCGATCTCGACGATCCGGCCGAGGTACATGACCGCGACCCGGTCGCAGACCCGCTTCACCACCGACAGGTCGTGGGCGATGAAGAGGTAGGCGAGGCCGAGTTCGTCCTGGAGCCGTTCCATCAGGTTGACGATCTGCGCCTGGACGGACACGTCGAGGGCGGAGACCGGCTCGTCGGCGACGACGAGCCGGGGGCCCGTCGCGAGCGCCCGTGCGATGCCGATGCGCTGGGCCTGTCCGCCGGAGAACTCGTGCGGGCGCCGGTCGGCGTGTTCGGGGATGAGGCCGACGAGTTCCATCAGCTCCAGCGCCCGCTTGCGGGCATCCTCCGCCGAACTCCCTTGTACGAGCAGGGGGTCGGCGATGATCCGGGCCACGGACTGGCGGGGGTTGAGGGAGGAGTGGGGGTCCTGGAAGACCATCTGGATCTCGCGGCGGAGCGGTTTCAGGGCCCGCTGAGAGAGGTGGGCGATCGGACGGCCGTCGTACTCGACGGAGCCGGCGGTCGGTTCGAGGAGCCGGACGATCATCCGGCCGGTGGTCGACTTTCCGCAGCCGGACTCGCCGACCAGACCCAGGGTCTCCCCGGCCGCCAGGTCGAAGCCGACGCCGTCGACGGCCCGCACGGGCGCCGAGCCGCGCCGGCCCGGGAAGGTCATCGCCAGGTCCCGGACCCGCAGCAGGGGCGGCGTACCGGGAGGGGTCGGCGTGCTCACTTGGCGATCCCTTCGGAGGAGGCGGCGGCCGGGAGGGCCGTGAAGTGGCAGGCGGCGGTGTGGCCGTCGCGTCCGGTGAGGGCCGGCCGGTCGTCCGCGCACCGGGCCCGTTCCTCCGGCGTGCCCGCCGCCGCGCGGGCGCAGCGGGGGGCGAAGGCGCAGCCGGGGGAGGGGGCGAGGAGGGACGGCGGGGTGCCGGGGATGGCGCGGAGCGGTACGTCGTCGGGGTCGTCGAGCCGGGGGAGCGAGTCGAGGAGCCCGCGGGTGTACGGGTGCGCGGGGGCGGCGAACAGGTCGTCCACCGGGGCCTGTTCGGCGGCCCGGCCGCCGTACATGACGAGGACCTCGTGGGCGACGCGGGCCACCACGCCCAGGTCGTGGGTGATCATGACGACGGAGAGCCGGCGTTCCCGCTGGATGCGGGTGAGCAGGTCGAGGATCTGGGCCTGGACGGTGACGTCGAGCGCGGTGGTCGGTTCGTCGGCGATGAGGAGGTCGGGTTCGCAGACCAGCGCCATGGCGATCATGACGCGCTGGCGCATGCCGCCGGAGAACTGGTGAGGGTACTCGCCGGCCCGCCGCTTCGGCTCCGGGATGCCGACCTCGGCGAGCGCCTCGACGGCGCGGGCGCGTGCGGCGGCCCTGCGGGTGCCGAAGTGGACGCGGTGGTGCTCGGCGATCTGCTCGCCGACCGTGTAGTACGGGTGGAGGCTGGAGAGCGGGTCCTGGAAGATCATCGCCATCCGGCGGCCGCGCAGCCGGTTGAGCTCCTGGTCGGGCAGGCCGACGAGTTCGCGGCCGTCGAGGGCGACGGAGCCGCTGACCTCGGCGCCGGTGTGGAGGCCCATGACGGCGAGCGAGGTCACGGACTTGCCGGAGCCGGACTCGCCGACGATGCCGAGGGTGCGGCCGTGCGGGACGTCGAAGGAGAGGGAGTCCACGGCGCGGACGGGACCGCGCGGGGTCCGGAAGGTGACGCTGAGGTCCCGGACGGACAACAGGGCGGTCATCAGTACCTCACTCGCGGGTCGACGACGGCGTACAGCAGGTCCACGGCGAGGTTGGCGACCACGATGAAGGTGGCGGCGAGCAGCGTCACGCCGAGGATGACGGGCTGGTCGCCGGTGGTGAGGGCGCCGTAGAAGAGGCGTCCGACGCCGGGGAGTCCGAAGAGGGACTCGGTGATGACGGCGCCGGCGAGGAGGCCGCCGAGGTCCATGCCGAAGATGGTGAGGACGGGGGTCATGCCGGCGCGCAGGCCGTGCTTGACGACGACCGTGCGGCGCGGCAGGCCCTTGGCGCGGGCGGTGCGGATGTACGGCTCCGCCATGGACTCGATCATGGCGCCGCGGCTCTGCCGGGCGTACATGGCGGCGTACAGGATCGCCAGGGCCAGCCAGGGCAGGAGCAGGTTGGACGCCCAGGACAGCGGGTCGGAGGTGAGGGGGACGTAACTCGGGTAGGGCAGCAGCCCGGTGAGCCGGATCAGTCCGTAGATGAGGAGGACGGAGGTGAAGTAGACGGGCAGGGAGGCGGCGGCGACGGCGCCGACCATGAGGGCCCGGTCGGTGAGGCTGTCCTTGCGGAGGGCGGCGGTGACGCCGGCCGTCAGGCCGAGGGCCAGCCAGAGGACGGCGGCGCCGACCGCGAGCGAGGCGGAGACGGGCAGCCGGTCGACGAGGAGGTCCCAGACGCCTTCGCTGTTCTCGTACGAGTAGCCGAGGCAGGGGAAGTCGCAGTGCAGGGCGTACTGTCCGGTGCCCATGGTGCGGCCGGTGAAGATGCCGGTGACGAAGTCGGCGAACTGCCGCCAGACGGGGGCGTCCAGGCCCATGTTCGCGCGGATCGCCTCCAGGCGTTCGTCGCTGCACGCCTTGCCGCAGGCGGCGGCGGCCGGGTCGGAGGGGAGGACGTAGAAGATGGTGAAGGTGACGGCGGCGATGGCGAGGAGGACGCCGAGCATCCCGAGGAGCCGGCGGCCGAGGTAGAGGATCACGTACGGCTCCCCCGGGGGTCGAGGACGTCGCGCAGCGCGTCGCCGAGGAGGGTGAAGGCGAGCACGGTGAGGAAGAGGCAGAGGCTCGGGACGAGGAAGTACATGGGGTCCGTGTCGTAGTAGGCGACGCTCTCGGCGATCATCTGGCCCCAGGACGGGGTCGGCGGGCGGACCCCGACGCCGAGGTAGCTCAGCGCCGCCTCGGTGGCGATCATGCCGGGGATCATCAGCGTGGTGTACGCGATGACCGGTCCGGCGACGCCCGGGAGGATGTCGCGGGCGAGGATCCGCCAGGGGCCGGAGCCGCCGACGCGGGCGGCGTCGACGTACTCGCGGTGCTTGAGGGAGAGGGTCTGGCCGCGGACGACCCGGGCGACGCCGGGCCAGCCGAAGAGGCCGATGACGAGGGTCATGAGCAGGATCCGGTCGACGTCCCTGGCCACCGACATCATCGCGATCATGAAGATGAGGGAGGGGAAGGACATGGTGAGGTCCATCAGCCGGGAGAGGACCGTGTCGGTGCGGCCGCCGAAGTAGCCGGCGGCGATGCCGGCGGTGGTGCCGGCGAGGACGACGATCGCGGTGGCGGCGAAGGCGATGAGCAGGGAGACCTGGGCGCCGTGCACGACGCGGGCGAACAGGTCGCGGCCGGTGACGGGCTCGACGCCGAGCCAGTGCTCGGCGGAGACGCCGCCGAGCGGTCCGATCGGCAGTCCGCCGAGGTACGGGTCGACGGCGGACTTGTCGAACTCCTCCGGGCCCCAGCCGCCCAGCGCGCTGATCAGCGGGGCGGCGGCGGTCATCACCGCGAAGAGGGCGACGACGGCGAGCGAGATCTTGAGCGAGGCGCGGCGGCCCAGCTCCGCGCGGACGAGCCGCCAGGCGCCGTCGGTCGGGTGCACCGGAGCGGCGGCGGCCGGCGCGGACGTGGCCGCCGGACCGGGCGCGGAGGCGGGACCGGACGTGGCGGCGGGATCGGGGCCGGGCCCGGGCTTGGGTGTGGTGGTGGTCATCGGGGCGCCGTTCCTCAGTCCGTGCTCTTCGACGGGTCCTTGAGACCGACGGTCGCGTAGTCGATCTGGCCGCCCCAGGAGGTGTGGCCGTACGCGCCGGCGACGTTGGTGCCGACGAGGAGGGAGCGGCGCTTCGTGGCGGCGGGGGCGACCGGGGCCTTGGCGAGGATCTGCCCGTCGAGCTCCTGCCAGGCCTTGTTGGCGGCGGCGCCGTCGGTCATGGCGGCGATCTCGTCCATCCGCTTCATGGTGGCGTCGTCCTCGAAGAGGGAGTGGTTGCCGGAGTTGCCCTTCTCCTTGATGGAGCGGCCGTCGAAGACGAAGGGGAGGAAGGTGGTGCCGGACGGGAAGTCGGGGCACCAGCCGGTGTAGACGAGGTCGGTGCGGTTCCTGGTGTCGCCGATGGTGTCGTAGAAGGCCGACGGGTCGACGGTGTCGATGGTGACCTCGATGCCGGCCTTGCCGAGGGCCTGCTGGACGGCCTCGCCGATGGCCTTGTCGCCGGTGGAGACGGTCAGGCGGGTGGCGAAGCCGTCGGGCTTCCCGGCCTCCTTGAGCAGGCCCTTGGCCTTCTCGGGGTCGCCGGCGAGCGGGATCCTCAGGGTGTCGGGCTGCTTGCCGCCGGTGAAGAGGGCGCCGGGCATGGCGGCGCCGGCGGCCTCGGCGACGGCGGGGCCGCCGGCGGCGGTGACGATCGCCTCCCGGTCGAGGGCCCACTGGACGGCCTGGCGGACCTTCAGGTCGTCGAAGGGGGCGCGGCCGGTGTGCATCTGGAGCATCTCGGTGCAGCTGCTGGACTCGGCGAGCAGCCGGGCCTTCACGTCGGCCTTGGTGAGGACCTTGGAGAGGGACTCCGGGCGGAGCTGGGCCCAGGAGATCGCGGAGGCGTCGGCGCCGGAGGAGGCGATGAGGCGGTCGTCGACCTGGTTGCCCTTGAGCCCCATGGTGACGACGATCCGGTCCGGGTAGGCCTTGCGGACGGAATCGCTCTTCGGGTCCCAGTGGGTGTTGCGGACGAGGACCATCCGCTTGTCGCGGGCGTAGCTCTCGATCTTGTACGGCCCCGAGGAGAACGGGCGGTTGTCGTACTGGGGGCCCTTGTCCTGCTTCGGCGGCACCGGGGCGAAGGTCGGCAGGGTGGCCGCGAAGGGGAACTCGGCGAAGGGCTTGTGGAGTTCGAAGACGATCGTGCGGGCGTCGGGGGTCTTCACCGAGTCGAGGTGCCTGCCCTGGGCGGGGCCCTGGTAGCCCTCGGCGCCCGCCAGGTAGCGGGCCGCGTAGTCGGGGCCGCCGGGCAGGTCGGGCGAGAAGGACCGCTCGACGTTGTGCTTGACGTCCTGGGCGGTGATGGGGGTGCCGTCCTCGTACTTCAGTCCGGGCTTGAGGCGGAAGGTCCAGGTCTTGGCGCCGTTGGACGGGGTGCCGAGGTCCTCGGCGAGGTCGGGGACCAGCTCGCTGCCCTGGGCGCCGGGCGCCGCCCGGTAGGTGACGAGGGTGCGGTAGAGCAGCCGGGTGCCGAAGTCCATGTCGGGCATGACCCAGTTGCGGGCCGGGTCGAGGTGGGAGAAGTCCTGGTTGGACAGGACGGTGAGGGTGCCGCCCCGCTGCGGGGTGCCGCCGAGGACCGCGCCGGCGTTGGCGGCGGCGGGGTTCTTCCGCTCGGGGCCACCGGTCCCGCCGGAGGAGCCGCCGGAGCAGGCCGCGAGGCCGAGGGTCAGGGTCGACACCAGGGCGATGGCCAGGGTGTGGGTGCGCTTGGTCATGGGTCACTCCGAGGAGAGCGGAAGAGCGGTCGGACAGCCAGAGCGGCCGGAATGTGACCCGTAACATAGTAATGTGAAATTGCACTGACAAGGTGTGGGATCCGGCTCGGCCCGTCCGTTACCCATCCGTGTCCCTTTCGGGGCCCCCGCCCGTGCGTTTGCGCGGGAACTGCAACGGACCGTCATTCTCTTGCGGGACTTGCGCTAGCCTTGCGCTCATGACGCGACGACTTGCTCAGGTGGCGAAGAAGGTGGGGGTCAGCGAGGCGACGGTCAGCCGCGTCCTCAACGGCAAGCCCGGGGTGTCCGAGGCGACCCGGCAATCCGTGCTCACCGCCCTGGACGTGCTCGGCTACGAGCGGCCCACCCAGCTCAGGGGCGAGCGCGCCCGGCTGGTCGGACTCGTCCTGCCCGAGCTGCAGAACCCGATCTTCCCGGCCTTCGCCGAGGTCATCGGAGGGGCGCTCGCCCAGCAGGGGCTCACCCCCGTGCTCTGCACCCAGACCAAGGGCGGCGTCTCCGAGGCCGACTACGTGGACCTCCTCCTCCAGCAGCACGTCTCCGGCGTGGTCTTCGCCGGCGGGCTCTTCGCGCAGGCCGACGCCCCGCACGAGCACTACCACCGGCTCGCCGAGCGCAACATCCCGGTCGTCCTCGTCAACGCCTCCATCGAGGGGCTCGACTTCCCCTGCGTGGCCTGCGACGACGCCGTCGCCGTCGAACAGGCCTGGCGTCACCTCGCCTCCCTCGGCCACGAGCGGATCGGGCTCCTCCTCGGCCCCGCCGACCACGTGCCCTCCCGCCGGAAGCTCCAGGCCGCCCGGGCCGCCGCCGAGGCGCTCGGCACCCCGCTCCCCGACGAGCGCGTCGTCCGCTCGATCTTCTCCCTCGAAGGCGGCCAGGCCGCCGCCAACCAGCTGCTCGGACAGGGCGTCACCGGCATCGTCTGCGCCAGCGACCCGCTCGCCCTCGGCGCCATCCGGGCCGCCCGCCGGCGCGGACTCGCCGTCCCCGCGGACGTGTCGGTGGTCGGCTTCGACGACTCCGCCTTCATGAACTGCACCGAGCCCCCGCTCTCCACCGTCCGTCAGCCCATCGAGGCGATGGGCCGGGCCGCCGTCGAACTGCTCTGCGCCCAGATCCAGGGCGTCCAGTCGCACCCCGGCGAGCTGCTCTACGAGCCCGAGCTCGTGGTGCGCGGCTCGACCGCGCCGCCGCCGGCCCGCGCGTAGCGGAGCTCGTACGGCTTCTGCTGCCGCCGCGTCTGCGCCGACAGTGGTCGCAAAAAGTCGACTGAATTACTCAAAATCCCCTGGGGTCACCAGCCGAAGCGGCGGTCCACGACGGCGGCGAACTCCTCGTAGCTGAGGACCCGGTCGCCGTTCTGGTCCGCCGCGTCGAACAGCGCGGCGGACGCGTCGTCGCCGCCCACGCCCCAGAACGGGATGACCCCGCGGGCCGCGAGCGTGGGACCCTTCTCGCGCAGGGCCCGGATGACCTCCGTACGGGTCAGCGTGCCGTCCTGGTCGAGGTCGAGCGCGTCGAAGAGGAGGCGGGCCTTGTCACTCATGACATGTCCTTGGCTCGGTCGTGGACTTCCTGCCCGGGAGGACGCCCACGACCCCCGCCGGGTTGCCTAGGCTCTCCCCATGGCGACGCCCTCGATTCCCTCCGCTCCCGAACTCCTCGTCCTGCACGCCGTACGGCTGCGGGGCATGACCACCGAGGAGGAGGCGGCGGCACGCTACGGGCTCGATCCCGAGGCCGTGGGCGAGCTGCTGCTCGACCTCCAGGCGTACGGGCGGGTCAGCCGGTCCGCCTTCGCCGGCACCTCGGGCTGGAGCCTGACCGACCGGGGGCGGGCCGAGGGGGAGCGGCTCCTGGCCGAGGAGCTCGCCGGGGCCGGGCACGAGGCGGCCGTACGGGAGCGGTACACGACCTTCCTGGCGTACAACGCCCGCTGTCTGACGGCCTGCACCGACTGGCAGCTACGGCCCGACGACAGCGGACGCCTCGCCGTCAACACCCACGGGGACCCGGTCTGGGACCGGCGCGTCCTCGACGAACTGACCGTGCTCGGCGGGGTCATCGACACCCTCTCGGCCGACCTTGCCACCCTGCTGCCGCGCTTCGGCGGCTACGGGGAGCGCTTCACCGGCGCGCTCGCCCGGGTGCGGCGCGGCGAGCTGTCCTGGGTGGACCGCCCGCGCGCCGACTCCTGCCACACGGTCTGGATGGAGCTTCACGAGGACCTGCTGGCCACGCTCGGCATCCGCCGGGGCGAGGAGCCCGTCCCGTAGACCAGGACGAAGGTGACGGAGATGAGGAGCGCCCAGGCGCCGAACTTGGCCAGGGAGACGGGCTGCCAGCCGTCGAGCTGGTCGGGGTAGCTCCAGGCGCCGGCGTAGGTGGCGGCGTTCTCGGCGATCCACAGGAAGAAGCCGATGAGGACGAACGAGAGGGCCAGCGGCATCCGGTGGTCCTCCTCGCCGACGCGGAAGCGGACCCAGGTGCCGGCGGTGGCGAGGAGCAGCAGCCCGGCGAGGAACCAGCGGGCGTCCGGCAGCCAGTGGTGGCTGAAGAAGTTGAGGTAGACCGCGCCGGCGAGGACCGCCATGATCCGGGGCCGGTAGCCGGTGATCCGCAGGTCGAAGAGGCGCCAGGCGCGGCAGACGTAGCTGCCGACGGCCGCGTACAGGAAGCCCCCGTACAGGGGGACGCCGCCGAACTTGGTGACCGCGTCCTCGGGGTAGCTCCAGGAGCCCATGCGGACCTTGACCAGCTCGAAGACCAGGCCGATCAGGTGGCAGACGGCGATGACCACGACGTCCCGCCCGCTGTCCCAGCCGAGCCGCCAGGCCAGCACGGTGAGCAGGATCCCGTAGCCGAGCAGCAGGTCGTAGCGGGCGACGGGCAGGTCGGGCAGGAGCGCGGAGACGGCGATGCCGCCGACGAGCGCGACGGCGAAGGCGCAGCAGCGCGCCTCCAGCAGGGCGAAGCGCAGGAGCTGGCGGAATCCGTGCCTGATCTGGTCCATGCGGGAGGGGACGCGCCCGCGCGTGTGTGCGGTTTCCGCCGCGGGGGTCCGGTCAGTGGTGGTCGTGGTGGTGGGCGCAGCGCGGGGCGGTGAGCAGCCGGCGGACCATGTCGCCGGCCTCGGCGGCGTCGCGGGCCTCGCCGGGGAAGAGGAGGCGGAGGTCGCAGTGGCCCTCGCCGTACTCGCAGCGCAGCGAGACGGCGTGCCGGTCGATGGCGAGGGGGAGGGCGCGGACGGCGCCGTGGGGGAGGCGGGCGCCGGCGAGGACGACGAGGTCGGAGACGAGGTCGGCGTGGGCGTCGGCGAGGTGGGTGAGGAGGGCGGCCTCTTCGAGGGCGAGCGGGTCGGGGGCGGCGAGGGTGTACGCGCCGGGGGCGACCTCCTGGGTCCCGGTGCCGGTGCGCAGGACGACGCGGGCGAGGTCGAGGCGGAGCGAGCCGAGGTCGCCGGGGGTGGCGGGGGCGAGCCGCCCGGTGAGGGTGACGCGGGCCCGGACCCGGTCGCGCAGCGCGGTCGGGGCGATGTCGGTGAGCTCGATCCGCGCGTCGACGCCGTCGTGCGGGGCGCGGGCGAGGTGGTCGGAGAGGGGGGTGTCGGCCGGCGGGTGGAGGGTGATGCGGCCGCGGGCTCCGACGGTGTGCGCGCCGAGGAGGTCGTAGGTCTCGCCGTCGAGGGTGAGGGAGAGGGAGATTGCCCGGGCCAGCACGGAGCGGACCTGTTCCGCGGCGGTCTGCTGGGGCAGGGCGGGGGAGGGGGCGACGCGCACGAGGACTCCTCGATCGACTTTTAGGTTAGGCTAACCTAACCATCCCCTCTCGGTGGTGTCCAGAAGCCGACCGGGCCTGTTGGTCCCCCGAGTTGGACTCCTCCTGTGGTACTGCCTTACGAGGACATAACGCGTTTGTCCCGTTTGGTGGGGAAAGGGGTTGTAGATGGCGAAAGTCGGACAGGATCCGGGCGCGGGTGACGACGGAGGCGGCAAGGGCGGGAGCGGGAGGGGCGCGCTGCCGGTGACGGCGGACCTGCCCGATCTCGGCCACCGCCACCCCGCCCGCACCGACCCGGTCGTCTTCGGCGTCACCGCCGTCCTCACCCTCGCGTTCGTCGTCTGGGGCGCGACGGCCACGGACAGTCTGGAGTCGGTCTCCAGCAGCCTGCTCGACGGCCTGATCCGGGACGGCGGCTGGGCGTTCATGCTGGCGGCCTCCGGCTTCGTCGTCTTCGCGCTCTGGCTGGCGATCAGCCGGTACGGCCGGATCACGCTCGGACAGGAGGGCGAGGGACCGGAGTTCCGCACGGTCTCCTGGATCGCCATGATGTTCAGCGCCGGCATGGGCATCGGCCTGATGTTCTACGGGGTGAGCGAGCCGCTCGCCCACTACGGCACCCCGCCGCCCGGCACCTCCCCGGCCGACTCGGCCGAGCGGATGGAGACGGCGATGGCCACCACGCTCTTCCACTGGACCCTCCACCCGTGGGCGATCTACGCCGTCGTCGGCCTCGCCATCGCCTACTCGACGTTCCGCCGCCGGCGCCGCCAGACCATCAGCGCCGTCTTCGTGCCGCTGATGGGCGCGCGCCGGGCGCTCGGCGGGCCGGGCCGGGTCATCGACATCCTCGCCATCTTCGCCACCCTCTTCGGCTCCGCCGCCTCGCTGGGCCTCGGCGCGCTCCAGATCGGCAGCGGCGTCGAGGAGCTGGGCTGGATGGCGAAGACCGGCACGGGCCTGCTGGTCGGCATCATCGCCGTGCTCACCGTCGCCTTCGTGCTCTCCGCCGTCTCCGGCGTGGAGAAGGGCATCCAGTGGCTGTCCAACATCAACATGGTGCTGGCGCTGCTGCTCGCCCTGTTCGTCTTCGTCGCCGGACCCACGATCATCGTCCTCGACCTGCTGCCGACCTCGATCGCCGCGTACGTCGGCGACCTCCCGCAGCTGGCCGGCCGCACCGAGGCCACCAGCGGTGAGAACATCCACGACTGGCTGGGCAGCTGGACCGTCTTCTACTGGGCGTGGTGGATCTCGTGGACGCCCTTCGTCGGCATGTTCATCGCCCGGATCAGCCGGGGCCGGACGATCCGTCAGTTCATCGGCGGCGTCATCCTGGTGCCGAGCGCGGTCAGCCTGGTCTGGTTCGCGATCTTCGGCGGCACCGCGATGCGGCTGGCCGAGCAGGGCGAGCTCGCGGGCGAGACGACGCCGGAGGGCCAGCTCTTCGGGCTGCTCCAGGAGTTCCCGCTGACGGGCGTGATGAGCCTGCTCGTGATGGTCCTCGTCGGGATCTTCTTCGTCTCCGGCGCGGACGCCGCCTCCATCGTCATGGGCACCCTGTCGCAGCGCGGCGCGATGGAGCCGACCCGCCCGGTGGTGATCTTCTGGGGCGTGGTCACCGGCGCCGTCGCCGCGATCATGCTGCTCATCGGCGACGGGCAGGGCGACGCCCTGGCGGGCCTGCAGAACCTGACGATCCTGGTCGCCGCCCCGTTCGTGCTCGTCATGATCGGCATGTGCGTGGCCCTCATGCGGGACCTGCGGGAGGATCCGCTGATCGTGCGCGGCCAGGTCGGCGAGGAGGTCGTCGGGGTCGCGGTGATCGCCGGACACCAGCGGTACGACGGCGACTTCGAGCTGCGCATCGGCCCGGGCACCCCGGACGGCGCGCCGCCGGCGCCGACGGCCCCGCCCGCCGGGGGCGGACCCCGCTGACCCCGGGGCCGGCCGCCGTCAGGGGCCGACCGAGCGCCAGATCCGGTCGGGGAGGATCCGGCTCGCCTCTTCGAGGTCGACGTCGCCGAGGGTGAGCCAGCGGCGGGCCATGGCGACGACCGGCCCCAGGACGAGCCCCTCGATGACCGGGGTCGGGAGGTCGGCCAGCTCGCCCGCCTTGCGGTGGGCGTCGAGCCAGAGCTCGATGGGGGTGAGCCGGGCCTCCTGGCTGTCGCGGATCTCGGCGGCGTGGGCCGTGCCCTCCTGGTCCGCGAAGGGGGAGTGCAGGAGGCGGGAGGCGGCCGGTTCGGTGCGGACGAAGCCCAGATAGGCGTGGACGACCGCCTCGATGCCGGAACGGGCGTCCTGGTGGGAGAGCAGGGCGGTGCCGAGCTCGCCGAGGAGGCGGCCGAGCCAGCGGAGGGCGAGCGCCGAGACCACTCCGTGGAGGTTGCCGAAATGGTGGTAGACGCTGCCGGTGCTGACACCGCTCTCCCGGGTGAGGGCGGCGACGGTGAGGCCCGCCTCGCCCTCGCGCGCGTAGAGGTCCAGCGCGGCGTCGAGGACGCGCTCGACGGTGACTTCTCCGCGCTGCTGCTTCCGGCTCATCGAGCGGGGTGCCCCTTTGTTCCTGCGCCATGTCTGGCCTGGTGATTCCGTACCTGGTCAGCATAGGAGGCGCGGAGGCCGCCCGACCCCGTCGCGCGGGGGTCCGATGGGCGGCGGCGGGCCCGGAGTGCCGAGCCGGGGCGCCGCGCCGGGGCGCGATGCCAGGGCGCTATGCCAGGGCGAGGAAGAGCTTCTCCAGCTCCGCCTCCGTCATCGGCGGCCCGCCCGCCGGCTCCTCCGCCAGGCACTGGCGCATCCCGCTCGCCACGATCTTGAACCCGGCCCGGTCCAGGGCCCGGGAGACGGCCGCGAGTTGGGTCACCACGTCCTTGCAGTCGCGGCCCGCCTCGACCATCGCGATCACTCCGGCCAGCTGTCCCTGCGCCCGCCGCAGCCGGTTGAGCACGGGCGCCATGGCCTCTTCGTCGACCTGCACGGCCGCCTCCTTCGCGTCGTCACCCCCGCCGCCCCAGAATACCCCATGGGGTATCAAAACGGTCGGTGTCCCTTGATTCCGGTCACTCGCGGACGGTCGCGGTACGGCGCCATGCCGAAGGCGCCGAAGAGCAGACCGGTCCGCCACCGCACCCGCCGCGCCCGCGCGTGCGGCGCCAGGGCGGCGAGGCTGGTCACGCCGACGACGAACAGCGAGGTCGTGATCGCCTCCTTCGCGTCCTGCCCGGCCAGGTGGACCAGGATCGGCACGGTGAGGACCGAGCCCCCGCCGCTGAGGACGCCGAGGGCGACGCCCACCAGCAGCGAGGCCGCGACGGCGAGCACCGTCACCGGGTGCTCCGCAGCTCCGCGAGGACGGTGCGCAGGTCGGTGCGGGGCCCGCGGTTGTAGGGCAGCTTCGAGAGCAGGACGCCCATGGCGCAGGTGTTGCTGAGCGCGGCGTAGGTGAGGCCCGCGCCGATCGAGGTCCCGACGAGGTGGATGCCGGGGACCGCGATGCCGATCAGGCCGGTGGCGAGGACCACCGAGCCGGCGACGAGCCGAACCCGACGCTCCATGTCCCACCGCTCCGGGCCGCGCTCGACGGGCGCGCCCGACTCCTCCCGGGCGACGATCCCGCCCTCCAGGACCCGGAGGTTCGGCAGCCCGGCGTCGGCGAGGGACCGCTCCGCCTCCCGCGCCCGCTGCCCGGACCGGCAGACGAGGACGACCTCCTCGTCCGGGTGGGCGAGCAGCTCGGTGCGGTGCTCGCGCAGGGCGTTCAGCGGCACGTTGTACGAGCCCGGTATGTGCGTCGTACGGAACTCGCCGGGCGTGCGGACGTCGAGCAGGCGCGGTGGCGCGGCCCTCCCGCACGAGGCGGTGCAGCACGGCGGGGGAGAGGGAGGAGGGATGGTCGTGGCGGGGTGGGCTCCGTTCGTGGGGGTGGATGCGGCGGGTCGGGCGGGCGTTCAGGCGGCCGGGCTCTCCGCCGCCGTCAGGGCCCAGGCCGAGTAGCCGCCGAGGTGGTCGGAGAGGTCCTCGAAGCCGCGCCGGCGCAGCAGGCTCGCGGCGATGGAGGCCCGACCGCCCGCCCCGAGGGTCGCCGGGTCAAGGCTCGTGACCGGCGGCGGCGACCGCGAAGGTCTGCGCGATCAGCACCTGCTCCGCCCGCTTCTGGAGCCGGTCCGCGAGCCCGCGCAGCCGCGCCCCCTCGGCGGCGGGGATCGACAGGGCCACCGCGGCCGTCTCCGCGCCCACCGTGATCGGCACCGCCGCGCAGGCGGTCCCCAGCGCGTACTCCTGGTGCTCCAGGACCGGCAGCCGCCGCGGGGCCGCCGCGAGGCGTCGCTCGAAGTCGCCGTGCGTCGCGACGGTGTGCGGGGTGAGTGCCGTCACCCGGTGGCGGCTCAGATGGTCGTCGCGCTGTTCCGGCTCCAGCTGGAGCAGCAGGCTCTGGCCGGCGGCGTGGGCGTGGGCGGTGGCCCGGAAGTCGGCCCACTCCTCGACGGGCGGCCGCGCCGGATTGCCGGAGACGGCGCCGAGCCGCACCTCGCCGTCCAGGTACTGCACGAAGTACACGGCGGCGTCCAGCTCCCGGCTGAGCGTGTCCACCCAGGCCTGGATGCCGAGCGCCGGCGCGTGGGCGGCGGTGTCCGTGCCCCGGCGCAGCGGCGAGACCAGCCGGTAGGCGCCGTTGTCGTTGCGGACCAGGCCCTCGTGGACCAGGGTCCGCAGCAGGTGGTACGCGGTCGGCAGCGGCAGCACCGCGTCGCGGGCCAGCTGTTTGGCACTCCCGGTGCCCCCGCGCCGCTCCAGCTCGTCCAGCAGCCGTACGGCCCGGCGTACCGACTGGATCAGGGTCGGTGCCGTGCCGCTCTCCCCCTCGCGATATGGCATGCGTGTCCTTTCGCACTGCGCGGAGCACTGTGCTCCGGGACCATGATCGGACAGTGAAGCCGGAATTACATACCGTCAGGTAACCCGGGGTGTCGGAACCGACCCCCGCCGGCCCTGCGTGGTGCACTGCGGAATCGATCACCAGCGATCGTTGACGATCGCCTGCGAAGGGACGTCCGTGCACCCGCAGAATCCCGGCGCCTCCCGCCGGACCGCGCTCACCCTCGGCGCCGCGACGGCGCTCACCACCCTCGGCCTCACCGGCGCGGGCACCGCCCACGCCGCGGCCCGGCCGGTCGGCCGGGCCGAGGACCGGATCGCCGCCCGACTGCGCGCCCTCGAGGAGCGGTACGACGCCCGCCTCGGCGTCCACGCCCACGACGTGCGCACCGGCCGCACGATCGCCCACCGGGACCGCGAACGCTTCCCGATGTGCTCGGTCTTCAAGACCCTCGCCGCCGCGGCCGTCCTGCGCGACCTCGACCACGACGGCACCTTCCTGGCCCGCCGCCTCCACTACACCGCCGCCGAGGTCGAGAAGTCCGGCTGGTCCCCGGTGACCAAGCAGCCGGAGAACATCGCGGGCGGCCTGACCGTCTCCGAACTCTGCGACGCGGCCATCCGCTTCAGCGACAACACCGCCGCCAACCTCCTGCTGCGCGAGCTCGGCGGCCCCACCGCGATCGCCCGCTTCGCCCGCTCGCTCGGCGACCCGGTCACCCGGCTCGACCGCTGGGAGCCCGAGCTGAACTCCGGCGAGCCCTGGCGGACCACCGACACCACCACCCCGCGCGCCATCGCCCGCACCTACGGCAGGCTCGTCCTCGGCCGCGCCCTCGACCCCGCCGACCGGGGCCTCCTCACCGACTGGCTGCTCCGCAACACCACCAGCCCCACCCGCTTCCGCAAGGGCCTGCCGGCGGACTGGACGGTCGCGGACAAGACCGGCGGCGGCTCGTACGGCGGCAACAACGACGTGGGCGTCACCTGGCCGCCGGACGGCGGCCCGATCCTCCTCGCCGTCCTCACCACCCGCTTCGAGCAGGCGGCCCCGGGCGTGGACGAACTGGTGGCCGCCGCCGCGGCGATCGTGGCCGAGGAGCTGCGCTAGGGCCCTAGCGGTCCTGGGTCCCGGGGGCCATGTCGTACGTGATCCACATCGTGCGCGTGGCCACCTGGTCGTACTTGGAGCGGGCGCGGTGGTTGTCGTCGGCCGTGATCCAGCGGACGACGCTCCAGCCGCGCTCCGCGCCGATCCCGCGCAGGGCGGCGAGCAGCCGGTCGGCGGCGCCGGTGCCGCGGCTCGCCGGGTCCACGAACAGGTCGTCGAGCCAGCCGCCCACCGACGCGGACAGCGGCCGGGCGAAGGCCCGGAAGTGCGCGAGCCCCACGAGCCGCCCGTCGGCCCCCTCGGCCACCAGCCCCTCCACCTCGTGGCCGGGGTCGTGGAGCCACGACCAGACGAGCGCCGCCGCCTCCTCGCTCTGCTCGACCCGGTAGAAGTCGGCGTAGCCCCGGTACAGGGCACGCCACTGCTCGAAGTCGTCCTCCCGGACCGGACGGACCCGGACGGCGTCGTCGGCGACGGACATGAACGTTCACTCTCCTCGTGCTGCGTGCTGTGGTGCGGGACCAGTGGATCACGCCGCCGGACGGGGCGGAGCGGGGGGCGCGTCGAGGCGCGGGCAGAGTGGCGCGCGAGCGGCCGGGGCACGCTTCCGGTGCCGACGGGAGGGGCCGCGCCCCGCCCGTCCGGGCACCAGGCAGCATCCGAGGAACCGAGGTGAGGATCCGCGTTGGCGACCGACCGCTACGGCAACACCCTGTACGCCTGCACCCCCGAGGGGGCCGCCCATCTGGACCGGGCCGTGGAGGCCCTGCTCTTCTTCCGGCCCGAGGTGACCCCGGCCGTCGTGGACGCCCTCGCGGCGAGCCCCGCGTCGCCCGACGCCCAGGCCTTCGCCGCCTATCTGGGGGTGCTCGGCACCGAGCACACCGGCGCCGCGGCGGCCCGGTCCGGCTTCGAGCGCTTCCTCGCCGGCTGCGACACCTCCGCGCTGCCCGCGCGCGAGCGGCTGCACATGGCCGCCGCCGGCGCCTGTCTCGCCGGGGACCTGCACGGGGCGGGCGGCCTCCTGGAGGAGCTGTCCCTCGCGTACCCGAGGGACGTCCTCGCGCTCTTCGCCGGGCACCAGCTGGACTTCCTCACCGGGGACGCCGTCCGGCTGCGGGACCGGATCGGCGGCGCCCTGTCGGCGTGGGGGAGGGCCGACGAGCACCGGGGGCCGCTGCTCGGCATGTACGCCTTCGGCCTGGAGGAGTCGGGCCACTACCGGCGCGCGGAGGAGACGGGGCTCGCGGCGGTCGAGCGGCATCCCAGGGACGTGTGGGCGGTGCACGCGGTGACCCACGTGTACGAGATGCAGGGCCGGGTCGCCGAGGGCGTCGCCTTCCTCGACGGCCGCGCGGACGACTGGGCGCGCGGCAACTACCTGACGGTGCACAACTGGTGGCACTACGCGCTGTACGCCCTGGAGGCGGGCGCGGAGGAGACCGCGCTGCGCGTCTACGACGCGGCCGTCCACCACGAGGAGTCGGCGGGGCTCGCCATGGAACTCCTCGACGCCGCCGCGTTGTTGTGGCGGCTGCGGCTCGCGGGCCGGGAGGAGCCGGAGCGCTGGGAGCGGCTCGCCGACGCCTGGGCCGCGCGGGCCGATCCGCCGTTCTACGCCTTCAACGACGCCCACGCGGTGATGGCGTACGTGGGGGCGGGCCGGATCGCGGAGGCGGAGGCGCTGGTGGCCGACCGCCGCCGGTGGCTGGCCGACGGAGACGGCGGCGGGGACCGGCGCACGCTCTCCAACCACGCCATGACGGCCGAGGTCGGACTCCCGGTCTGCGAGGCGCTGGTGGCGCACGGGCGCGGGGACCACGCCGCCGTGGTGGAGCTGCTGTGGCCGCTGCGGCGCCGGATCCAGGTCTTCGGCGGCAGCCACGCGCAGCGCGACGCCGTCCAGCGGACGCTCCTCGAATCGGCGCTCGCCGCCGGGGAGCACGACCGGGCGCGGCTGCTGCTGAGCGAGCGGGACGGGCTGCGCCCGGACAGCCCGTACAACTGGCTGGGCAGGGCCCGGCTGGCCGACGCGATCGGTGACGCGGCGCTCGCGGCGGTGGCGCGCGAGCGGGCGGAGGGTGCGGCGAAGGGGCTGAGGCCGGCGGCGCCCGGGCTCGGAGCCGTACCGAACGCACCGCGCTGACCTGCGGGTTCGGCCCCGGATGAGGGGCCGGGCGGCCGCCTCCCCCCGTTCCCTCGCGGAGGCGGACGCCCGGCCGTCGCAACTGACCCGTGCACAGGGGTTGTCAGTGCAATTTCACATTACTATGTTACACCTCGTGCGGCGGACGGCTGTCTCTCCGTCAACTCGCGTTCAGGTTCCGCTGATCGGCCGCGCGACCCCCCTCATCCCCACCCTCATCCAGGAGACCTCGTGTCCCAGCACAGAGTCGTGCGCTCCTCCCTCCTCGCCACCGCGATCGCGGTGACCCTCGTGGCCTCCGCCGGCCAGGCCGCGACCCAGGCCGCCGAGACGCCCGCCCCGCGCGCCGCCGCCGCTCCGTCCGCCGTGCCCGGCGCCTTCGCGCCCGCCGCCGCCGCCGAGCCGAACCCCTTCGACGAGGTGGAACGATTCGCCAAGGCCCGTACGGCCACGCCCGCCCCGGCGCCCGCCCCCGGCGGCACCGGCGACACCAAGGCCCGCGTCCCCGGCCAGGCGAAGAAGGACACCAAGGCCACGGCCGGGAAGAGCAAGGCGCAGGCGGCGCCCGCGCTGGTCGCCGCCGGCGTGCCCTGCACCCTCGACGGCATCACCGGCCTCTCCCCGGCGGCCTTCGCCGACTTCCTCGCCGATCCCGCCGTCACCGCCGACGGCTGTCTGAGCGGCCTCATCTGGACCTGGGACGCCCGTCTCGCCCCGGTCATGTCCGACGCCCACGTCCAGGCCGTCGCGAACCGGATATCCGGCCTGGCCGCCGCCCACGACGGCCGCAACTCCTCCCACCTGGAGGAGATGTTCACCTATCTCCACGCCGTCGCCTACCACGACTTCTCGCGCGACGAGATCGACATCACCGACGCCCCGACCGTCGACGCCGTCCGCCGCGCCATCGCCGCCTTCGGCTCCGCCGCCCGCACCTTCGACGTCACCGCGTCCAACGCCCGCACCCTGCGCGAGGCCCTCTACATCGGCAGCGCCCCCGGCCTGCGCCAGCACCAGCTCGGCCTCATCACCAAGGTGCTCGCCACCATGGACCCGTCGCACCCCGCGACGAACCTCGACCCGACCTGGGCGGGCGCCGCCCTCGCCGGACTCTCCGTCAACTACCTGGGCATCTACTCCGGCAACCAGGACGCCGCCTTCCACGCCGCCGTCGCCGCCGACCCGGCCTACCGCGCCGTCTTCAAGGCCTTCGCCGGCTACACCCACCTCAAGGGCACCGCCAACGCCTGGGTCGCCCGCGACGCGCTCAGCGAGTACGGCCGCTTCGGCGAGGTCGCGGGCCTGCGGGACGGCATCGTCGCCGACCTCGGCGCGATGATCGGTCCCGTCGAGTCCGCCTGGGGCTCCGGCAGCCAGCCCTGGGCCAAGATCGTCTCCTGGCTGAACTTCTACGACGCCTGCGCCCCGTACAACGTCTGCAAGGCCGACATCGAGGCCCGGATCTTCCCGTACACCTACACCTACGACACCGGGACCGGCGCCGCCCTCAAGGTCCGCACCGGCCTCGACCGCGCCACCGTCGACCAGCTGTACTACGCGAGCAAGCAGGTCAAGGCGCACTTCCACCGGGTGGTCGGCAGCGAGCAGCCGCTGGCCGGCGACCCCAACACCACCCTGAACATCGTCCTGTACGGCTCCCGGGCCGACTACGAGAACTACCACCCCATCCTGACCGGGTACGACACGAACAACGGCGGCATCTACATCGAGAACGGCGCCACCTTCTACACGTACCAGCGCCGCGTCCCGCAGGACTCCTCCCTCACGCTGGAGGAGCTGTTCCGCCACGAGTACGCCCACTACCTCAACGGGCGCTTCGCCGTCCCCGGCTTCTTCGGCCAGGGTCCCTGGTACCAGGGCGACCGGACCACCTTCATGGACGAGGGCACCGCCGAGTTCTTCGACGGAGCCACCCGTGACAACGGCATCGCCGTCCGCAAGTCCCTGGTCCGGGGCATCATCAACGACACGGCCGGCGGCGGCCCGCGGATGAACCTCCGCCAGATCCTGCACGCCACCTACGACGGCGACGGCTTCCGCTTCTACAACTACGCGGGCACCTTCTTCGAGTTCCTGTGGACCGAGCGCCCCTCCCTGATCCGCGAGATGTACACCCACCTGCGCAACGACGACGTGGCCGGCTACGACGCCTGGCGCGAGCGGCTCAGCTCCGACCCCGGCCTCCAGCAGGCGTACGACCGCTTCCTGGACGCGCAGATCGCCAAGGTCGACGAGCTCTTCGTGCCGAACACCACCTACACCGCCAACGGCTCCCTGAAGGACTGGGACGTCGCCGCGGTCCGCTCCGCCTTCGCCACCGCCACCTACAACAACCCCGACTGCGTGGAGGCGGGCGAGGCGGGCAAGCGGCGCTTCGTCTGCACCGGCCGGATCACCGCCAACCTGGCGGACGCCGGCAGCCCCGACCGGGTCTTCAAGGACATGTCGGAGACGGTCGACTACTTCATCCTCGACCGGGCGGGCGCCGCCTCCAACAACCTGGCCGACATGAACTGCTCGTTCGGCCCGGTGGACATCTGGAGCAACCGCGTGGCCGGCACGTCCGACTTCCGCTGCGAGGGCCCGCTGCGCAGCTGACCGCACACCCGTCCTGTCCAGGGGCCGCCGGCCCCTGGGCAACGCCTGAAGAATGTGACATATTACTGCCGTGCCCAACAGACACTCCCCGGACGTCGTGATCATCGGCGCCGGCGTCGTCGGAGCCGCCTGCGCGTACTACGCGGCTCGCTCCGGACTCACCGTCGCCGTGGTCGACCGCGGTCCCGTCGCGGGCGGCACCACCGGCGCCGGGGAAGGCAATCTGCTCGTCTCCGACAAGGAGGCGGGCCCCGAGCTCGACCTCGCGCTGCTGTCCACGAGACTCTGGCGTGAACTCTCCGCGGCACTCCCGCCGGAGACCGAGTACGAGCCCAAGGGCGGGCTCGTCGTGGCGCCCGACGAGCCCGCCCTCAAGGCCCTCCGCGCCTTCGCGGAGGGCCAGCGGAAGGCCGGCGTCACGGCCACCGAGATCCCCGCCGACCGGCTCGCCGACCTCGAACCCCACCTCGCCCCCGGCCTCGCCGGCGGCTTCCGCTACCCGCAGGACGCCCAGGTGCAGCCCGCGCAGGCCGCCGCCCGGCTGCTCGCCGCCTCCGGCGCCGCGCTCCACCTCGGCGAGGAGGTCACCGCGATCCTCCGCGGCCCGGCCGGCGCCGTCCGGGGCGTGCGCACCACGCGCCGCGAACTCCTCGCCCCCGCCGTCGTCAACGCCGCCGGAACCTGGGGCGGCGAGGCCGCCCGGCTCGCCGGCGTCCACCTCCCCGTCCTGCCCCGCCGGGGCTTCGTCCTCGTCACCGAGCCCCTCCCGAGGGTCGTCCGCCACAAGGTCTACGCCGCCGACTACATCGCCGACGTGGCCAGCGGCTCCGCCGCCCTCCAGTCCTCCGCCGTCGTCGAGGGCACCCCCGGCGGCCCCGTCCTCATCGGCGCCACCCGCGAACGCGTCGGCTTCGACCGCTCGCTCTCGACCGAGGCCCTGCGCCGGCTCGCCGCCCAGGCCGCCGCGCTCTTCCCGGTGCTCGCCGGCGTCCAGGTGCTCCGCGCCTACCACGGCTTCCGCCCCTACCTCCCCGACCACCTCCCGGCGATCGGCCCCGACCCGCGCGTCCCCGGCCTCCACCACGCCTGCGGCCACGAAGGGGCGGGCATCGGCCTCGCCCCCGCCACCGGCGCGCTCGTCGCCGCCGCCCTCACCGGCGCCGAACCCCCGCTCGACCCGGCGCCCTTCCGTCCCGAGCGCGACTTCGGCCCCGCCGACGTCCCGACCCAGGAGCAGCAGAGTTGAGCCGCCGCACCCCGCGCGCCCTCGTCGGCGGCGCACCGCAGGAGACCTTCACCTTCCGCTTCGACGGCCGGGACATCCCGGCCGCCGCCGGGCAGACCGTCGCCGCCGCCCTGTGGGGCGCCGGCGTCCTCGCCTGGCGCACCACCCGGGGCACCGGCGAACCCCGGGGCGCCTTCTGCGGGATCGGCCAGTGCTTCGACTGCCTCGTCACCGTCGACGGCACCCCCAACCGCCGCGCCTGCCTCGTCCCCGCCCGCCCCGGCGGCCTCGTCACCAGCCAGGAGGGAACCGGCCATGACGACCTCGCCGTCTGACCCCACCGAGGGCGCCGACCTCGCCGTCGTCGGCGCCGGGCCCGCCGGCCTCGCCGCCGCCGTCACCGCCGCCGCCCTCGGCCGCACGGTCACCCTCCTCGACGCGGGCGCCGGCCCCGGCGGCCAGTACTACCGCCACCCCGACCCGGCCCTCGGCGCCACCCGCCCCCAGGCCCTGCACCACGACTGGGCCGCCTTCGCCGGCCGCGAGGCCGAACTGCGGGCCTACGAACGGGCAGGCCGCATCCGGTACCTGGCGAACCGTCAGGTCTGGAGCGTCACCGGCTCCGGCACCGACTGGACCGTCCACTCCCGCACCGACGACCGGGCCGGGCGGCCCGTACGCGCCCGCGCCGTGCTGCTCGCCACCGGGGCGTACGAGCGCCAGCTCCCCTTCCCCGGCTGGACCCTGCCCGGCGTCGTCGGCGCCGGGGGAGCGCAGGCCATGCTCAAGAGCGGGCTCGTGCTGCCCGGGCGCCGGGTGGTCGTCGCGGGCAGCGGGCCGCTGCTGCTCGCCGTCGCCGCCTCGCTGGCCGCCGCGGGCGCCCGGGTGCCCGCCGTCGTCGAGGCCGCCGGATACGGGGCGTACGCCCGCCACACCGGCACCCTGCTGCGCAACCCGGCCAAGCTCGCCGAAGGCGCCCTCTACGGCGGCGCGTTGCTCCGCCACCAGGTCCGCCCGCTGCTCCGGCACGCCGTCGTCGAGGCGCACGGCACCGACCGCGTCGAGGCGGTGACCGTCGCCCGGCTCGACCGCGACTGGCGTCCCGTGCCCGGCACCGGCCGCCGCGTCCCCTGCGACGCGCTCGCCGTCGGCCACGGCCTCGTCCCCGAACTCTCCCTCGCCACCGCCCTCGGCTGCGCCACCCGCACCGCCGCCGACGGCACCGCCGCCCTCGTCCTCACCCCCGCGCTGCGCACCTCGGTGCCCGGCGTGTGGGCGGCGGGCGAGACCGGCGGGGTCGGCGGCGCCCCCCTCGCCCTCACCGAGGGCGAGATCGCGGCCCACTCGATCGCCGGACGGGCCGTCCCGGCGGCCCTCGCCCGGCGCCGCGCCCGGCTGCGGGCCTTCGCCGACGCGATGGGCGCCGCGCACCGGCCCGGTGCCGGGTGGACCGGCTGGCTCCGCGAGGAGACCGCCGTCTGCCGCTGCGAGGAGGTGCCGGCCGGGCGGGTCCGCGAGGCGGTGGAGGAGCTGGGCGCCACCGACGCCCGCACGGTCAAGCTGCTGACCCGCGCCGGGATGGGCTGGTGCCAGGGCCGCATGTGCGGTCCGGCGGTGGCCGCGCTCGCCGGCGGCGAACCCGCCGCCGACCGGCGCCCGCTGGCCTGTCCGGTGCGCCTCGGGGAGCTCGCCGAACTCCCCGCCGACTAGCCGTTTTCCGTGGTGGTCACACCCTTGTGGCCGCCGCACACCCCTTAGTAAAATGTCACACACTACAAAGGAGTACGCCATCATGACCGACACCCGCATCCGCCCCTGGCACGGCATCATGGTCGCCACCACGCTGCCGCTGCGCGAGGACCTCTCCATCGACCTCGACGCCTACGCCGAGCACGTCCAGTGGCTGATCGCCCACGGCTGCGACGGCGTCGTGCCCAACGGCTCCCTCGGCGAGTACCAGACCCTCACCGACGCCGAGCGCGCCGCCGTCGTCCGCACCGCCGTCGCCGCCGCGGGCGACGGAGCACGCGTCATGCCCGGCGTCGCCGCCTACGGCTCCGCCGAGTCCCGCCGCTGGGCCGAGCAGGCCGCCGAGGCCGGCGCGGGATCCGTCCTGCTCCTGCCGCCCAACGCCTACCGCGCCGACGAGGCCTCCGTCCGCGCCCACTACGCCGAGGTCGCCCAGGCCGGGGTGCCGATCGTCGCCTACAACAACCCCATCGACACCAAGGTCGACCTCACCCCCGCCCTTCTCGCCAAGCTCCACGCCGACGGCACCATCGTCGCCGTCAAGGAGTTCAGCGGCGACGTCCGCCGCGCCTACGAGATCGCCGAACTCGCCCCCGGACTCGACCTCCTGGCCGGCGCCGACGACGTCCTCCTGGAACTGGCCGTCGCCGGCGCCGTCGGCTGGATCGGCGGCTACCCCAACGCCCTGCCCGAGTCCGCCGCCGCCCTCTACCGCGCCGCCGTCGCCGGCGACCTCACCACCGCGCTCCCGCTCTACAAGGCGCTGCACAGCCTCTACCGCTGGGACTCCAAGATCGAGTTCGTCCAGGCCATCAAGCTCTCCATGGACATCGCGGGCCGTCACGGCGGGCCCACCCGCGCCCCGCGCCTGCCGCTCACCGGAGCCGTCGAGACCGCCGTCCGCGCCGCCACCGAGAAGGTCCTCGCCGAAGGCCTCCGCTGACCCCAGGGAGAGAGACACAGCCCATGCGCACCCGACACGTCTACCACGCGGTGGACTCCCACACCGAGGGCATGCCCACCCGGGTCGTCACCGGCGGGGTGGGGGTGATCCCCGGCGCCACCATGGCGGAGAAGCGGCTCCACTTCATCGAGCACCGCGACTCCCTGCGCACCCTGCTCATGTACGAACCGCGCGGCCACGCCGCCATGAGCGGCGCCATCCTCCAGCCCCCGACCCGGCCCGACGCCGACTACGGCGTCCTCTTCGTCGAGGTCTCCGGCCTGCTCCCGATGTGCGGCCACGGCACCATCGGCGTCGCCACCGTCCTCGTCGAGACCGGCATGGTCCCGGTCGTCGAACCCGTCACCACCGTCCGCCTCGACACGCCGGCCGGCCTGGTCTCCGTCGACGTCCGCGTCGAGGACGGCGCCGCCCGCTCCGTCACCCTCACCAACGTCCCCGCCTTCAGCGTCGGACTCGACCTCAAGACCGAGGTCCCCGGGTACGGCACCGTCACCTACGACCTCGCCTACGGCGGCAACTTCTACGCCTTCGTGGAACTCGACGCCCTCGGCCTTCCCTTTGACCGCGCCCACAAGCAGGATCTGCTGACCGCCGGACTGGCGATCATGGACGCGATCAACGCGGGCGAGGACCGGCCCGTCCACCCCGAGGACCCGGCCGTCGCGGGCGTCAAGCACGTCTACCTCGCCGCCCCCGGCTCCGACGCCGTCCGCTCCCGGCACGCCATGGCCATCCACCCCGGCTGGTTCGACCGCTCCCCGTGCGGCACCGGCACCAGCGCCCGCATGGCCCAGCTGCACGCCCGCGGACTCCTCCCGCTCGGCACGGACTTCGTCAACGAGTCCTTCATCGGCACCGAGTTCACCGGGCGACTCGTCGCCGAGACCACCGTCGGCGGCCGGCCCGCCGTCGTCCCGACCGTCACCGGACGGGCCTGGATCACCGGCACCGCCCAGTACTTCCTCGACCCCACCGACCCCTTCCCCGCCGGATTCCTGCTGTGACCGCCCTCCCCGCGGACGGGATCCGCGTCACCGACTACCACACCGCCGGCGAACCCTTCCGGATCGTCGCCGAAGGACTGCCGCCCGCCCCCGGCGACACCGTCGCCGAGCGCTGCGCCACCGCCATCGGCTCCGGCGGCTCCGGCACCGCCCCCCGCCCCGGCCCCCTGGACGCGCTGCGCCGCCTCCTCGTCCAGGAGCCGCGCGGCCACGCCGGGATGTACGGCGGCTTCGTCGTCCCGCCCGACGACGACGGCGCCCACCTCGGCGTCCTCTTCTGGCACAAGGACGGCTTCTCCACCGCCTGCGGCCACGGCACCATGGCGCTCGCCGCCTGGGCCGTCGACAGCGGACTCGTCCCGTCCGGCGACGGCGACCGGGACGTCCCGGTCCGCGTCGACGTGCCCTCCGGGCGGGTCACCGCCACCGTCCACCGGGCCGCCGGCCGCACCACCGGCGTCACCTTCCGGAACGTGCCCGCCCGGGTCACCGCCCGCAAGGTCCCCGTCGCCACCGGCCTCGGCATCGTCGAGGCCGACCTCGCCCACGCCGGAGCCTGCTACGCCTCCGTCCGCGCCCGCGACCTCGGCCTCACCGTGGACAAGGCGTCCCTGCCCGCACTCACCCGGGTGGGACGGGAGATCCGCACCGCGCTCGCCGGGCACCCCGCCACCTGGCACCCCGACGGGCCGCTGCTCTCCGGCGTCTACGGCGTCATCCTGTACGAGGACCTGCCCGACACCGACCGGGGGCCGCGCCAGCGGAACGTCACCGTCTTCGCCGACGGCCAGACCGACCGCTCCCCGTGCGGCTCCGGCACCTCCGCCCGGCTCGCCCTCCTCGCCGACGAGGGCCGCCTGGAGGAGGGCGAGGTCCTCACCCACGAGTCCGTCGCGGGCACGGTCTTCACCGGCCGCGCCGTCCCCGGCGGCGACCCCGCCGGCGGACTCGTCACCGAGGTCACCGGCACCGCCCACCGCACCGGCACGGCGCACTTCACGCTCGACCCGGACGACACGCTCGGCGCGGGGTTCCTGCTGTGAGCACCCCGCCGGTGCCGTACCTCGACGGCGGCGCCGTCACCCGGGCGCTCGCCCCGGCCGCCGCCGTCGAGGCGCTCGCCCAGGTCCTGCGGGACGGCCTCGACCCCGAGACCTGCCCGCCGCGCTCCGCCGTCCCCGTCCCGGCCGGCGAACTGCTGCTCATGCCGGCCGCCGCCGGGGGGTGGGCCGGGGTGAAGATCGCCGGGGTGGCGCCCGGCAACACCGCCCTCGGGCTGCCCCGGATCACCGGGAGCTACCTCCTCCTCGACGGGGCCACCCTCAGACCCCGCGCCCTCCTCGACGGCGCCGCGCTCACCGCGCTGCGCACCCCGGCCGTCTCCGCCCTGGCGGTCCGTCACCTCACCTCGGGGGACGGGCCGTTGCGGGTGGTCGTGTTCGGCTCCGGCCCGCAGGCGTACGGTCACGTCGACGCGCTCCTCGCGGTGCGGAAGCTCGCCTCCGTCACCGTCGTCGCCCGCGACCCCCGGCGCGCCGAGGGGCTCGCCGCGTACGCCCGGGGGATCGGCGTGCCGGAGGGCCGTACCGGCACCGCCGGCGAGGTGGCCGAGGCCGACCTGGTGGTCTGCTGCACCACCGCGCGCGAACCCCTCTTCGACGGACGGCGGGTGGCGCCGGGCACGGTGGTCGTCGCGGTCGGCTCGCACGAGCCGGACGCCCGGGAGACCGACACCGCGCTCGTGCGCCGCTCCGAGGTGTGGGTCGAGGCCCGCTCGGCGGCCCTCCGCGAGGCCGGCGACCTGCTGATCCCCGAGGCGGAGGGGGCGATCGGAGCCGGACACCTCACCGGCACGCTCGCCGATCTCGTCAGGGGACCGGCCCTGCCGGCGCCGGGACCCGCTCCCCGCCTCTTCAAGAGCGTGGGGATGGCCTGGCAGGATCTCGCCGTGGCCGTCGCGGTCCACCGGGCGGCCACCGGCTGAGCAACGTGACATTGTACGCTGGTCGTCTGCGGATTCTCGGAGGAACGGCGTGGGTGACCTGAAGCAGCACAGTCTCATCAAGGCCCAGGAGCGGCTTCGCGACCAGGTGGGCCACGCGCTGCGCGCGGCGCTCACCGCCGGGGAGCTGAAGCCGGGCACGGTCTACTCGGCCCCCGGCCTCGCGGCCGAACTGGGCGTCTCCGCGACCCCGGTCCGCGAGGCCATGCTCGACCTGGCCCGCGAGGGCCTCGTCGAGCCGGTCCGCAACAAGGGCTTCCGGATCACCGAGGTCAGCGAGCGCGAGCTCGACCAGTGCACCGAGCTGCGGATGCTCATCGAGGTGCCCACGGTCGGCCGGGTCACCGAGACCGCGACGGCCGAGGAGCTGGAGGCGCTGCGTCCGCTGGCCGAGGAGATCGTGGTCAACGCCCGCGAGCACAACCTCATCGGCTACCTGGAGGCCGACCGGCAGTTCCACCTCACCCTGCTCGGCCTGTCCGGCAACGACCGGCTCGTGGAGACCGTGGGCGATCTGCGCAAGCGGTCCCGGCTCTACGGCCTGACGGGGCTCGACGAGGCGGGCAAGCTGATCAGCTCCGCCGAGGAGCACGTCGAACTCCTCGACCTCATGATCGCCCGGGACCGGGCGGGCGCCGAGGCGTGCATGATGCGCCACCTCGGCCACGTCCGCTCGCTCTGGGCCGAGGCCCGGGACGAGCCGGTCGAACCGGCGGCCGGCGCGCTGCGCTCCGTGCGCAAGAACTGACGCCCCGGCACACGCGAACGGCGCGCCGCCCTCCCCTCGGGGAGCGCGGCGCGCCGTTCGCGTGGTGGCGCGGGCGGGGTCAGGCCGCCGGGGCCGGGAAGGTCGGGTACTCGACGCCCGAGACGTGCTGGACGACGCGGATGACCTGGCAGGAGTAGCCGAACTCGTTGTCGTACCACAGGTACAGGATCGCGTTGTCGCCGTCGACCTTGGTCGCGCCGGCGTCCACGATGGAGGCGTGGCGCGAGCCGACGAAGTCCATCGAGACGGCGTCGGGAGCCGTGGTGAAGTCGATCTGGCGCTTCAGCGGCGAGTGCAGCGAGACGTCGCGGAGGTACTCCAGGACCTCGTCGCGGGTGGTCTCGCGGCCCAGGCGCAGGCTGAGGATGGCGATCGAGACGTCCGGGACGGGGACGCGGATCGAGCTGCCCGTGATCGGGGCCTTCAGCTCCGGCAGCGCCTTGGCGACGGCCGAGGCGGCACCGGTCTCGGTGATCACCATGTTGAGCGGCGCGGAACGGCCGCGGCGGTCGGCCTTGTGGTAGTTGTCCAGCAGGTTCTGGTCGTTCGTGAACGAGTGGACGGTCTCCACGTGACCGCGCAGCACGCCGTACTCGTCGTCCATCGCCTTGAGCGGCGGGACGATGGCGTTGGTGGTGCAGGAGGCGCAGGAGAGGATCTGCTCGTCCGGCTTGATCGTGTCGTGGTTGACACCGTGCACGATGTTCGGCACGTCGCCCTTGCCGGGCGCGGTGAGGACGACCTTGTCGATGCCCGGACGCAGGTGCTTCGACAGACCCTCGCGGTCGCGCCACTTGCCGGTGTTGTCGATCAGGATGGCGTTCTCGATGCCGTACGCCGTGTAGTCGACCTCGGAGGGGTCGTTGGCGTAGATGACCTTGATCGTGTTGCCGTTGGCGACGATGGTGCTGTTCGCCTCGTCGACCGTGATCGTGCCCTGGAACTGGCCGTGGATCGAGTCCCGGCGCAGCAGGGAGGCGCGCTTGACGAGGTCGGCCTCGCCGCCGCCGCGCACGACGATGGCGCGCAGCCGCAGGCCGTTGCCCGAACCGGCCTTCTCGATGAGGAGGCGGGCGACGAGGCGGCCGATGCGGCCGAAGCCGTAGAGGACGACGTCCCGGCCGTCACGGCGCTCGATCTTGTTCGCACCCGTGGCGCCGGCGACGGCCTCCGCGGTGAACTCCTCGACCGTCAGGCCGCGCGAGTCGGCCTTGTACTCGGCGGCGAGCATGCCGATGTCGATCTGCGAGGGACCGAGGTCGAGCGTGGTGAGCGTCTGCAGGAAAGGCAGCGTCTCGGTGACCGAGAGCTCCTCGCCGGCGATCTGGCGGGCGAAGCGGTGCGTCTTGAGGATGCTGACGACCGACTTGTTCACCAGGGAGCGGCTGTGAACGAGGACGGTGACGTCCTGCTCACGGTGCAGCTTCCCGATGATCGGGATCATCGACTCCGCGATCTCCTCACGGTTCTTCCAGCTGGTGAACGAGTCATCATTGACAGTCACAAGATTTATCTTTCGAGCTAGACGGCGCTCATATGGTAACCCGCAGGTCCTCGGCCCCGACAGGGGGGCCCGAACGTCTGTCCGCGAGCTCACACGTCCGGCCCCTGGAACCGGTCGGCGACCAGCCGCCGCAGCTCCTCAGCCGACCCGGGGGCCAGCCGGTAGATGCCGTGGAGGCTGTTCGCGCGCAGGAGCCTGCCGTCCTCCACGTACTTCAGCGTCCGCTCGCCCCGCCGGGAGGTGTAGGTCAGCCGGCCGAGCAGGTCTCCGGGGACCACCGTGTCGAAGGAGAGCGGTGAACCCGGCGGGCCGAGCAGCACCTCCGTCACGAAGCCGGTCTTGAGCCGCCGCCAGTACAGGAGCTTCGCGTAGTCGTCGTCGTGGAGCTCGGCGCCCGCCTCCTCGTGGGTGAGGACGCGGGACACCTCCATCGACCCCAGCACATGGAGCCGGGTGCGGTGCGCCCGCACCGGATAGACGGTGTCGCCGGGCCGCACCCCGGCCCGCCGGAAGCTGGGCTGCGAGGCGTAGGGCCCGCCGAAGAGGATCGTCGGCCGCAGGCCCTCCTCCCCGGAGCGCTCCAGCTCCCGGCAGAGCTCGTTGGTCCACAGCGTCGTATAGGAGTTCGCCACGGCAGCACGGTAGGGGCGGCCACCGACAGCGCCCGCCGGTGGCGCCCTCCGCAACCGCCCTCCGCTCAGGCGAAGGCGTGCGCCCGGAAGGCCTCGCGGACCCGGGCCAGCGGAGCCGGGTCCCGGGTCACGTACAGCCGGTTGGTGAGGAGCACCGCCCAGCGGGACCGGGCGGGGGAGACCCACATCGCGGTGCCGGTGAAGCCGAAGTGCGCCCACACGTCGTCCGCGGGCCCGGTGCCGGGCGCCGGATGCCACAGGAGGCCGCGCGGCGGGTCCAGGGCGCCCGTGCCGACGCGCAGGGAGGCGGCCGTCCAGGCGGCGGAGAAGGTGCCGGGCGGCGGGGACAGCACCCCGCGCAGGAAGCGGCCGGTGTCCCCGGCCGTGGTGAACACCCCGGCGATCCCGCACGCCCCGCCCAGGAGCCGGGCGGAGAAGTCGTGGACCGTGCCCCGCAGCCGGCGGCCGGACTCCTCGTCGTACTCGGTGGGCGCGCAGCGGACCGCCTCCGCCGACGGCAGCGGTCCCCAGCGGGTCTCCCGCATGCCCAGCGGCGTCCACACCCGCTCGCGCGCCAGCTCGGCCAGCGGGCGGCCGGTCAGGTGCTCGGCCAGCCAGCCGAGGACGAGCGCCGCCCGGTCGGTGTACGCGACGGCCGAGCCCGGCGGGTGCCGCAGCGGCTCCGAGAGCACCCCGTCCCTGATGTCCTGCGGATCGGAGCCGTACAGGAAGCGCAGATTGGCCCGCAGCGGCATCCCGGCGGTGTGGGTGAGCAGGTGGTGCGCGGTGACCCGGCCCACCGGCCGGCCGGCCGCCGCCGGCCAGAGCGAGCCGAGCGGCGCCGCCGGGTCCAGCTTCCCCGCGTCGACCAGGGTCCCGGTCACCGCCCAGACCGTGAGGATCTTGGTGAGGCTGGCCACGTCGAAGAGGGTGTCCGGGCGGACCGGCTCCCCGGGCAGCTCCGGGTCGAGGACGCCGACCGCGCCGGCCGAGCGGGTGCCGGAGGCGTCGCCGACCGCCCACACGGCCCCCGGGCACACGCCGTCCTGGACCGCCCCGGCCAGCAGCCGGGCGTAGGGGGGAACTTCGCTGCGCTCCGCCACGGACGCCTCCGGCAGGGCTCGGAGCGGCCACGGTCCGGCCGCACCCGGGATGCATGCCCGCCCGGGGCGGGGAGGACACCGTTCCGGCCCGGACGGCGTCAGTCGGTGGCCGGCTCGCAGACGACCTCGTCGCGCGGCGTGTAGTGGGTCTTGAAGGTCTGCCGCTCGACCTCCTCGCCGCCGTTCTTGAAGACCCGGTCGACCGCGATGTCGAAGCCCTCCAGGGGCTCCTGCGGCACGCACGTCTTGCCGGTGGCCTCGCGCTTCTCCGGCTTCGTGATGTTCGTGCGCGGCCCGGCCACCGCCTCCACCGAGTCGTACTTCTTGGTGCCGTAGAAGGTGATGGTCACCGAGGAGTCCGTGGCGCTCGCCGCGATGTAGATCGGCTTGCCGGAGTCGTTGCGGAACTTCTGGTCCAGGCTGCCCCAGGCGACGGTCGCCTCCCGGCCGGCCGGGTAGCGCTCGATGTAGAAGGAGTGGGCGCCGTACTCGACCGGCTGCACGCCGGCGAAGAAGACCGCGTTGAAGACGGTGGTCGCCACCGCCGACACACCGCCGCCGGGTGCCTCCTGGTAGCGGCCGTCGAGGATCATCGTGCCGTCGACGAAACCGTTCTCCTCGGTGCGCTCGCCGACCGTCTCGTTGAAGCTCCACACCTCGCCCGGCCGCACCAGCGAGCCGTTGATCAGCTCGGCGGCCCGGCCGATGTTGATCGTCCGGTAGGGCGCGGTGGGGAAGTTCACGGTGAAGGTCGACATCTGCTCCTTCACGCCGAGCGAGTCGAGGGTGGCGGAGCTCACCTGCGGCTGGGTGACCTTGGTGGCGACGGCGCCGGTGCGGGCCGCGTCGCCGGTACGGGTGAGCAGCGGGTCCACGGCGGCGGCCAGCGACTTCTCGGTCACCTCGCGGCCCGGCTTGCCCTCCTTCACCACGACGACCTTGCCGTCCCGCACGCCGAGGGTGCCCTCCACGGGCGCGCCCGTCATGGCGGCGAGAGGCCGTGCGACGTCCGGGTCGCGCAGCAGTGCGGCGGAGTCGAGGGAGCCGGTCAGCCGGCCGCCCTCGTTCTTCACGGTCAGGTGGTCGCCGAGGGTCTCGGGGGAGATCCGCAGCCGCTCCTCGTCCACGGTGAGCGTCACCGGCCCGGAGACGGCCGGGCGGGCGTACGCGTCGAGGAAGCGGGTCAGCTCGGCGGCGGGCAGCTTCGGCTCGGTCAGCGACACCGGCAGGGCGACGGCGGCGGCGCCGGGGGCGGCCGGGTAGGCGGCCCGCAGGGCCTCGGCGGCCTTCGCGGTGTCCAGCTTCTGCCCGGTGACGGGCCGGGCGGCGACGGCTTCGCCGTCCCGGAAGGAGACCGAGCCCTCCTTGACGGCCCGGTCGTTCCGCTTCGCCAGCGCGGCGACGGCCGCGTCGGTCTTCGCGGTGTCCTGGGCGAGGACCGGCTCGATCTCGCGGTCGCCGGAGGAGAAGAGGCGGCCGATGACGGTGAAGGGGTCCTTGGACGGGTCGGCGGCCCGCTCGGCCGTCGCCTCCGCGTCGACCGTGAGCCCGGCGGTGGCCGGGGAGACGCTCTCCGTGCGCTCGCCGACCCGCACCGCGATCGGCGCCGTCCACGCCGCCGGCGCCTGCGCCCGCAGCCGCTCGGCGGCCTCCGCCTTGCTGAGGCCGCCTATGTCGATGCCGCCGGCCCGGGTGCCGGCGGATATGTCGTCGCCGGTGGCCACGAGTCCGGCCACGTAGAGACCGCCCGCCACGACGGCGACGACGCCCGTGGCGATCGCGGCCGTCCGCCACCGTGGGCGGTTCGCGGCGGCGGGCGTCGGGGCATGGTCGGTCCTGGGGCGGGGCACACGCTCTCCCGGTGCGTCGGGGACAAGGGGATCCTCACGACGGTACGTCGAAAGAGTGTCAAATGCACATAAAGCCCTGCTGACCTGCGCCGATACCCCCTGCGACGCCCCCGCCACAGAGGGTGCGGTCCGCGCCCGCGCGGGCCGTACAGGGGCCAGGCCGGGGCCCGGTGGGCGGGCCGCCTCGGGCCCGCAGGAGCCCGTCCGTCGGCCGCCCGCCGGAGCCCGTTCCTCACTCGCCCCCCGGAGCCGGTCGCGTGGGCCGCCGTCCCGGGCCCGCCCCGAACCGCCCCGGGCCCGCCCCGAACCGCCCCGGGCCCGCCCCGAACCGCCCCGGGCCCGCCCCGAACCGATCCGAGCCCGCCCCGAACCGATCCGGGTCCGCTGCGAACCCGTCCCGCTGGCTACCCTGGTCCGATGCCCGCCGACGCCCCGCTTCCGCGACCGCACCTCCCCTCCGAGCCGCAGCGGGGTCCCGCCGGGCCGCGGTCGGTGGAGCGGGCGCTGGAGCTGCTGGATCTGGTGGCCGACGCCGGACGGGCCGTGGGGGCCAAGGCGCTCGCGCGGAGCCTCGGCTGCTCGCTCTCGACCGTCTACCACCTGGCCGGGCCGCTGCTCGCGCGCGGCCACCTCGTCCGTACCGCCGAGGGATACGCCCCCGGGCCCCGCGTCCCGGCCCTGCACCGCGCGCACCTCCGCCACCACGGCCTCGGCGCGTCCACGGGCGAACTGCTCGGGCGGCTGCGCCGGGCGACCGGCGCGGAGGCGTACCACACCGCCTACCGCGACGGCCTGATCACCGTCGTCGACACCACCGCCCCCGTCACCGACACCGCCCACCCCTTCACCCCCGGCCCGGAGGCCCGCGCGCACGCCACCGCGCACGGCAAGGCGCTCCTCGCCGCCCTGCCGCGCGCCCGGCGCCGCCGCTACCTCGCCGAGCACGGCATGGCCCGCTTCACCGAGCGGACCATCACCGGCGCCGAACGCTTCGAGGCCGAGATGGCCGCCGTCCGCGGCCAGGGCTACGCCGTCTCCGTCGGCGAGGCGGACCTCGCGTACACCTGCCTCGCGGTCGCCGTGCCCGACCGCGGCGACGGCATCGTGCACGCCCTGTCCGTCTCCCTGCCCACCGCGGACTTCGCCCGCCGCCAGGGCGCCGTCCGCGCCGCGCTGGCCCGCGCGGTGCCGGACTTTCCGGCCCTGCCGGAATCCTGACCGGCCGGCCTGGCCCGCACCGGGCGGCCCGGAGCAGCCTGACGGCATGATCTTCATCGCCGTCCGCTTCACCGTCCGTCCCGACCTCGCCGACCAGTGGCTCGACCTCGTCGCCGACTTCACCGCCGCCACCCGCGCCGAACCGGGCAACCTCTTCTTCGACTGGTCCCGCGGCGTCGACGACCCGAACGTCTTCACCCTCCTGGAGGGGTTCGCCGACGACGAGGCCGGCGCCGTCCACGTCGCCTCCGACCACTTCGCCGCCGGCCTCGCCGCCATGGCGGGGGCCGTCGCCACCACCCCCGAGATCATCAACGTGAAGACGGAACAGCCGGGCTGGGGCCCGATGGCGGAGCTCGCGCCCGCCGACGCCTGATCCCGCCGGGGCCCGCCCGCCCGCCTGATAGGTTCGCCGCACAGTACGGGCGGTCGAGCGGGCGGCGGGCCCGGGCCGAGGGGAGAAGCGGCACATGGCGGTGAGCGGGCGACAGACCGGCAGGCCCACCCTGGAGGAGGTCGCGGCCCGGGCCGGAGTCGGCCGCGGCACGGTCTCCCGGGTCATCAACGGCTCCCCGAAGGTGAGCGAACAGGCCAAGGCGGCCGTCGAGCAGGCCGTCGCCGAACTCGGCTACGTCCCCAACCGCGCCGCCCGCGCCCTCGCCGGCAGCCGCACCGACGCCGTCGCCCTCGTCGTCCCCGAGACCGAGGCCCGGCTCTTCGCCGAACCGTACTTCCTCGACATCATCCGCGGCGTCAGCGGCGAACTCGCCGCCGCCGACAAGCAGTTGCTGCTCACCCTGATCCGCAGCGACCAGGAGCGGCAGCGCTTCGAGCAGTACCTCGCCGCCCAGCGCGTCGACGGCGTCCTGCTCGTCTCGGTGCACGCCGACGACCCGCTGCCCGACCAGGTCCGCGCCCTCGGCCTGCCCGCCGTCCTCAACGGCCGCCGCCGCGAGGACGAGCCCGTCGCCTTCGTCGACTCCGACAACACCGGCGCCGGCCGCACCGCCGTCGCCCACCTGGCCGCCGGCGGCCGCCGCCGCATCGCCACCGTCACCGGCCCCCTCGACATGTACGGCGCCCGCTGCCGCCTCGACGGCTACCGCGAGGGCCTCGCCGAGGCCGGGCTCCCCGCCGACGACACCCTCGTCGCCACGGGCGACTTCACCGAGGAGGGCGGCCGCCGCGCCATGCGCGAACTCCTCGACCGCGCCCCGGACCTGGACGCCGTCTTCGCCGCCTCCGACGTGATGGCGGCCGGCGCCCGGGCCGTGCTGCGCGAGGCCGGCCGGCGCGTCCCCGAGGACGTCGCCCTCGTCGGCGTCGACGACTCCGCCGTCGCCCGCCTCATGGACCCGCCGCTCACCAGCGTCCGCCAGCCCATCGAGGAGATGGGCCGCACCATGGCCCGCATGCTCCTCGCCGAGATCGCCGCCCCGAGCGAACCCGACGACCAGCCCCGCCGGATGCTCCCCACCGAACTCGTCGTGCGCGCGTCCTCCTGAGGCCCCGCCCGCCTCGCCGGCCCGCGCGTCCTCCTGAGACCCCCGGCTCACCGGCCCGTTCCCCCGCGCGCTTCCCCGTCGGGTTCACCCGGCCGTGGCATGATCGCGTCACCGTCGGCACCGGGCCGGCGACGACCGGGGGGCCGTCATGGAGTGGTACCTGATACCCGGGGCGTTCGCGCTCCTCCTCGCCGTGAGCGGTGGCGCCACCCTCCGCACCGGCTTCGTCCTGCCCTGGCTCCGCCACCGGGTCCGGCGGGTCCCGCTCTACGGCTGGGCACAGCTGATCATGGCCGGATCCTTTCTCCTCCAGAGCGCGGGCGGATTCGCCGGCGAGCCCGCCGCCGGCTCCGCCCTCGGCCTCGCCTCCGTCCTCGCCCTCCTCGCCGGCCTCGTCCTCCTCCTCGTCGCCCAACTCGGCTCCGGCCGCGACTGAATCCACGCCCGGCGTGTCGTTCGGGTGATCCCAGCAGGCGGCCCGGGCGCGCGTGGGTTCGAATCGGGGCATGGCTTCCTACGACAGGCGCATAGGCGGCTCCCCGAGGCCGCCGAAGGCCGGTGACACCTGGTGGTACGCCGCCGTGGCCGGCGAGGCCGCGGACTCCTTCAGCACCCGCGTCCGCACCCGGACCCGGCGTGCCTGCCTCGGGGCCGTCCTGCTCCTCACGCTCGTCTACGCCGGGCTCGTGCTCACCGCCACCGGCCGCCGCTGGGGCGACGCCGCCGTCACCGGCCGGCGCGCGGACACCCGCGTCGCCGCCTTCGTCCGCGACCACCCCTCGCTCGCCGGGGCCGCCACCCTCTCCCTGGTCCTCGCCTGCGTCCTCCTCGTCGGCCTCGGCGCGCTGCGCAAGCGGTACGCGCTCACCGGCGCCGCCGCCGGAGCCGTCGCCGTCTCCCTCGCCGTCACCGGACTCCTCCAGCGGTACGCCCCCCGCCCCCGGCTCGCCGACGGCGCCGGGGCGCTCGTGCCCAGCGGCTTCCCCAGCGCCACCGCCACCCTCGCCTTCGGGGTCGCCTTCGCCCTCCCCCTGGTCGTGCCCCGGCGCTCCCGGGGCCTCGTCACCGGCGCCGCCACCCTGTGGGCCGTCCTCCTCGGCGCGTACTCGATCGCCGCCGGCGACCACCGGCCCGGCGACGTCATGGCCGCCGCCCTGCTCGCCCTCGCCGTCCAGTGCGGACTGATCGCCCTGCTCGCCCGCCGAGGGAAGGTCCGCCCCGGCGCCCGGCGCGGCACCACCCTGCGCGGCCTCCCCGCCACCCTGCCGCTCGCGTTCGTCGCCGCCGGCGGCCTCGTGGCCGGATTCCTGCTCCTCGGCGACACCCTCGGACTGCCCGCAGCCGCCCCGTACGACCCCGACGAGCTCGCCCTCGCCCACCGCTGCGGCCAGGGCCTCGCCGCCGGGGTCGGCGCCGCCGCCGGACTGGCCCTGCTCATCCTCGTCCGCCACGTCGACCTGGACGGCGGGCCCGCCTCGTACCGGCTCGGAGGCCCCTTCGTGGAGGACTCCGGAGCCCCCGACCAAGGTGAGCTCGTGGGGCCCTTTACGGAGAACCACGATCACGAGATATCTTGATGTCGAGCAATCTCGCATACGCAGACGTGGAGCGGAGCACCTGGTGACTGACTCGACCATCATCTACACCCACACCGACGAGGCGCCTGCCCTGGCGACGTACTCGTTCCTGCCCGTGATCCAGGCGTACGCCTCCACGGCAGGTGTCACGGTCGAGACGCGTGACATCTCGCTCGCGGGCCGCATCATCGCGAGCTTCCCCGAGTTCCTCCAGGAGGAGCAGCGCATCGGCGACGCCCTCGCCGAGCTCGGCGAGCTGGCCAAGACGCCCGCGGCCAACATCATCAAGCTGCCGAACGTCTCGGCCTCGATCCCGCAGCTGAAGGCCGCGGTCGCCGAGCTCCAGGCCCAGGGCTACGCCCTCCCGGACTACCCGGACGACCCGAAGACGGACCAGGACAAGGACGTCCGCGCCCGCTACGACAAGATCAAGGGCTCGGCCGTCAACCCGGTCCTGCGCGAGGGCAACTCCGACCGCCGCGCCCCCGGCTCGGTCAAGAACTACGCGAAGAACCACCCGCACCGCATGGGCGCCTGGACCCCCGAGTCCAAGACCAACGTCGCCACCATGAGCGAGAACGACTTCGCCTCCTCGGAGAAGTCGGTCGTCATCGCCGCGGACGACACCCTGCGCTTCGAGTTCACCGCCGCCGACGGCACCACCACCGAGCTGCGCGCGCCGCTCAAGGTGATCGCCGGCGAGGTCGTCGACGCCGCCGTCATGCGCGCCGCCGCCCTGCGCACCTTCCTCAGCGAGCAGGTCGCCCGCGCCAAGGCCGAGGGCGTGCTCTTCTCCGTGCACCTCAAGGCCACGATGATGAAGGTCTCCGACCCGATCATCTTCGGCCACGTCGTGCGCGCCTTCTTCCCGAAGACCTTCGACCGGTACGGCGAGGCGCTCGCCGCCGCCGGCCTCTCCGCCAACGACGGCCTCGGCACCGTCCTCGGCGGCCTCGACGCCCTCCCGAACGGCGCCGAGATCAAGGCCTCCTTCGACGCCGAGCTCGCCGAGGGCCCCGCCCTCGCCATGGTCGACTCCGACAAGGGCATCACCAACCTGCACGTGCCGTCCGACGTCATCGTCGACGCCTCGATGCCGGCCATGATCCGCACCTCCGGCCACATGTGGGGCGCCGACGGCCAGGAGGCCGACACCCTCGCCGTCCTCCCGGACCACAGCTACTCCGGCGTCTACCAGGCCGTCATCGAGGACTGCCGCGCCCACGGCGCCTTCGACCCGGCCACCATGGGCTCCGTCCCGAACGTCGGCCTCATGGCGCAGAAGGCCGAGGAGTACGGCTCCCACGACAAGACCTTCGAGATCGCCGAGGCGGGCACCGTCCGCATCGTCGACTCCGAGGGCACCGTCCTCCTGGAGCAGGAGGTCGCCGAGGGCGACATCTTCCGCGCCTGCCAGACCAAGGACCTCCCGATCCAGGACTGGGTCAAGCTCGCCGTCACCCGCGCCCGCGCCACCGGCGCCCCGGCCGTCTTCTGGCTGGACGAGAACCGCGGCCACGACGCGCAGATCATCGCCAAGGTGAAGCAGTACCTGCCGGAGCACGACACCGAGGGCCTGGAGATCAAGATCCTGTCCCCGGTCGAGGCGACCAAGTTCTCCCTGGAGCGCATCCGCCGCGGCGAGGACACCATCTCCGTCACCGGCAACGTGCTGCGCGACTACCTGACCGACCTCTTCCCCATCCTGGAGCTGGGCACCAGCGCCAAGATGCTGTCGGTCGTCCCGCTGATGGCGGGCGGCGGCCTCTTCGAGACCGGCGCCGGCGGCTCCGCCCCGAAGCACGTCCAGCAGCTCGTCAAGGAGAACTACCTCCGCTGGGACTCCCTCGGCGAGTTCTTCGCGCTGGCCGCCTCCTTCGAGCACCTGGCCACCACCACCGGCAACGCCCGCGCCCAGGTCCTCGCGGACACCCTGGACCGCGCCACCGGCACCTTCCTCAACGAGGACAAGTCGCCGACCCGTCGCGTCGGCGGCATCGACAACCGCGGCAGCCACTTCTACCTGGCCCTGTACTGGGCCCAGGAGCTGGCCAAGCAGACCGAGGACGCCGAGCTCGCCAAGGCCTTCGCCCCGCTCGCCGAGACGCTCACCGCCGACGAGCGGAAGATCGTCGACGAGCTGAACGCCGTCCAGGGCTCCCCGGCCGAGATCGGCGGCTACTACCAGCCCGACCCGGCCAAGGCCGCGGCCGTGATGCGCCCGTCCGCCACGTTCAACGAGGCCATCGCGTCCCTCGCCTGATCCGGCACGCGACGCACGCCGCCCCGGCCGGAGCGATTCCGGCCGGGGCGGTCGCGTCGGTGGCGCGTACGCCATCCGGGTGTGACCCTGGAGGGCATGAGCTGGGCATCTTGGACGACCGCCGGTGTGTACACCGGGCGTGGTGGGGTGCTGACCGTCGAAGGCGGAATCGTCACGGGCGACCTGACCGTGCACACGACCTTCGCCGACGGTGAGGCACGCGTGGCCGTGCAGTACAGCGGCGCCTCCGACTGGTTCACCATGTCGGGAAGTCCTGTCCCCTGTTCCTCGGAGGAGGAGAGCCGTGAGCTCCACGACGCGGTCGTGGAGGCGGTGAGGGAGGGCGCCGGGGCCACCGTCCCGCGCCTGCCGCATCCGACCGGCTAGAAAAAGTGTTATCCCCACCCGGCACCGCGCGTCTCCAGCAGGACGGGGACAGGACCGGGCACGAGGGAGCACCATCCATGCACAGCGACGAGCAGCGCACCACCGCCCTGGTGGAGGCGGCGCGCGCGGGCGATCCGCACGCCAGGGAGGAGCTGGTACGCGCCTTCCTGCCGCTCGTCCACAACATCGTGGGCCGCGCCCTCGACGGCCACGCCGACACCGACGACATCGTGCAGGAGACCCTGGTCAGGGCCCTCGACGGCCTTCCCGGCCTGCGCGACCCCGAGCGCTTCCGGTCCTGGCTCGTCGCCATCGCCATGAACGGGGTGCGCCGCCGCTGGCGGGAACGCAGCCAGGCGCCCGTGCCCGGCCTCGACCGGGCCGTCGACCTCGCCGACCCGGCGGGCGACTTCACCGACCTCACCATCCTCCGCCTCGGCCTCACCGGACAGCGCCGCGACGTCGCCCGCGCCACCCGCTGGCTCGACGAGGACGACCGCGAGCTGCTCTCCCTGTGGTGGCTGGAGGCCGCCGGGGAACTGACCCGCGCCGAACTCGCCGAGGCCCTCGGACTGCCCCCGGCCCACACCGCCGTCCGCGTCCAGCGCATGAAGGAACGCCTGGAGACCGGCCGGACCGTCGTCGGCGCCCTCGACGCCGACCCCCGCTGCCCCGACCTCGCCGCCGCCCTCGCCCCCTGGGACGGCAACCCCTCCCCGCTGTGGCGCAAACGCATAGCCCGCCACCTGCGCGACTGCCGCACCTGCGCCACCGGCACCGCCCGCCGGGGCCTCGCCCCCGTCGAGGGCCTCCTCGTCGGCATCGGCCTGGTCCCGCCCGTGGCCGGCGCCCTCCTCGACGCGGGTACGACCCCGGCGCTCGCGGCGGAACCGGCCGGAGCGGCGGAACCGGCGGGAGGCGCGGAACCGGCGGGAGCCACGGATGCGGCCGCCCTCGGGGACCCGGCGGGCACGGCCGACCCGGCGGGCACGGCGGGGTCCGCCGGCGCCCATGCCGCGCCCTACGCGGCGACCGGGCGCCGCACCGGAGCCGTGGGAGCGGCCGGGGTCGCGGCCGTCGCCGTGCTCGGCGTCTTCGTCCTCACCCTCCCCGAGGCCACCGAGCCCCCGCCCGCACCCCGGCCCGCCGCCGCACCGCCCGCCACCACCCCCGCGGCGACGACGCCCCCGCCCACCTCCACGCCGAGCGCCGCCGCCACCACCCGCCCGGCGCCGCCCACCCGCACGCCCACGACCGCCCCGCCCGCCCCGACCCGCACCACCCCACCGCCCCCCGCCGACCCGGGGGACGAGGTCACCGAGCTGGTCAACCGGCTCCGGGCGGACGCCGGTTGCGCCCCGCTGCGCACCGACCCCCGGCTGACCGCCGCCGCCCGCGCCTACGCCAGGGACATGACGGCCCGCGGCTACTACGGCCACGCCAGCCCCGAGGGCGAGTTCGCGGACACTCGGATGACCGAGGCCGGCTACCGCTGGTCGGCCTGGGCGGAGAACCTCGCCGAGGGACAGAAGGACCCGGCCTCCGTCGTCGCCGGCTGGCGGGACGACGCCGGGCACGCGCGCAACATGCTCGACTGCGCCTACCGCGACACCGGCGTGGCCGCCGCGCCCGGCCCGCGCGGCACGGTCTGGGTGCAGAAACTGGCCGCGCCCGCCAACTGACCCCGGCGCGAGGTCAGTTCTTCGTGCCGAAGTCCTGTACCCACCACGGCCCGTCGGCCGTCAGGGCCACGCCGACCCCGATGTCGCGGAACGAGCAGTTGAGGATGTTCGCCCGGTGCGCCGGGCTCTCCATCCAGTCGTCCATCGCCCGCTGCGGGGTCTTCGGCCCCTTGTGGATGTTCTCGCCCCACGCGGACCAGCTGTAGCCCGCCCGCGTCATCCGGTCCCCGCCGTCGCGCCCCTCGGGGCTGTCGTGGGCGTAGTAGTCGCGCGCCGCCATGTCGTCGGCGTGCCCCTGGGCGGCCTTGGCGAGCCGGGCCTCCGGCCGCAGCGGGCCGCAACCCGCCCGCTCCCGCTCGGCGTTGGCGAGGGCGACGACGTCCTGGACGTAGCCGGAGGCGCGCGCCGGCACCGTCACCGGAGCGGCGGGCACCGCCCCCGTCTGGGGCGCGAGCCCGTCGGAGGCCGTCCCGTCCTGCGCCCCGGCGCGGGCCGGGGGCGAGGCGGGGGGCCGGGTGGGGTGGGACGGGGGTGGGGCCTCGGGGGCGGGGGGCCTGGCCGCGCGGGGAGCGGGAGCCGTGGGCGGGTGGGCCGCGTACAGACCGAGGAGGACGGTGACGACGGTGGCGGCCGTGCCCGCGGTGATCACCGACGCGGCGAAGCCCGGCCGGGGGAGCCCGCGGCGCCGGACCGGACCGCCGCGGCGGTGGCGGCCGGAGGCGGGGGAGCGGGGGCCGGGGTGGTGGGGGTGTTCGTGGGGGTCGGAGGGGTCGGGACCGGGGGGACCTTCGTACCGCATGGGGCTCCGCTCTCTCGCCTGCGCCGCCGTCCGGTCCGGGGCCGGTGGGTCCCGGGGCGACGGGGTCAAGGCTTTCCGCCCGCCCGCGCCCCGACACCCGACGTCAACCCGGCGGGTCAACTCCGCGCGTCAACCCGCCGCGCCGGCTTGACGCGGCGGCCGCACGGGTGCAGCGCGTCGGCCCGCTCTCAGCCCTGGGGGATCACGGCCACCGGGCAGGGGGCGAGGTGCAGGGCCGCGTGGGCCACCGAGCCGATCCGTCCGCCCAGCGCGCCGCGCTTGGCGCGGCGGCCGACCACGAGGAGCTGCGCGGCCCCGGAGGTGGTGAGGAGGACCTGGCCGGCACTGCCGAGTTCGACGTGCTCGGTCACCGGCACGTGTGGGTAGCGCTCGCGCCACGGCGCGAGCGCCTCGCGGAGGGCCTTCTCCTCGAAGGGCACCAGGCCGCCGGAGTCGTCGGCCAGCCGCAGCGAGGCCGGGCTGAACGCGTACAGCGACGGCAGGCTCCAGGCGCGCACCGCGCGGATCGAGGCACCCCGCGCGTCGGCCGTCTCGAACGCGAAGCGCAGCACGCCCTCGCTGTCCTCCGGGGTGCCCTGCTGGCCCACCAGGATCTCGCCCGTGGGCGGTTCGGCCGCCCGGTCGTCGCGGGCGCGCACGGCGACCACCGGCCGGGTCGCGGCGGCGATGATCTGCTGCCCGTACGAGCCGAGCAGGAACCCGGCCACCGCCCCGTGCCCGCGCGAGCCGATGACCAGCATCCCGGCGTTCTCCTGCGCGGCGAGCAGCGCCGCGACCGGAGTGTCCTTCAGCACCTCGGCCGTGACGGGGAGGCCCGGATGACGTTCCGTGATCTCCCGTTCGGCGGCCCGCAGCACTTCCTCGGCCGCCTGCTCCTGCGCGCCCTCGTCCTGGACCAGCGGCAGGTCGAGCGGCTCCCAGCGCCAGGCGTGCCCGAGCCGCAGCGCGACCCCCCGGTGCCCGGCCTCCCGCGCCGCCCACTCCGCGGCGGCGAGACTCTCCGGCGATCCGTCCACCCCGGCCACGATCTCCGTCCCCGTACGGAACTCCTGGGCCTCGCGACTCATCCGACGTCCTCCCTGACAGCGCGCGTCGGGTCCGGCCCGGCGGCCGGTCCCCTTCCACCCCCCAGCTTGGGCCCATCGGCCGTCGGAGGTGAGGGACGGAGGTCCCGACATGCCGGACCGTCCGTCCCCGGGGTCAGGCGCTGCGGGCCAGCCGGGTGTGGCCGTTGTGGAGGTAGTGGTCGCCGATGTCGCGGAGCCGGTGGGCGGGGCGCGTACGGGCCGTGAGGGCGCGGGCGTTGCGCCAGAAGCGGTCGAAGCCGGGGCCGCCGCCCCCGGCGCCCGGCGCGGCGGGCGGGGCGCCCTCGACGAGTTCCAGGATGCGGGTGGTCAGCTGGACGGCCGCCCGGCCGGTGACGGTCTCGGCGGCGGCGACCAGGACGGCGAGGTCGGCGCGTTCCTCGAAGCCGAGCGTCCAGCCCGCCCGCAGGCCGCCCGCGAGGGCGTCGGCGGCGCGTTCGGCGACGGCGGCGGCGGTGTGGGCGGCGGTGGCGAGTTCGCCGTAGGAGAGCAGCAGGTACGGGTCGACGGGCTGGTCCTGCGCGGGGGTGGCGCGGGGGGCCGGTTCCGGCGGCGGGGCCGTCCGGTTGACGTCCCGGGCCTCGGCGAGCGCGCCCTCCGCGATGCCGAGCGCCACGTGCACGAGGAGCAGCCGGAGGACCAGCGGGGCGAGCGTGGTGAAGGGGGCGACCGCGTGCTCGTCGGCGGGGAGGATGCCGAGGACCCGGGACCGGGGGACCGGCACGTGCTCGAAGACGACCGTGCCGGCGCCGGCGAGCCGCTGTCCGACCCGGTCCGCCGCCGGTTCCGTGAACACGCCGGGCCGGGCCGGGTCCACCAGCACGACCACCAGGTCGCCGGTGCCCGCCGGGCGGGCGGCGACCACCAGGCGGTCGGCGACGGTCACGGCCGAGTCGAAGGCGCGGCGGCCGTCGAGGAGCCAGCCGCCGCGGTCGGCGCGGGTGAGGGCGAGGCCGGGGGAGCCGGCGGGCGGCGTGGGGTCGGTCGAGCCGGCGAGCAGCCAGCCCTCGGCCGCCGTGCGGGCGTCGAGGCGAGGGAAGGTTTCGCCTGGCCGGCCGGCGGGCCCCGCGGATCCGGTGAGCCCTGACGGCGTCGCGAGGAAGCGGCTCGTCCAGGACAGGGCGTAGTGGTGGGCGAGGAGTTCGCCGACCGAGCTGTCGGCGGCGGACAGCTCCCGCACGGCGGAACACGCGGTCCGCAGGTCGGCGCCGTGGCCGCCCCCGCCGAGCGCCGGGTCGGGGTCCGCCGCCGTCAGGAAGGCGGGGAGCCCCGCCTCCTGGAGGCGTCCGACCTCGTCGCCGGGGGCCTTGCCCGCCCGGTCGCGGGCCTGCGCGTCGACGGCCAGGTCGTCGGCGAGTTCCCGGACGATCCGCCGCCAGAGCGTGTCGTCCCTCGGCGTCGTCTGCTGTGTGCTCATCCCACCCCTCCTGCCCACCCGTTAATCCCACCGAATTAGTAGGGATAGTGGCAGAGCGGGGTCCCGGGCCCCAAGAGGCGTCCATCATGCGGGCGCAAGGGTTTCGAGGTGTGAGACCGGAGTGAGGGCGGGGTGAGGCTGGAGACAGGCCGGAGTGGGGTCGCGTCAGGTCGTCGCAGGTGGGGGCGGGTTGGGCGGCCGGACGTCCGTCAGGGGTTGGTCCAGGCCTCCGGGTCGTCCGCCCGCTCCGTGATCCCGGCCGGCAGCCGCGCCGACGCCACCTCCGCGAGCGAGACGCCCAGCACCTCGCGGACGCTGGCCCGCAGCGCGATCCACAGCGGCAGCAGCGACTCGGCGGGGCCCGTGTAGGTGAGCGCGGGCGGGCGCTCGCCGCGCACCGAGACCAGCGGGCCGTCCACGCAGCGGATCACGTCGGCGACCGAGATCGCCTCGGCCGGCCGCGCCAGCCAGTACCCGCCCCGGCCGCCGCGCTGGCTCTCCACGAGCCCGCCCTTGCGCATGTCGCCCAGGATCCCCTCCAGGAACTTGTGCGAGATGCCCTGCCCCTCGGCGATCGCCTCGGCCTTCAACGGCCCCGAGTCCCGGGCGGCCGCGAGCTGGAGGGCGGCCCGCACGGCGTAGTCGGCCCTGGCTGAAATGCGCATGCGGCGCATTATTCCGTACGACTCCGAGGGGCGTCGGACGGCCGGGCCGAGGGCGCGACTCCGCCGGCGCGGGGTGTGACGGGGCGCCGTTCGAGGGGTCGGCGGAGCGGTCCGGGGGCCGGGGCGGGATGCGGCCGGCCGTCGTGTTCGCGCCCTTGACGGCGCCCTCGGACCGCCCGACACTCGGGGCAGGAATCCGAGTGGATGGGTAGGGAATGATGCGACGGGTCGGCGGGGGTGACGGGGCCGGGACTCCACCGGTCCGACCGCCCCGCCCAGGCGGTGCGGACCGCCACGCCCGTGCTGGCCGTTCCGCTCGTGCTGACCGTTCCGCCTGTGCTGGCCGTTCCGTCCGTCCGGACCGTTCCGCCCGTGCGGACCGTGCGGCGCGTGGAGCCCGTCTGGTCCCCGCCGTCCGTCCGGGCCCTGCCGTGCGGCCGGTCCGGGTTCTGCCGCTTCCGCCGGCGCGGGTGTTGCCGCGCCCGCTCGGGCTCACCTCGCGGCGCCACATCGACCTGCTGCGGGTGTGCAGCGCGGGCTGACCGCGCCCCCGGGCCGGTCGCTTCGCACCGCCTTCCCGTCACTCCGTCGTCGCCGCCGCTGTGCGGGCGTTCCAACCCTGGGAGCACCATGTCCGTCGTCGTCCCGTCCTCGCTGCTGCCCGCCTCCGCCGCGCCCGCCTTCCGGGGGCGGATCGGCCGCGACGCGGCCAGCGGCCACTACGCCGTGCCGTACCGCTATCGCCTCCACGTCGCCCCGGCCGACCCCGACTGTCTGGGGATCGCCGTCACCCACGGACTCCTGGGCCTCGACACCACGCTGCCGCTGCGGCCGCTGCCCGAGCTGCCCGACGCCCCGGACGGTTCGTACGACGCGCTCCGGCCGCTGTACGAGGCCAGCGCCCACCTCTACGCCGGTCCCGCCGCCGCGCCCGTCCTCGGCGACGACTGGACCGGGCGGATCGTCAGCACCCATGTCCCCGACATCCTCCGTGACCTGGCCCTCCGCTTCCGGGGCGACGGACCCGATCTGCTGCCGGAGGAGCACCGGCGGGAGATCGACGCGCTCGCGGCGCTCTGCGCGGACGGGATCCACCGGGCCGCGCAGCGCGCCGGGGAGCTCGGGCTCGACCCGGCGCCCGGCGCCCGCGGGGACGCGGCGGAGGCGCTCGGGGCGCTCCTCGCGGCGCTCGGCGGACTCGACGCGCGGCTCGCGGGGCGGTCGTACGTCCTCGGGGACGCGCCGACCCTCGCCGACGTGTACGTGTGGTGCGCCCTGGTCCGGCTGGACACCGTGCACCGCTGGCACCTCGACGCCGAGGCCGTGCGCCGTGTCGCCGGTCACCGCGCCCTCTGGGCGTACGCCCAACGGCTCGCCTCCCGGCCGGAGTTCGCCCGCCACCTCGACGTGGCCGCCGTCCTGCGCCGGCACCGCGCGCACTGCGCGGGCCGGGAGGCCGCCGGCGCCGCCATCGGGATCGTCGACTGGGGCGCGGGCGGCACCGGCCGCTGAGGGGGCGGCGGTTCAGGCGGCGCGGCGCCCGGCCAGGGGCGCCGTGTCGTCGCCCGCGCCGGCGCGCACGCCGCGCAGGAACGCCTCCAGGGCCTCCACCGAGCTCGCCGCCGGCGCCCAGCCGAGCTCCTCGCGCGCCCGGTCCGTGGACATCACGGGAAGGTGGCGCAGGAGGTCGAAGAGGCCGGGGGAGGCGGGGGCGAGGCGCAGGTGCCAGGCCGTCGCGAGTGCGCCGCGCACGGCGCCCGCCGGGACCTTCACCGGCCGTGCGCCGAACATCCCGCCGAGCAGCGCCGCGTCGACCACCGGGTCCGCCGCCAGGTTGAACGCGCCGCGCACGTCCCGCAGCACGGCCCGCACGTAGGCGTCGGCGGCGTCGTCGGTGTGCAGGACCTGGAAGCGGAGCCCGGAGGGTTCCGGCAGCAGCGGCAGCAGGTCGGGGCGGATGAGCCGGCCCGGCACGAACCGGCCGGCGAAGAGCCGGCGCTGCTCGCTCGCCGACTCCTCCTTGAACAGGAACGCGGGCCGCATCCGCACCACCCGGGTCTGCGGGTGATCGCGCTCGAAGGTGTCCAGGACCCGTTCCAGATAGGCCTTCTCGCGGCTGTAGGCGGCGCCCGGCCAGCCGTGCGTCGGCCAGGCCTCGGAGACCGGCGCGCCGCTCTCCGGCCCGGGGGAGTACGCCCCCACCGACGAGGCGCACACCAGCGCGGGGACGTGGGCGGCCGCGACCGCGTCCCCGACCCGCAGCGCGCCGAGGACGTTGGTCCGCCAGGTCGTCACCGGGTCGTGCGTCGGCCCGAAGCGCCAGGCCAGGTGCACGACCGCGTCGGCGTCGGCGACGTACTGGGCGAGCCGGGGCTCGTCGCCGTCGAGGGACAGGTCGACGGCGGCCCACTCGACGCCGGGGACGTCGAGCTCCGGCAGCCGGCGCGCCAGGCCCAGGACGGAACCGACGCCCGGTTCGGCGGCCAGGGCGCGTACGACGCTGGTGCCCACGTTCCCGGTGGCGCCGGTGACGACCACCCTCAGCCCGGTACTCGTGTTCATGTCTCCGACCCTCCGCCATCCGGGCGGCCCCCGCACCTCGGCCCGCACGGCATCACGGAGGGTGACCGTGCGGGTCGCGCGGGTGGCCGGTCGCGAGCACCATGGAGCGACGCACGACAGGGGGCCGTAACGGAGGAACCCATGCTGCTGCCCGACCGGAACACCGTCGAACGGCTCCTCCGGCACTACCGCGCCCAGGAACAGTGCGTCCTGGCCGGCCCCTGCGACCTCTCCGTCCGCCGCCGCTTCGAGGACACCGGATACACGCTCTGCGTGCTCATGGGCGTCCGCTCGACGGCCGAGGCGCTCCGCGCCGCCGAGCGGTACGTCGCGCCCCGGGCGTCCCTGTGACGCCCCGCCGGCTCCGGGGCCCCGCGTAAGGGAGCGCCGAGGCGGCGCAGAGCACCGCCGCGAGCAGCAGGGCCGCCGGGACGGACCGGGCCGCGACCGGGCCCGCGGCCGCCGCGCCCAGCGCGAAGCCGGTGATCTTCAAGCCGGCGCCGGTGGCGAACACCCGGCCCCGCAGCCGCTCCGGCGTCTCCTCGTACCGGACCGCGAACAGAGCGGTGAGCTGCGGGCCTTCCGCCGCCCCCGCGACCGCGAACGCCACCACCAGGGCGACAGGCCCGCCCGGCGCACCCGTCGCGGCCACCGCCCACGCGCCCGCCTGGGCCAGCGCCGCGCCCCACAGCACCCGCGCCGCCGGCACCGTGCGGGCGAGCCGCGCGTGCAGCGCCGTCGCGACGAGGGAGGCCGCCGCCGCGGCCGAGAGCAGCAGCGCCCCCTGGCCGGGCGCGCCCAGCGCCCGCGCCCCGAGCGCCGGGAGGCAGGCCGCGACCACGCCCTGCGCGGTGGCGCAGCCCACCGAGGTGACCGTGGCCCGCAGCAGCGGCCCCCGGACCGGCACCGCCCGCACCCGTCCGCCCCGGGGGCGCTCCCCGGACGGCGGGGCGGCCGGGGGCAGGGCCCAGGCGACGGGCACCGCCGCCGCGACCAGCGCGGCCGCGACGACCACCGCCGCCGGCGCGCCGAGGAGCAGCGCGGCGCCACCGGCGAGCGCGGGCCCGGCCAGCGCGGCGACGGAGAAGGTGAGCGAGTCCAGGCCGTGCAGGCGCGGCATCCGGTCGGCGGGCGCGAGCCCCGGCAGCTGCGCCGTCCAGCCGCCCGAGAGCGCCGGGCCCATCAGGCCCGTGACCACCGCGAGCAGCGCCGTCACCGCGAACGGCAGCCGGCCGAGCCCGAGGAGGACGGCTCCGAGCCCGGCCGCGTAGAGGGCGAGGGCGCCGGCGAGGAGCCGTCCCGGCCGGGGCGAGCGGTCGAGGAGCGCCCCGAACGCGGGGCCGCCGACGGCCGCCGCGACCGTGGCACAGGCGAGGAGCGCGGCGGCCCCGGAGGTCGAGCCGGCGGCGGCGAAGCCGGCGAGCGCCAGGGCCGGACCGGCCGCCTCGTCGCCGGTCCGGGCGGCGAGCGCACCCGTCAGATGTGCCGCGACGGAAGGGCGGGAGAAGGGCCGGGAGAAGGGTCGGGAGAAGGGGCGTAACGAAGGGCTGCGCATGGCGGCAGAGGCTACGGAGGTAACTCAAAACCTCGCAATATGCGTTACATTCGGCCGATGCCCGTGCTCCCCGACCGGTCCACCCGGCACTCCACCGTCGCCATGGCCCTGCGCACCGCCGCCCTCGTCAACGCCCTGGCCGACCCCTCGGCCGGGCCCGGGGAGATCGCCGCCGTGCTCCTCGCGCACGGCGAACCCGCGCCGGTCGAGGTGACCGCCGAGGACGTCACGGGGCTGCGGGCCGCCGCCGTGCACCTGCGGGAGGTGTTCGCCGCCGGCTCCGCCGACGAGGCCGCCGCCCTCCTCAACTCCCTGCTCGCCGCCCACACCGGCCCCCTCCGGCTCACCTCTCACGGCGGCACGGCCCCCTGGCACCCCCACGCGGACGCCGACGACGACGCGCCCTGGACGGCGTGGTTCCGCGCTTCCGGCTGTCTGGCCCTGACCGTCCTCCTCTGGGAGCGGCAGGCCCCACCCGGCCGCACCTGCGCCTCCGCGAGCTGCGGGAACGTCTTCGTCGCCCACGGCAGCGGGCCCGAGCGCCGCTACTGCTCCCGCCGGTGCGCCACCCGGGAGCGGGTCGCCGCGCACCGTCGCGCGCGCACGGCGACGGCCCCCGGCGCGGACTGAACGTCGGGCCGGGGGCCGTCGCCGTGGTGGTGGCGACCGCGGGGTCAGGCGCGCGGCACCCGGCGCCGCCACGCCCACAGGACGAGGGCCGCCGCGCAGGCCGAGCCCACGAGGGAGAGCGGCAGCGCCACCGACGGTCCCGCGCCCGCGGGCTCCTCGGCGGCGGCGCCGGGCCCGGCGGCCGTGGCGCCGAGGGCGGCGGCCGGGGCACCGGCTCCACCGCGCACGGAGACGCCCCGGGCGTCGGTCCGCTTGCCGCCCCCGGCCCCTGCGGCTCCTGCGGCCCCGACGGCCTCCCGGGACTCCTCCGACTTCGCCGGGAGCAGGGAGCCGACCGGCTCGACCTTGCCCGCCGCCGCGAAGCCCCAGTCGAGGAGGTCGCGGGCCTCCTCGTAGACGGCGAGCCCGCCGCCCGCCTGCGGGTTCATCACCGACACCACCAGGGTGCGGTCGCCGCGACGGGCGGCGGCGACGAGGGTGTTGCCCGCGTTGCTGGTGTAGCCGTTCTTGACGCCGATGATCCCCGGGTAGCGGCCCACCCCGTCCGCCCCGGTGACGAGGCGGTTGGTGTTGGCGATGCCGTACGACCACGAGCCGGCCGGGAAGTCGGCGTAGGCGGTCGAGCAGTAGCGGGTGAACTCCGGATCGCGCACCCCCGCCCGGCCGAAGACCGCCAGGTCGTACGCGGACGACACCTGGCCCGGCGCGTCGTACCCGTCCGGGGAGACGACGCGGGTGTCCACCGCCCCCAGCGCCCGCGCCTTCTCCTGCATCCGGCGGGCCGTCGACTCCCAGCCGCCGCTCATCGCCGCGAGGACGTGCACGGCGTCGTTGCCCGAGCTGAGGAAGACGCCGTTCCACAGGTCGGAGACCCGGTAGGTGTACCCCTCCTTCACTCCGACGAGGCTGCTGCCCTCGCCGATCCCCGTCAGCTCCTCGTCGGTCACCGTGTGCCGCGCGGACGCCTCGTGGTGCGGGAGCAGCGTCAGCGCGAAGAGGGTCTTCAGCGTGCTGGCCGGCGGCAGCTTGCGGTGCGCGGCGCGGGCGGCGAGCACCTCGCCCGTGCCGGCGTCGGCCACCACCCAGGAGAGCGCCGAGGGCGTCGGCACGGCCGGAGCGCCGGCCAGCGGCTGCACCTGCGTCCCGTTCCGGTCGAGCCGCGCCCGGTCCATGAACCGCCGTGCGGGAGGGGTCGGTTCGGTGGGGGAGCCGGGGCCGAGGGCGGGCAGGGCGGGCAGGGCGGCGGGGGCGGCCACCGGGGCGCGGGGCGGGGTCGCGGCGCCGGCGACGGGGGCGGAGAGCACGAGCAGCATCGCGGCGGAGCCCGCGGCGGCATGGCGAACAGCTGACGTGACGATCATTCGGCCACCGTAGGAAGGGGGTGCGCGGAGCGCAGGAGGAAGTGCGCCACCCGGCCTAGAGAACGCGACGGCGGGCGGCGCGTCGTGACGCCGGGCGGGTGGTCGCGCTCCGCCGGGCGGGTGAGCCCCGCCTGCCCCGGCCTCCGCCGACGGCAACTCCGCGCGCGCACCCGCGCGTTGACCCTAGGATGCGGCCGACCCGCCCCGCCCGCCCGGCAGCCCACCCGTCGTCAGGAGCGCACATGGACGCACAGCCCGAAGCCACCGAAGCCACCGAGGCCACCGACGCCATCGAGGCCACCGAAGCCACCGAGGCCCCCACCCGGACGACGCCGGAGCCGAAGGGCCACGCCGGAGCGCCGGAGGCGTACCGGCTTGATCCGGCCGGCGGCTGTCCGCACGCGGTGAACGCGCGGCTGCGGGCCCAGGGGGCCGTCGCCCCGGTGCTCCTGCCCGGGGACATCGAGGGCATGGTCGTCCTCGGGCACCACGCCCTGCGGGACTTCCTCGCCGACCCCGACGTCGCCAAGGGGCCGCGGCACTTCACCGCGCTCGCCGAGGGACGCATACCGGAGGGCTGGCCGCTGCGCACCTTCGCGACCGTGCCCGGCATGACCACCGCCGACGGCGCCGACCACCGCCGGCTGCGGACCCTCGTCAGCAGCGCCTTCACCGCCCGCCGCGTCGAGGAGCTCCGCCCGCGCGTGGCGGCGGTGACGGAGGGTCTGCTCGACGGCCTCGCCGAGGCCGCCGCGGCCGGTGACGGAGTCGCCGACCTGCGCCGCCACTTCGCCCTCCCGCTGCCCCTCGGCGTCATCTGCGAACTCCTCGGCGTCGACCCCGGCCACCAGGACCGGCTGCACCGCCTGTCCAGCCTCGTCGTCGCCACCGACACCGAGCCCGCGCAGGCCGTCGCCGCCAACCGCGAACTCCTCGGACTGCTCGCCGCGATCGCCGAGGCCAAGGCGGCGCGGCCCGGCGACGACCTCACCAGCGCCCTGATCGCCGCCCGCGACGAGGGCGGCGACCGGCTGGCCCAGCAGGAGCTCATCGGCACCCTGCTGCTGATGATCATCGCGGGCCACGAGACCACCCTCAACCTGGTCACCAACGCCGTCCGGGCCCTGTGCGCCCACCGCGAGCAGCTCGCCCTCGTCACCGGGGGACGCGCGAGCTGGGCCGACGCCGTCGAGGAGACCTTGCGCTGGGACAGCCCCGTCAGCTACTTCCCCTTCCGCTACCCCACCCGCGACCTGACCGTCGACGGCACCCTGATCCCGCGCGGCACCCCCGTGCTCGCCGGATACTCGGCGGCGGGCCGCGACCCGGAGGCGCACGGCCCGGACGCCGACCGCTTCGACCTCACGCGGGCCGGCGCGGCCAAGCACCTGTCCCTCGGCCACGGCCCCCACTACTGCCTGGGCGCCCCCCTCGCCCGCATGGAGGCGGCCGTCGCCCTCGAAGCGCTCTTCACCCGCTTCCCGGACCTCGACCTCGCCGTCCCCGAGGCGGGACTGAGCCGCCACGCGGGCTTCGTCGGCAACAGCGTCCGCGCCCTGCCCGTCCGGCTCGGCCCCGCCGCGCGGTAACCGCTCCCCGCTCAGCCGCGCCGGCCCCGGCCCAGGTCCAGGTCCCTGGCGGGGGCCGGCACGCCGGGAGGTGGTGTGGGGGAGGCCCGCAGCGTGGAGACGAGCCGCAGCAGCCGGTCCTCGTTCCCCGCGAGGCCCGCCGCGCGCAGCGCCTCGTCGGCCTCCGCCATCGGGTTCGTCAGCATCACCCCCGCGTACGGGGCGAGGCGCGGATCCGTCATGACGGCCTGGGTGGATTCGAGGAGGCGCAGGTACGCCTGGGCCGCGGCGCGCTCGGTGGCGGTGATGGTGGTCATGTCGGGCTCCCTCTCGACGGCTTGACGCACCCCACCCTCTCGCACGGGTCTGACAACGCCCCTCAGGCCCGCCCGCGCACCCGCGTGACAAGCCGCTCCAGGAACTCCCGCTGCCCCGTGACCAGCAGCGGAGCCGCCTCCCGCGCGGTGAACCACCCCACCCGGTCCAGCTCCGGAAACTCCGCCAGGACCCCGGAGCGCGGCGGCCACTCCATCGAGAACGTCCCCGGCACGACCGCCGCGGGGTCGAGGTCGCCCTCCACCGCCCACACGGTGACGGTCTTTCCGCCGGACTGCCGCACCTCCCCGAGGGCGAGCCACTCGCCCTCCGGCACCGGCAGCCCCAGCTCCTCCCGGAACTCCCGCCGGGCCGCTTCCTCCGGCGCCTCCTCCGGCCCGTACTCCCCCTTCGGCACCGACCAGGCGGCCTGTTCCCGGCGCGCCCAGAACGGGCCGCCCATGTGCCCGATGAGCACCTCGACCGCGCCGTCCTCCGCCCCCGTGCGACGGAAGACGAGCAGACCCGCGCTGCGCCTGACCGTCATGCCGTCAGTCTCGCCGACCCGCAGGGGACGCGCACGGCCACGCGCCCCGCCGCGTCAGCCGGGGGACCCCGGCCGCCCGTCCCGGGCGCCCCCCTCCAGGTACGCCCGGACGGCCTCGGCGGCCCGCCGGCCCTCCGCCGCCGCCCGGACCGCGGGCGTGCCGCCGCGCAGCAGGCCACCCGCCGCGAACACGCCCGGGACGGCGGTGCACAGGGTCGCGTCCACCAGGGGCGCGCGGGTGCCGGGCGCGAGGGGGAGGCCGCCCGCGCGGGCCAGTTCGTGCTCCGGGATCCAGTCGCCGGTGAGGACGAGCGTGTCGCAGCGGATCGAGCGGGTGTGTCCGTGCCGGTTCCGGACGGTCACCGCGGCGAGCCGCCCCCGGCCGGTCAGCTCCGTCACCACCGTCTCCGCCGCCACCGGGACCCCGAGGGCGGCCGCGTACCGCTCCTCGCGGACGACGGCCGCCACCGTGACCCCGGCGCGGCGCAGCAGGCTGACGGCGTGTCCGCCCGTCGGGCCGCCGCCGACGACCACGGCGCGCCGGCCGATCCGCTCCGGGCGCGGGCCGAAGAGGGCGACGGTCCGGTGGAGCTCACCGGCCGTCAGGACCCCCTCGGGACGGGTGCCGGGGAGCAGCCGGGCCGGGCGGGACCGTTCGCGGGCACCGGTCGCCAGGACCACCGCCCGCGCCGCGAGGGTCTCCGGCCCGGTCGGTGTGGCCGTCTCCAGGGCGAGCGGTCCCGCCCAGCCGACGACCGACACGCCGGTGCGCAGCACGGCCCCGGCCCGCCCCGCCGCCCGCACGGCGCGCCGCGCGTACCCGGGGCCGTCGAGGGCGCGCCCGCGCGGGTCCGCGCCGAAGCCCGGGTGGGCGCAGAAGCGGGGCGCGCCGCCGCCCTCGGGCTCCCGCTCCAGGACCTCGACGCGCCCGGTCCCGAGCGCCGCGAGCCGCGCCGCCGCGGCGAGCCCGGCCGGACCCGCCCCGACGACCAGCACGTCGACGGCCCGCGCTTCCCGTGACCACGCGTTCACCGGGCCCCGGCCCCCTTCCCGTACTCCTCAAGCAGGGCGCGCAGGGTCGGCCGGCAGTGGCCGCCCTGGCAGCGTCCCGCACCGGCGCGGGTGCGGCGGCGCAGGCCGGCGAGGCCGGCGGGCGGGACGGGCGAGGCGAGTGCGGCGCGCACCTCGCCGCGCGTGACGTGCTCGCAGTGGCAGACGACCGCGCCGAGCCCGGGGTCGCGGGCGACGGCCGCCGCGTCCCGGTAGGGGCGGGGGAAGGCCTCGCCGAGGTTCGGCACCCGGACGGGGGCGAGCGGCCGCTCGGGGCCGGTCCGCAGCCCGCACTCGGCGAGCAGGCCGAGGACGTGCCCGGCGAGGGCCAGGGAGGCGGACAGGCCGGTGGAGCGGATCCCGCCGACCGTGACGTACCGCAGCGCGGGGTGGGCGGCGCACCGGTAGTCCTCCCGTCCGGTGGCGGCCCGCAGGCCCGCGTACGCGGCCGTCACCTCCTCCTCCGCCAGCGCGGGCACGATCCGCGCGCCCTGTTCCCGCAGTCCGGTGAGCCCTTCGGCGGTCGTGCCGGTGGCGGTGCGGTCGTCGAGGTCCTCGGCGGTCGGACCGACCAGCACGTTGCCGTACACGGTGGGCGTGACGAGGACGCCCTTGCCGAGCGGGCCGGGCACGGGCAGCAGGATGTGCCGCACGAGCGGGCGGGCGTACGTGTCGAGGACGAGCAGCTGGCCCCGGCGGGGCGTGACCGTGAAGTCCCGTACGCCGAGCAGCGCGTCGAAGGCGTCGGCGTGCAGGCCGCAGGCGTTGACCAGGAACCGCGCGGTGAGCGGGCCCCGTGTGGTGACCAGCCGGTGCGGCGCGTCGGCGCGGGAGCCGGGGGCGACGTCCGTCACCCGGCAGCCGAGCAGCAGGTCCACGCCGGACAGGACGGCCTGGGTGGCGTAGGCGAGGGTGGTGCTCCAGGGACAGACGATCGACTCGCCGGGGACGGCCAGCGCGCCGAGCGCGCCGGGGCCGAGGTGCGGCTCGCGGCGGCGGAGTTCGTCCGCGCCGACGACCCGGGTGGCGTGGTGGCCGTTGCGGGCGGCCTTCGCGGCGAGGCCCGGCAGGGCGGCCCGCTGCTCCTCGTCCCAGGCGACGAGCAGCGCGCCGAGGGGCTCGACGGGGATCCCCGTCTCGGCGGCGTAGGCGGTGAGCAGCCGGTGGCCCGCCCGGACGAGTCCGGCCTCCAGGGTGCCGGGGGCGGCGTCGAAGCCGGTGTGGAGGATCGCGGTGTTGGCCTTGGACGTGCCCTCGCCGACGTCGTCCGCCGCGTCGACCAGAGCGACCCGCAGCCGGTGGCGCGCCAGGGCGCGGGCGATCGCGCAGCCGACGACCCCGGCCCCGACCACGACGACGTCGTACGCGTCCTCCGCCCCGGCGGGCAGCGGCCCGCGCCGGCTGACGTGCCCGCCGCCCTCCGCCGGGCCGGCGGTGCCCGGCAGTGGTCCCCGCCCGCTCGCGCCCCTGGCCCGGGCGGCGTCCGTGCCGCCCGGCCGGCGGTGCCCCGGGCGGGTCACGCCGACTCCTCCGGGGCCGCCGGGCGGTCGAGGAGCGCCGCGACCTCCGCCCGGAAGCGGCCGAGCCGGTCCGCCGCCTCGTCCGCCGAGATCGCGGGCTCGTACACGGCGGACGGCTTCCACGCCGGGACGGCCTCCGCGACGGTGAGGCGCGGGTCGTGGCCGAGGGCGGCCATCGCGCCGACGCCGAGGGCGGTCGCGTCGGGGAGCGCGGCGACCTCCACCGGGAGCTGGAGCAGGTCCGCCTGGGTCTGCATCAGCAGCGCGGAGCGGGTGAGGCCGCCGTCGGCGCGCAGGGCGTCGAGCGGGGCGCCCCGGTCCGTGGCCGCCGCCTCGGCGAGGTCGACCACCTGCGCGGCGATGCCTTCGACGAGGGCCCGCACCAGGTGCCCGCGGCCGGTGTCGAGGCCGAGGCCGGTGACGGTGCCACGGGCATCGGCGCGCCACCAGGGGGCGGCGAGCCCGGCGAGCGCGGGCACGAAGGTGACGCCGCCGCTGTCGGGCACCGAGCCGCCGACGGCGTCGAGGTCCCGGGCGCCGGAGACGACCCCGAGGTCGGTGAGCCAGCGGACGGCGGAGGCGACGGTGTACACCTGCCCGTCGAGGCAGTGTTCGGTGCGGCCCCGCAGCCGCCAGGCCACGCAGCCGACGAGGCCGGTCGTGGTGCGGCGGGGGAGCGGTCCGGTGCGGGCGAGGAGGAACGCCCCGGTGCCGTAGGTGCACTTGGCGGCGGCCGGCGCGGTGGCGCTCTGCGCGAGGAGCGCGGCCTGCTGGTCCACGACGAGTCCGGTGAGCGGCAGCGGCGGCCCGAACGCCGTGGTGGTGCCGACGGGTTCGTCGCAGTCGACGATGTGCGGCAGTTTCTCGCCGCCGAGGCCGTAGAGGTCGAGGGCGGGTTCGGACCAGGCGACGGCGGCCGGGTCGAGGAGGCCGGTGCGGCCGGCCGTGGCCGCGTCGGTGACGAAGGCGCCCGTCAGCCGGTGCGTCAGCCAGGCGTCGCTCGTCGTCACCACCCCGGCGCCGGTGGTGTGGCGACGGATCCAGGCCATCTTGGGCGCGGCGAAATAGGGGTCGACGGGCAGGCCCGTCAGGTCCCTCAGCTCCTCGTGGCGAGGGGTGAGTTCCGCGCAGATTCCGGCCGCCCTGCGGTCCTGCCAGACGAGGGCGTCGGTGAGTGGCGCGCCGGTGGCGGGGTCCCAGGCGAGGACCGTCTCGCCCTGGTTGGCGAGGCCCACGGCGACCACCGGCACACCCGCCTCGGCGAGCGCCGCGCGGCCCGCCGCGACCACGGAGCCGTACAGTTCGGCGGGGTCGGCCTCGACCCGGCCGCCGGGCAGATGGCGGGGTCTCACCGGTGCCGTGCCGGTGCCGAGCACGCCCCGTTCCGGGCACAGGACGAGTGCCTTGGTTCCGGAGGTGCCTTGGTCGACGGCGAGTACCGGGCCGCCCGTCATGTGCCTGCTCCCGTCGTGGGGTTCGCCGGAGGGAAGGGGTCAGGCTGGTGGGCGGACGGTCCGCCGTCAACCCTCTCCCGGCGAGCCTGTCAGGTCACTCACGATTACTTGATGGTAGCTCAAAAGCAGGCACTGGCCTGATAGTTACGGTCACAAGAATGATCCGGACGATCACCTTCGGTCGCGCCTATAGTGAGCGCCGCTCGCCGACGGACGCGCGGGCGCCGCTCGCCGCCCGACCGCGCCCGACCGAGGACCGATGACCACGCCCACCGCCCCGCCCGCACCCCGTCCCGACCGCTGATGCCCGGACACGGCTTCCGGCCCGTCTTCCACCCGGCGGGCCACGACCACGCCCTGCGCCACGCGCTCCAGGACCTGCGAACCGGCCGCTGGGGCGAGATGGCGCGGCTCCTCGAAGGCCCGGACGGCGCCGACGGCCCCGACACCCGGGCCGTCGGCGGCGCGGACGACCGGACCGGCGCCGGACACTGGGACGGCTGGACGCGGCGCACGCAGGTCCTCGCCACCGTCGCCGCCGGCACCGACGTCGTCCACACCTGGCGCGCCGAACGGCCCGGCAGCGCCGCCGCCTGCGTCATGCACGCCCGCGTCGCCGTCGAGCGCGCCGTCCGCGCCCACCGCGCCGGCCACCCGCGCGCCCGCACCCTCCGGCGGGAGGCGTGGACCGCCTGCCGGGAGGCCGCCGACCGTGCCCCCGCCGACCCGGTGCCGTGGGTCTGCCTCCTCGCCCTCGCCGCGCTCGACCCCCGCAAGGACGCCCCCGAGCACCGCGCCGCGCCGCCCGCGCCGATGCTGCCGCCCGGCCCCTGGGGGTTGCTCGCCGAGGCCGAGCGGCGCGACCCGTACAACCGCGAGGCGTACCACCGCATGCTGCAGTTCATGTACGGGCGCAGCGAGGGCCCGCTCTCCGAGGCCGTCAACTACGCCCAGTGGGCGGCCGCGGCGGCTCCGCGCGGCTCCGCCCTGCACGCCCTGCCGCTCTACGTCCGGGTCGAGCGCTACCGGCGCGACCGGGGGCACGAACACGCCCTGGACCTGCACTGGGTGGCCGAGGACGCGGTCCGCGAGGCCCGGCGGGCGATGGACGCCTGGTTCCTCTTCTGCGCGGTGCCGGAGGCCTCCCAGCTGGACCTCAACCATCTGGCGCACGCCCTCTTCGGCGCCCTGCGCTTCGCCGACGCGGCACGGGTCTTCGAGGCCCTCGGCCCGTACTACACCACCGTCCCCTGGGCCCACCGCACCGCGCGCCCGGCCGACCGCGCCCTCGCCGAGGAGATCTTCCTGCGGGCCCGCGCCCGCTGCCTCGCCGACTGAGCGGCCCACCCCTCCCGAAAGGTTCCCCGATGTCCCGCGCCACCCCACCCGAGGCACCGCGCCACCCGTCCCCGGCGTTACCCGACGAGGAGGCCCGGCTGCGCGAGCTCGGCTACCAGCCGGTGCTCGCCCGCCGCATGGGCGGCTTCGGCAACTTCGCCATCAGCTTCTCGGTCATCTCCGTCCTCTCCGGCTGCATGACCCTCTACGGCTTCGGGCTCGGCACCGGCGGCCCCGCCGTGATGCTCTGGGGCTGGGCGGGCGTCGGCCTCTTCGTCCTCTGCGTCGGCCTCGCCCTCGCCGAGGTCACCAGCGCCTACCCGACCTCCGGGGCGCTGTACTACATGGCGGACCGGCTCGGCGGCCGCCGCTGGGGCTGGTACACCGGCTGGCTGAACCTGCTCGGCCTGCTCGGCGCCATCGCCGGCATCGACTACGGCGCGGCCCTCTTCACCGGCGCCTTCCTCAACCTCCAGTGGGGCTTCGAGCCGACGCCCGGCTCCACCTTCCTGATCTTCCTGGCGATCCTGCTGCTCCACGCCGCCCTCAACCTCTTCGGCGTGCGCCTGGTCAGCGTGCTCAACTCGATCAGCGTCTGGTGGCACCTCGCGGGCGTCGCCGTGATCGTCGGCGCCCTCGCGATCGTCCCCGACCGCCACCAGTCGGCCGGCTTCGTCTTCACCGAGTTCGTCAACGACACCGGCTGGGCCAATCCGTTCTACGTCGCCGCGATCGGACTCCTCCTCGCCCAGTACACCTTCTCCGGTTACGACGCCTCCGCCCACCTCTCGGAGGAGACCGCCAATGCCTCGGTCACGGCGGCCAAGGGCATCGTCCGCGCCATCTGGGTCTCCTGGATCGCCGGCTTCGCCCTGCTCGCCGGGCTCACCTTCGCCATCCAGGACTACGCGGGCACCGTCGGCAGCGCGACCGGCGTGCCGCCCGCGCAGATCTTCCTCGACGCCCTCGGCACCGGCGGCGCGACCGCCCTGCTCCTCGTCGTCATCGTCGCCCAGCTCTTCTGCGGCAACGCCGAGGTGGCCGCGGCCAGCCGCATGGTCTTCGCCTTCAGCCGGGACAACGCCCTGCCGGCGTCCGCGACCTGGCGGAAGGTCAGCCCCCGGACCCAGACGCCGGTGCCGGCGGTCTGGCTGTCGGTCGGCGCCGCCGCGGTGCTCGCCCTGCCGTCGCTGTACTCGCCGACCGCCTACGGCGCGGTCACCGCGATCAACGTCATCGGCATCACGCCCGCCTACGCCATCCCCATCTACCTGCGGCTGCGGGCCGGGCGCGACTTCACGCCCGGCCCGTGGACCCTCGGCCGCTGGAGCCGGCCGGTCGGTTGGACCGCCGTCGGATGGGTCGCGATCGTGACCGTCCTCTTCTGCCTGCCCCAGAAGAGCCCGGTGACCGTCGACACCATGAACTACGCGGTCATCGCCCTCGCCGTCGTCCTCCTCCTGGCGACCGTCTGGTGGTACGCCGCCCGCCGGTCGTACGGCACGCCGACCCCGTACGGCGGTACGGCCCGCGAGGAGGCGGAGCTCGCCGAGAACATCGTCTGATCCTTCGTCAGGAGCACGGTCAGAGGCTGTACTCGTACGTCCAGGCCGCCTCCTGGGCCGTGAAGTCGATGTCCGTGACCTCCAGGACGTGCCCGTGCTGATCGCTCACCACCCGGTGGACGCTCAGCCGGGCCGTCCCGCCCGCCGCCGCCCCCGCGGCGCCGGGCGGGACCCGGACCGACTCCCGGTGGGTGGCCCGCAGGCCCGCCTCGTGCATCCAGTGGTAGAGCAGCCGCAGGTCCGGCTGGCGCACGCCGTACCGGGCCCGCCGGTAGCGGGCCAGCTGCGGGATCTCGTCCAGTGCCGCCCGGGAGAACCACGAGACCGCCCGCTGCAGTTCGGGACCCTGCGGGGCCAGCACCCGGTGGCGGTGGACGAGCGTCGGCTCGCCCGGCGTCAGGTGCAGCCGCGGGGCCAGCGCCGACGGAGGCGGCTCCCAGCCGAGGGAGGCCCGCACCAGGGCCTCCGCCGCGCGCGGCCCGCCGGGGAAGACCGGTCGCGCGGCGGACGGGGACGGCGGCGGCGCGGGCCGCGGGACCTCCCCGTGCGACGGACCGTGCGCGGCGAAGGTGCCGCGCCGGTCGGTGACCACGAGCCGTTCCTCGCGCAGCAGTTGGAGCGCGCTGCGGACGGTCTGCCGGTTGACGTGGTACCGCTGCGCCAGGGAACGTTCCGAGGGGAGCCTGCTCCCGGGGGCGAGGGCGTGCCGGACGAGGTCGTCCCGCAGGGCGGCGGCCACCCGCAGATAGCGCGGGACCACCCCCTCCGGGGGCTCGGAATCGGGTACGGCCATGATGGACCCCTTCTTCGCTCAGCGTCACCGCGTGGGCCGTATGGGTGATCAATTCCTATCATTGGTCTAAACCATTTCGCTAGGGCGACCGTGCAGAGTGGCCGAAACCCGCGCGCCGCCTTGTAATGGGGACCAGGCGACAGGACCGGCCGCGGCCGGTGTGGAAGAGGGGTGAGGCCGGATGACGACGCCCTCCGAGCGCGTCGAGCGCGGCCGGGCGGCCCGCAAGCGGGTCCCGAGGTCCTCGCACGGCCGCTGGATACCGAGCTCGCAGCGCCCCGACCCGCTGACCGTCCTGGAGAAGCAGGCCGCCGACCGGCTGCCCGACCTCGCCCCCGTCCGGTACGGACGGATGGCCGCCTCCCCCTTCGCCTTCCTGCGCGGCGCCGCCGCCGTCATGGCCGCCGACCTCGGCGCCACCCGGAACACCGGCCTCACCGTCCAGCTGTGCGGCGACGCCCATCTGCTCAACTTCGGCGTCTACGCCTCACCCGAACGGACGCTCCTCTTCGACGTCAACGACTTCGACGAGACCCTCCCCGGCCCCTTCGAGTGGGACGTCAAGCGCCTCGCCGCCAGCGTCGCCGTCGCCGCCCTCCAGAACGGCAGCCCGCGCCCCAAGGCCCACCGCGCCGCGCTCGCCGCCGCCGAGGCCTACCGCACCACCATGCGCCGCCTCGCCGGCCTCGGGGAACTCACCGTCTGGTACGAGCGGATCGCCGCCGACGAGCTCACCGCCCTCGCCCGCCCCCGCGAACGCGAACGGGTCAGCCGGGGCCTCGCCAAGGCGCGCCGCCGCACCAGCCTCCAGGCCCTCGACAAGCTCACCACCCGGGACGGCGACGGCGGGCGCCGGATCGCCGAGGACCCGCCGCTCCTGGAACGCGTCCCCGACCTCGACCGGGTCACCCTCGGCAAGATCTTCGGCGACTACCGCAGCTCGCTCTCCGAGGAGCGACGCGTCCTCCTCGACCGCTACCGCTTCCGCGACGCCGCCCGCAAGGTCGTCGGCGTCGGCAGCGTCGGCACCCGCTGCTTCGTCGTCCTCCTCGAAGGCCGCGACGACGGCGACCCGCTGATCCTCCAGATCAAGGAGGCGAGCCGCTCGGTCCTGGAGGCGTACCTCCCGCCCACCGTCTACCCCCACCAGGGCCGGCGCGTCGTCTGCGGCCAGCGCCTCACCCAGGCCGCCAGTGACATCTTCCTCGGCTGGATGACCGGACCCGAGCAACGCCACTTCTACTGGCGCCAGTTGCGCGACATGAAGGGCTCCGCCGAGGTCGAGACGATGACCCCCGCCATGCTGCGCGAGTACGCCCGGCTGTGCGGCCGCGCCCTGGCCCGCGCCCACGCCCGCTCCGGCGACCGCCTCGCCATCGCCGCCTACCTCGGCTCCTCCGACGTCTTCGACCGCGCCGTCGCCGACTTCTCCCTCACCTACGCCGGCCAGAACGCCGACGACTACGCCACCCTCGGCGCCGGCATCGCCGCCGGCATGATCACGGCGGCCCCGGGCGTCTGACGGAGGGCGGGCGGACGCGCCGCCCGCCCTCCGGCGTCCCGACGGTTCAGGCGTCCCGGCGCAGCGGCGGCTCCGCCGGGGTCTCGGGCACCGGCGAGAAGAGCACCGCGCGGACCAGCGACGGGGCGAAGAGGCTGCTCAGCGGGGCCGTCAGGCTCAGGACCGCCCGGAAGGGCGTCCCGACCTCCGGGTCACCGGCCGCCAGCTCCTGGATCCGGCCCAAGTACCAGTCGGCGAACTTGTCGGCCGGCTGCAGGCGGGCCGCGTCGCCCGTCGCGCCCGGCATCTTCTTGTCCGCGCCCGCCGAGATGTCCCAGGCCTGCCGGGACGACTCCAGGAGCGCCCGCTGCACCCGCTGCGTCGTGGGGACCCGGCGGGTGTCCGCCAGCACCCGGCGCAGCGCCACCGCGGCCAGCGCCGCCGTCGTCATGCCCTGCCCGTAGATCGGGTTGAACGCGCACAGCGCGTCGCCGGTGGCGAGGAAACCGGCCGGGCGGCGGCCCGGACGGTCGTACCTGCGGCGGATGTTGGCCGTCTGCCGGAAGCCGTGGACCGGCGTCACCGGCTCCGCCGCGGCCACCCAGTCGCTGAGCACCGGGTGCGGCAGCCGCTTCGCGTACGCCTCGAACGCCTCCTCCTCGGTGGGCGGCGCCTCCCCGCGCAGCCCCGAGAAGGTGACCATGTGGTGGCCGTCGCCCAGCGGCACGATCACCCCGCCGTACGTCTGCCGCGGGCCCGGCACGATGTAGTAGCCCTGCGCGTCGGTGGCGGGCACCGCGTCCGTCGCCTTGTAGATCCGGGAGGCGTACGCGAGTCCGGTGTCGAGGGTCTCCTCGTGCGGGGCCTCCGCGCCGATCCCGGCCAGCCAGTCCGCCGCCTTCGTCGACCGCCCGGAGGCGTCCACGACGAGGTCGGCCGCGAGCGTACGCGTCTCCTTCCCGGCGCCCCGCTCCCGGAGCCGTACCCCCGTCACCCGGGCGGAGGTGCCCGTCAGGCCCACCGTCTCGGTGCCCTCGACGAGTTCGACGCGCGGGTCGGCGAGCACCCGCTGCCGCACCAGCCACTCCAGCTGGGGCCGCGGACCGCTGTAGAAGTGCGCGGAGGCGGGGGAGCGGGTGAACCACTGGCCCGCCTGCCACTGGACCATGTCCGTCGGCATCGCGACCTTCGGCGCGCCCAGCTCCCGCAGCTCGTCCATGAAGCCGGGCAGCAGTTCGTCGAGCGCCCGCTGGCCGCCCTCGATGAGCACGTGCAGGTGCCGGCCCTGCGGCACCCCGGGCCGGGCGTCCGGCCCCTCGGGCAGCCGGTCGCGCTCGACGACCGTGACCCGCTCCGCGTGTTCCGCGAGCACCCGCGCCGCCAGCAGTCCGGCGAGACTTCCCCCGATGACCACCGCGTGACGTGTCCCGCGGCGCCCCAAGTCGTCGGCCATACCCGCCCTTTCCCTCTGTGGACCATGAACCGATACCGACCAGTATCCACGGCGGCGGGACCGCGCACCGGCGCGCGCCGGGGGCGGAAGGGCGCGGCACGGGCGCGCGGGGCCGGCATCCGCCGGCCCGGGCCGGGCGCGGATCAGTCCCCGGGCCCCGGCTCCGCGGGCTCGGCGCGGTCCTCCGGCCCCAGTTCCGTCAGCGCGGCCGTCAGCCACTCCACCCAGAACCGTTCCAGGTCGATCCCGCCGCGCAGCACGAGATGGCGCAGCCGGCCGGGCTCGTCGCTGCGCCGCTCGGCCGGGAAGTCGCGCTCCTCGATGCCGAAGTACTCGTCGAGCTGGGCCCGGTGGAGCGCGAGGTGCCGCTCCAGTTCGGCCCGCAGCCCGGCCGAGCCGACCACGGCGGCGGCCCGCATCCGCAGCAGCAGCGCGGACCGCAGCGGCTTCGGGTCCTCGGCCGCGCCCACCCACTCCCGCAGGAACTCCCGCCCCGCGGGCAGCACTTCGTACTCCTTGCGCTGCCCGCGCACCGGCACGGGGGAGGGCAGGGCGCGGATCTGCCCCGCCTCCTCCAGGCGCCCCAGCTCCCGGTAGATCTGCTGGTGCGTCGCCGACCAGAAGTAGCCGATCGACTTGTCGAAGCGGCGCGTCAGTTCGAGACCGGAGGACGGCTTCTCGAGCAGCGCGGTGAGGATCGCGTGCGGGAGGGACATGCGGGCATCCTAGGTTCGGGTCGCGCGCCGCTCGGACGGGTCAGCGGGTCACAGGGTGGCCGCGAGCCGGGTGCCCTGGTCGATCGCCCGCTTGGCGTCCAGTTCGGCGGCGACGTCGGCACCGCCGATGAGGTGCGCCGTCCGGCCGGCGGCGACCAGCTCCTCGTACAGGCCCCGGCGCGGCTCCTGGCCGGAGCAGAGGACGATCGTGTCGACCGGCAGGACCTGGGACTCGCCCTCGACGGTGAGGTGCAGGCCCTCGTCGTCGATCCGGTCGTAGGTGACGCCGGCGACCATGGCGACGCCGCGGTGCTTCAGCTCGGTGCGGTGGATCCAGCCGGTGGTCTTGCCGAGTCCGGCGCCGACCTTGGTGGTCTTGCGCTGGAGCAGGTGGACCTGGCGCGGCGGCGCGTTCCGCTCGGGCTTGCGCAGGCCGCCCCGGTTCTCGTACGAGGTGTCGACGCCCCACTGGCGGAAGTACGTCTCGGCGTCCTGGCTGGCGCCCTCGCCGCCGTCGGTGAGGTACTCGGCGACGTCGAAGCCGATGCCGCCGGCGCCGATGACGGCGACCCGCTCGCCGACCGGCGCGCCGTCGCGGAGCACGTCGAGGTAGCTGAGGACGCTGGGGTGGTCCTGGCCCTCGATGCCGGGGTCGCGGGGGGTGACGCCGGTGGCGACGACGACCTCGTCGTAGCCGTCGAGGTCGGCGGCGGAGACGTGCGTGCCGAGGCGGACGTCGATGGAGTGCTCGGCGAGCTGGACGCGGAAGTAGCGGAGGGTCTCGTCGAACTCCTCCTTGCCGGGGACCCGCTTGGCGACGTTCAGCTGGCCGCCGATCTCGTCCGCCGCGTCGAAGAGGGTGACGGTGTGGCCGCGCTCGGCCGCCGAGACGGCGCAGGAGAGGCCGGCCGGGCCGGCGCCGACGACGGCGATCCGCTTGGCGAGGCGGGTGGGGGAGAGGACCAGCTCGGTCTCGTGGCAGGCGCGCGGGTTGACCAGGCAGGAGGTGATCTTGAGGTTGAAGGTGTGGTCCAGGCAGGCCTGGTTGCAGCCGATGCAGGTGTTGATGGTCTCGGCCCGGCCGGCGGCGGCCTTGTTCACGAAGGCGGGGTCGGCGAGGAAGGGGCGGGCGAGCGAGACGAGGTCGGCGCGGCCGTCGGCGAGGATCTCCTCGGCGACCTCGGGGGTGTTGATGCGGTTGGAGGTGACGAGCGGCACGGAGACCGAGCCCATCAGCTTCTTCGTCACCCAGGTGTAGGCGCCGCGCGGCACGGAGGTGGCGATGGTGGGGATGCGGGCCTCGTGCCAGCCGATGCCGGTGTTGATGATGGTGGCGCCGGCCGCCTCGATCTCCCGGGCGAGCCGGACGACCTCCTCCAGGGTGGAGCCGCCGGGGACGAGGTCCAGCATGGAGAGCCGGTAGACGATGATGAAGTCGGTGCCGACCCGCTCGCGGATCCGGCGGACGATCTCCAGCGGGAAGCGGACGCGGTTCTCGTAGGAGCCGCCCCAGCGGTCGGTGCGGTGGTTGGTGGCGGCGGCGATGAACTCGTTGATGAGGTAGCCCTCGGAGCCCATGACCTCGACGCCGTCGTAACCGGCCTCCCGGGCGAGCTCGGCGCAGCGGGCGTAGTCCTCGACGGTCTGCTCGACCTCGGCGTCGGTCAGCTCGTTCGGCACGAAGGGGCTGATGGGCGCCTGGATCGCGCTCGGCGCGACGAGGCCGGGGTGGTAGGCGTACCGGCCGAAGTGCAGGATCTGCATCGCGATCCTGCCTCCCTCGGCGTGCACGGCGTCGGTGATCAGCCGGTGCTCGGCCGCCTCCTCGCCGGTGGTGAGCTTGGCGCCGCCGTCCCACGGCCGGCCGGCCTCGTTGGGCGCGATGCCGCCGGTGACGATGAGACCGGCGCCGCCCCGAGCCCGCTCGGCGTAGAAGGCGGCCATCCGCTCGAAGCCGTGCTCGGTCTCCTCCAGGCCGACGTGCATCGACCCCATGATCACCCGGTTGGGCAGGGTGGTGAAGCCGAGGTCGAGCGGGCTGAGCAGATGCGGGTACGGGGTCGTCGCGGTCACGGGGCGCCTCCTCGCGCAGGGATCGTCGGATCCTGTTGTAGGCGACCCGCCCTCTGTTATGCAACTAGTTGCAGAAGGATCGGGGTGTGATGGTTACTACTCGGTAGAACGGGTCCGGAAGACGCCGGCGTGTGCTCAGTCGGTGAGGAAGGCGCCTTCGCGGCAGGGGAGGCAGACGAAGACGTACCCCAGCTGCCCGCCGAGGTTCATCGCGGTCCGCGCGTCGATCCCCTCCTCCAGGTGCGCCGCGAACTCCATCGCGCCGGCGCAGGAGGGGCACGCCGGCACCCGGTCCTCCTCCAGGTAGGAGGGGGCGCCGCCCAGCGAGCCGAGCACCTCGCGCTGCTTCCCGAACCGCTCGCCGGGTTCCCGCGACCACCCCGACCGGGCCAGGTCGTACGCGTCCGGCGTCCCCTCGTCGTCCTCCTCGAGCTCCTCGGGGTCGATGGTGACGACCTGGGTGCGGATGGCCGAGGCGGTGGGCAGCAGCGTCAGCCCCGTGGCCGGCACGGCGACCGGTCGCAGCCCCTCCCGGGGGAACACATGGACCCTGTTCGCGCCCCCGTCCGCGGCCCAGAACTCGCACGCGCCGGGGTCGTTCTGGCACACGAACACCGACAGGACGCCGTCCTCGACCGGAAGATGGGCGAAGAACTGCAGCGGATCTCCGCAACAGGAACCGCACACCGGCCAGTCGAAGCCCGCCGGAGCCAGCGGCACGCCCCCGGTCCGCGGTACGTCGGAGTCGGCCGCCGCGGGGCCGTCGTAGATCATCAGTCGCGTCTGCATGGCCGAAGACTACGGGCGCCGTCTGACACGGGCGCCGGCGCACCGTCCCCCTCCGGATCCGCGTCCGCCGTGCCCGCGCCACCGGTGGCCCCGGCCCCGCCGACGCTCAGCCCACCCGGTCCAGCAGCGCGTCCAGCTCCTCCGCCGTCCGGGGAACGGGGACGCCCTCCCGCAGCAGCCCCTGGGCCCGCAGCAGCCGGGCGACCGACACCGCCCACGGGCGGCGCAGCCGCGCCGCGTCGAGGAGAGCGTCCTCGGCGAGGAGCTCGGCCGCCGGGCCGGTGCGCAGCCCGGCGGGGGAGAGGACCGCGGCCTCGTCGGCCCAGCGCAGCGCCAGGTCCACGTCGTGCGTGGCCATGACCACCGTCGTGCCCGCCGCCCGCAGCCGCTCCAGGGTCTCCAGGAGCCGCTCCTGACCGTGCGGATCGAGACCGGCCGTCGGCTCGTCCATGATCAGGACCCGGGGGCGCATCGCCACGGCGCCCGCGATCGCCGCCCGCTTCCGCTGTCCGTAGGACAGCAGGTGCGTCGGCCGGTCGGCGAGCGCCGTGATGTCCAGAGCCTCCAGCGCCTCCGCCACCCGGAGCCGCACCTCGTCCTCCGGCAGGCCCAGGTTCATCGGCCCGAAGGACACGTCCTGCGCCACCGAGGCGGCGAACAGCTGGTCGTCCGGGTCCTGCACCACCAGCTGCACGGAGGTCCGCAGCCGGGTCAGTCCCTTCCGGTCGTACGCCACCTCCGCGCCGTCCAGGAGCAGCGCCCCGCTCCCGCACCGCAGTCCGCCGCTCAGCAGCCGCAGCAGCGTCGTCTTCCCGCCGCCGTTGCGCCCGAGCAGCGCGACCGCCCGCCCCTCGTGCACGGCGAACCCGACATCCGTGAGGACGGCGGGGCCGTCCTCGTACGCGAAACCCGCGCCGACCAACTCCACGACCGGGGTGGGGGTCGTCATGGCAGAAGCCTTTCCAGTACGAGGGTGAGGGCGACGAGCCCCGCGAGGAGGACGCCCGTCGCCGCGAGGAACGGACGGGAGACGGGCGCCTCGGGCAGCAGGACCCGCAGGGTGCCGTCGTAACCGCGCCCGGCGAGTCCGGTCTGGAGCCGCTGCGCCCGGTCGAAGGCCCGCACGAACGAGGTCGCGCCCAGCCCCGCCATCGAGCGCCACACCGCGGCCCGGGTCGTCGCCCCGAGCCGCGCCGCCTGCGCCTGCCGCACCTTGCTCTGCGCGTCGAGCAGCAGGAACACGATCCGGTACATCACCAGGGCCACGTCCACCACCGGCGCCGGCACCCCGGCCCGAACGAGCCGCGGCAGCACGTCCGACACCGGCGTGGTGAAGGCGAACAGCAGCACGCCCAGCGAGGCCGACGCCGTCCGCAGCAACAGCTCGCCGGCGTGCACCGGACCGTCCGGTGCCCAGGCGACGAGACCACCGGACCCGCCCACCGAGAACAGCAGCGGAACGGCTCCCGTGACGCAGAAGCCCAGCGGGATCCGGAAGGCCCGCCACAGCTGCCGGCCCGGCACACCGGCCGGACCGAGCAGCACGGCGAGGGTCGCCGCGGCGACCAGGAGCGCCCCCGGCCACGGCGGCAGGCACACCGCGCACAGCGTCAGACCGAAACCGAGCAGGGCCTTCTCCGCCGGATGGCGGCGGCGCCAGCGACTGCTGTGCGCCGCCGCGTCGATCGGCAGCATCGGCGGCTACGCGTCCTTGTCCGCGTGCGGTGCGGACGCGCCGCCCCCGGCACGGGCCGCCGCCCGCTCCTCGCCCTGCCGCCGCCCGCGCCGCAGCCCGAAGTAGTACGCGAGGACACCGGCGCCGAGCGCCGCCTGCAGCGAGAACAGCGCCGACTCGATCTCGCCGGACGGCGGCTCGTACAGCGGCGAGAACCACGGCTCGTAGTCCGGCTCGATCTCCGTGATCGCCGCCTCCGCCTCGCCGTCGGCGCCGGTGAACGGCTCCTCCTTGTGGTCGCCGAGCCCCAGCGCCAGGGGAAGCACGGCCAGCGCCGCCACCAGCAGGAGCAGCAGACCGTTGATCTTCGCGTTCTTGCTCATCACGCCGTCGCCTCCTCGCGCCGCTCCGCCGTCTTCGGCGCGCCGAGCACGCCGAGCCGCAGCAGATCGCCCTTGCTGGACTGGGTGAGCAGCCGCATGACCAGGACGGTCAGCAGCCCCTCGCTCACCGCGAGCGGAATCTGCGTCACCGCGAAGATCCCGCCGAACTTGGCGAGCGAGCCCGCCACGCCGCTGCCCGGGTCGGGGAAGGCGAGGGCCAGCTGGACGCTGGTCACGCAGTAGGTGGAGAGGTCGGCGACGAACGCGCCGAAGAACACCGCCACCATCAGCGGCGCCCCGGACCGCCGGACCAGCAGATACGTGCCGTAGCCGGCCCACGGTCCGACGATCGCCATCGAGAAGACGTTCGCGCCCAGCGTGGTCAGCCCGCCGTGGGCGAGCAGCAGGGCCTGGAACAGCAGGGTGATCGTTCCGAGCACCGCCATGATCGGTGGCCGGAACAGGATGGCGCCCAGCCCCGTACCCGTAGGGTGGGAGCAACTGCCGGTCACCGAGGGCAGTTTGAGCGCGGACAGGACGAAAGTGAAGGCGCCGGAGGCGCCGAGCAGCAGGGTGGACTCGGGGTTGGCGCGCACCTCGCGGGTGAGCGCGCGGACGCCGTGGACGACGAACGGAGCCGACGCGACGCCCCAGGCGGCCGCGTGGACGGGGGGCAGATACCCCTCGGCGATATGCATGATCGGGAGACCCTCTCCAGCACCTCGTGGATGGACAACGCGCCCTGGCCGGTCTCCTGGCTGACGGTAGTGCCGCCCGACTCCGCCTTCCCACCCCGCGACGGTCTCCCGCGGCGGAGCAGTGGCTTCCCCGAAGGGACGGAGCCGGACCTCCCGATCACAGTGGCGAGGGCCGCACCGGTACTGCACCGGTTTCCCGAACACCAAGGCCCTGTGACATTAGTGTGTTGACCTGCTTCATCACAATGCGGGGTCGGTCACTTGCGCTCTGAAACGCCTGACCATGGCGCCGGCGCCCAGCGCCTCCGTGCTCAGCCCTGCGCCCGCACCGACAGCTCCTGCCACTGCGCCCAGGTCTCCAGCCGGTCGGCGTGGACCCGGGGCGGCATCTCGTTGCCCTGGGTGCCGAGGAAGACGCGCAGCGGCGGCTCGTCCGCGTCGACGACCTCCGGCAACGCCCGCCCGGCGGCGGCCGGGTCGCCCAGGTCCAGCGTCGCGACGAACGCGCCGAGCGCCTCGCGGGCGCCGTCGTACGCCGGGATCGGCTCCGAGTGGACGGCCGACTCCCCGCCCCAGTCGGTGGCGTACGCGCCCCCGATCCGTCGGCTACGCCTCCGAGTTCGCCTTCTCCCGCGCCTTCTCCCGCCGGCACGGCCTCCCGCCGGGCCGCTCCCGCCGTCACGCACCCGCGACGGCGGGAGTGTGACGGCGGCGGGCGGTCGGCGGCGGCGGGCGGGTCAGACCTTGCGGTAGTCGTACGCCTCCGAGGCCGCGGCCGCGACCGCGTCGAGGTCGCCGCCGGCGCTCGCCGTCACCAGCGCGGCCACCGCGCCCTCGACGAACGGGGCGTCCACGAGCCGGGCCCCCGCCGGGAGTTCGTCGCCCTCCGCGAGGAGGGCCTTCACCGTGAGGACCGCGCTGCCCAGGTCCACCAGGAGGGCCACCCCGGCGCCCGCGTCGACGGACTTCGCCGCCGCGGCGATCAGCTCGGAGCTCGTACCGAGACCGCCGTCGGGGGTGCCGCCGGCCGGCGCGACCGGAGCGAGGTCGCCGCCGCCCGCGAGCCCGCGGGCCAGCTCCGCGACGGCGGCGGCGACGGCCGCGCTGTGCGAGACCAGCACGATCCCGACCCGCTCCCCGCTCATCGGGCCGCCACCTCCTCCAGAGCGGCGAACAGCAGCGCCGAGGACGTCGCCCCCGGGTCCTGGTGCCCGACCGACCGCTCGCCGAGATAGCTGGCCCGGCCCTTGCGGGCCCGCAGCGGCACGGTCGCGAGCGCGCCCGCCTCCGCCGCCGAGCGCGCGGCGGCGAACGACTCGCGCAGCGCCTCCACCGCCGGTGTCAGCGCGTCCAGCATCGTCTTGTCCCCGGGGACCGCGCCGCCGAGCTGCCCGACCGCCGCGACTCCGGCGGCCAGCGCGTCCGCCAGCTCCGCCCGCGAGACCTCCCCGGCCTCGCCGAGCGCCTTCCCGGCGCGCCGCAGCAGCGTCCCGTACAGCGGCCCGGAGGCCCCGCCCACGGTCGCGATCAGCAGCCCGCCGGCGGTGACGAGGACCGCGCCCGGTGTCGCGGGCGGCTCCTTCGCCAGCGCCTCGGCCACGGCGGCGAACCCGCGCTTCAGATTGGCCCCGTGGTCCGCGTCGCCGATCGCCGCGTCCAGGTCGGTGAGCCGCCCGGCCTCCCGGTCGACGGCCGCCGCGACGTCCTCCATCCACCGCACCGCGAACGCGGCGCCGTACGTCTCCGTGCTCATCGCCCGCTCACCGTCCCCAGCGCAGTGCGGGCGTGGCCACCGGCGCGTCCCACAAGCGCAGCAGTTCCTCGTCGGCGGCGCACAGGGTCACCGAGCAGCCCGCCATGTCGAGCGAGGTCACGTAGTTCCCGACCAGCGTGCGCGCCACGGGCACCCGCCGGGCGTCCAGCACGCGCCGCACCTCCGCGTTGAACCCGTACAGCTCCAGGAGCGGAGTCCCGCCCATGCCGTTCACCAGCAGCAGGACGGGGTCCGAGGGCCGCAGGTCGTCCAGGACGGCGTCGACGGCGACCTCGGCGATCTCCCCGGCGGTCATCATCCCGCGCCGCTCCCGCCCGGGCTCGCCGTGGATCCCGACCCCCAACTCCAGTTCTCCCGGCGGAAGATCGAAGGTCGGACCGCCCTTCGCGGGCGTGCTGCACGCGCTCAGCGCCACCCCGAACGACCGCGACCGCGCGACCACCCGCCGCGCCAGCGCCTCCACCCGCTCCAGCGGCGCGCCCTCCTCGGCCGCCGCCCCCGCGATCTTCTCCACGAACAGCGTGGCCCCGGTCCCGCGCCGCCCCGCCGTGTACAGACTGTCCGTCACGGCCACGTCGTCGTCCACGAGCACCTTGGCCACCTGGATGCCCTCGTCCTCGGCGAGTTCGGCGGCCATCTCGAAGTTGAGCACGTCCCCGGTGTAGTTCTTCACCACGAACAGCACCCCGGCCCCACTGTCCACGGCCGCCGCCGCCCGCACCATCTGCATCGGAACAGGCGACGTGAACACTTCCCCGGGACAGGCCCCGTCCAGCATCCCCGGCCCCACGAACCCCGCGTGCAACGGCTCGTGCCCCGACCCGCCCCCCGAGACCAGCGCCACCTTCCCCGCCACCGGCGCGTCCCTCCGCACCACCACCCGCTGTTCGACGTCCACGGTCAGCTCCGGATGAGCCGCGGCAAGCCCCCGCAACCCGTCGGCCACGACACTCTCCGGCACATTGATCAGCATTTTCAAGAGGTCTCCTCGCGTGGCTGGCAGATCAGTGTCCGACCAGCGTTTCTGCAGGTCATCAGCTATGTGTGTGGAAGGCGACCTTGGCGGTCCGCAGCGGTCCGGGACGGCTTCTGTCGGTGTCGACGCCGAGTGGATGCCGACTTTGGTGACGGTGCGTCAGGCGTGGATCCTCGGGGACGCCGGCGGTTCGACCGGCCCCCCTGTGGTCAGTATCGACCTTGTGACAGCGAAGGTCACGCAGATCGGAACTTGCCGTTGCCCGTCCGGACACCTCACCTCTCGGATCGCGGCGCTCATCGATCGCATGGGCGGTCCGGCGGTTCCTCGCGGTCGATCACACCCCCCGCGGACGCGGTACGCCGCAGTGCGGGTTCGGGGCAGCCACGCCCTGCGCCCGGCGCCGCTCGCCGTCCGGGCAGGCCGGCTCGCCTCGGCGCGCGCGGCGGGCAGCGTCGAAGGGCGGCCTCAGGCCTTCGAGTGGCGGGGCCCCGGTGCGTGGTGCGGCTTGGGTACGTACGCGGCGCAGTCGGGGTGGTGACAAGGGCCCGCACCCCACACAGGGACGAACACGCCGAGAGTCTTGTGGCGTGTGATCTCGGCGGTGACGGGACGACCGCAGGCCGGGCACGTGTACGAGTCACGGTCACGCTCTTTTTTGACCATATTTTTACGATATGCGCGCAATACGGAGTGGGGAAGTGGGCGCGGGCGCTATCTGTCGACGTCGGGAGGATCGACCTCTGGTGCGCCGTTCTCCGGTGAGGCGGCGCGGCCGGACTCGGCTTCCGCTCGCGGAGTCGAGCCCGCTTCGGGAGCTGGGGGCGTGGCGGCAGGCGGCTCGACGGGTCTCCTGACACTGAGGAAGATCGATCCGGCCAGGACGACCACGATCACGGCGAGGCTCACCGGTGAGGGGATTTCCGGGATGCCGGTACTGATCATCTTGTGCGACGCCTGGAGGATGAGCTTGACGCCGATGAAGGACAGGATGATCGCCAAGCCCACGTTGAGATAGTGGAAGCGGTCGAGGAGGCCGGCGAGCATGAAGTAGAGGGCGCGCAGGCCCAGGATGGCGAAGGCGTTGCTGGTGTAGACGATGAACGCGTCGTCGCTGACGGCGAGGACGGCGGGGACGCTGTCCACGGCGAAGATCAGGTCGGCCGCCTCGATCGCCGCGACCACCGCGAGCAGCGGGGTGGCCACGCGCTTGCCGGCTTCCTTGACGAAGAACCTCGTCCCCGCGTACTCGTTCCGGACCGGGACGATCTTGCGGAGCATCCGTACGGCGAGGCTCTGGCCGGGGTCGAAGCTCTCCTCCTCGTCCTTGAGGAGCTTGTAGGTGCTGTAGAACAGCACGGCCGCGAAGACGAACAGCACCGCCGTGAAGCGGCTGACCACAGCCACGCCGAGGGAGAGGAAGATCCCGCGGAAGACGAGGGCGCCGATGACGCCGAAGAACAGCACGCGGTGCTGGTAGGCGCGGGGCACCTTGAAGTAGGCGAAGATCACGGCGAAGACGAAGAGGTTGTCGACCGACAGGCTCTTCTCCAGCAGCCAGGCCGTCGTGTACTCGGTCCCGGCCGTCGTCCCCAGGACGAGGAAGACGACGCCGCCGAAGACGAGGGCGAGGCTCACCCACAGCGCGCTCCAGGCGGCGGCTTCCCTGAAGCCGATGACGTGCGCGGTTCGGTGCGCGAACAAGTCCACCGCGAGCGACACCACCACCGTCGCGGCGAACGCCCCCCACAGCCAGAACGGGACATCGAGCACGACGGCTCGCTTTCGCCAAGGCCGGGACGAGGATGTGCCGGCCCTCATACAGGAGTCTGCGCCCTTCGGCTCTGCACGGCACGACGGAGCCTACGGGGAACCGGCCGACGGGCGCGCATGCAGTCTCTGGTGGCCTCCCTCCCTGAATCCGATGCCGGCGATCACGGGGCACATCGCGCGCAGCATGGTGGTGTGGTGCCGTTCTGCGATCACCCGCTTCTCGGCGACCATCGGGACGCTCGTTTCGAGCCACTTCCCTCGGGTACTCGGCAGGGCATCACGTTCGTCCCCTTCTTCCTCTCTGGAATCCTTGGACCGCCCCGAGCCGACGGGACCACTCGCCCGGATCGCCGCCCGGCACGGAGCCACCCCGGCCTCCCGATCCCCGGCACCTCCTCGGTCGCTCATCTGGAGGACAGCATCGCGGCGGCCGGCCTCCGGGGTCACACGTCGACCGAGGGCGAAGCCCCAGGTACATGACCTGGGGCTTCGATCAGGAGCGCTACGACGATCAATCGGGGTAACGTCTTGGTCATGTTCGTCCAGACGCCGATCCACGAGTGAAGGCGTGACGGGCCCCTGCTGACGCCCCTCCGTGTCGCCGCCCCCGTCCCCACCGACGAATCCGTAGATCACCTCACACCAACCCAGGGAGAACCCATGCCCGACAGCAAGAACATCGACAACCCCGTGGGTCAGGGCGGCGGTCAGCGCAAGAAGCTGTCCCGCGCCGAACGGCAGAACAACGGTCCGCACCGCAACCTTGACCGCCAGGGTGCTGCCGACCGGAAGGCGGAGCTGGTGCGCAAGATGCGCGAGAAGACGCACGCGGTTGAGGGCGCCGGGCAGACGGACGACGACGACACCGCACAGAGCTGACGCACCACCGGAGGACGGCACCGTACGAGGCAGACAACGACGAAGCCCCAGGTCGCTGACCTGGGGCTTCGCACGACTCCTTATCGCCTTGCCGGCGTGACCTACTTGACGAGGGTGACCCAATAGGGGTTGGTGTCCTGCGCCACGCGGTGGATCTGCAGCTTGGGCAGGCCGCAGCTGCCGGATCCGAACCAGGCTTCGTTGATCCACACGTCCTGGCCGAGGTAGCCGGTCAGGTTGACGTACGACGCGGAGGTGGGGGACCCGCTGGCGGTGTTGTAGGGCAGGCATCCCCGGAAGCTGTGGCCGCCGGAGTAGGAGCCGCTGTAGGTGATGTGGTGGGTGCGGCCGTTGTTGAGGAGCCGCTGGATCCGCATGGTCTGGTCGAAGCCGGAGCCGGTCTGGTAGCGGGGGGTTTCCGCGCTGGGGATGGACGTGTAGTAGTACACGCACACGTTCCCCGGCTTGCAGCCCCATACCGTGCTGCTGCCGGCCTGGGCGGAGGACGTGAGGCCGAGGGCGAGGGTGGCGGCGGCCAGAACGGTGCCGATGATGCTGCGCTTGCGCATGGCGAGGGGTGTTTCCTTTCGTGCGGGTCGTGACGTCATGGACGAGCCCTTGATGCCCAGGGTGTCGCCGGCGCACTGCCGTCGAACACGGTTCCTCGGTCAGGGGCACCACCTTCGTGCCGGGGGCGGCCCACCGCTACCTGCAATGTTCGAGGTTCCCTCGTCTCCTCCGCCGAGCGAGGGTGCCGTCATGAAACTCCGCGGACTCTTCTCGGCCCTGGCCGCCGGGGCCGGGCTGGCTCTGATCGCGTCGACCGGCACGGCCCAGGCCTACAGCCCCGATCCGGAGGTGTACAACCTCCTGCAGTACACCGACAACTGCCCCTGCACGCACCACGACGACGTGGACGGCACGTACTTCCAGAAGGACGTCGGCGGCGCCGGGCTGCGCAGCCTCGTCTACCACGACGGAAAGCTCGTCGGGAAGGTCGAGTTCCACCCGTACGGCGAGAAGCTGTGGATCTACGACACGGCCAATGACGGGGACACCTTCTACGTCGACGTCTGGGTCCAGCGCACGCCCGCCTCCAAGGGGGTCGAGCTCGTCGGCACGTACGCGCCTCCTGGTACCTCCGACGAGGTCGACTACCGGGTCCTCGACCTCGACATCCCCGAGGGAAATTACATCGAGTTGTGGTTCAGCGACGAAGCGGACTCGTCCTCCTTCGGCGAGTCGAAGCGCGGCTTCGCCTGACCGATCGCCGATCGCCGATCACTGGTCCCTGGGGGACGGCTCACGGCTGTCCCCCAGGGACCACTCGCTCTCGAAGCCAAGCCGATGGAAAGGGGATTGACGGTGAGACACTGGTTGACAAGACGGGCGAGAGGGGCCGTCCTGGTCGCCGCGAGTCTGCTCGCGGCCGGACCGCTCATCGAACACGCCGCAGCGGCGCCGCCGCCGAGCCCGAAGCCACCGAAGGCCGCCGCCTCCGGTGAAGCGGGCCCGGCGCGGAGCACCGGCGAGAAGGCGGGGCCGGACCGCATACCCGCGTCCCAGCGGAGCTCCGTCCTCGGTGACGACTACACCACGTCGCCCGACCTGGCCTGGGACACCTCGTCCGACGCCGCCGGATTCCACCTCCTCGTGGCGGACGAGAAGAGCGGGTACGCCTGGCGGACCGCCGCCTCCCTGTCCGAACCCGGCATCGAGACGGACATGTGGATCGGCAACGCCTGTCTGGCCGACGCCGGGCACGCCGTGGTCACCTACGCGCCGCGCACGTTCACCAACGAGCCGCGGCTGATGGCCCGGGGTGCCTTCGCCGCCACCGTCGACCTGACCACCGGCAAGGTCACCAAACTCGGCCACACCGCGTCCCTGGCGTACTTCTCTCCCGGCTGCGGAGCCGACGGCCGGGCGGTGCTGTCGCAGTTCTCCGACGAGACGACGTCGAAGAAGAACGAGACCCGACTCATCCCGGTCGACGTCCGCACCGGCAAGGTGGGCAAGCCGCTCACCCTCGCGGGACAGGTGACGTCCGCCGTGCCGGTCGACGACGGGTGGGTCGCGGCCGACGGCAACCGGCTCGTGAAGATCGACCAAAGGGGGCAGCGGCGGACGGTGGCCGTCACCGGTCAGACCCCCTTCCAGCTCACCGCCGACTCCGACGGCGGCGTGACCTTCCTCGACCGCACCCGGGCCGCCGGCAAGCAGACAGCGAAGGGCCAGGTGAAGCGGGTCACCGCGGACCGGATCAGCGGAAGGTCCCGGGCCGGGAGCGCGGCGCCGACGCTGGTCGAGGGCGATCTGACCGCCCTCGACCTCTCCCGCACCGCGACCGGCACCGTCGTCGTCACCGGCCGCGCGGAGAGCAAGGCCGAGCTCCCGGCCGCGCTGAAGAACCCCGGCGGTATCGACAAGGACGCCCGCGTCTCCACCCATGGGCACGCCGCGGTGAACGCGGTGTGGGCCGATGCCGTGGACCCGCGCGGCAAGTCCCCGGAGGAGCTCGGCTCCCGCCCCGCCCGGATCGACATGACCCACCTCGTCACGGGCGAGAAGACGGTGTTCGAGGTGACGCCGGAAACGGAGGAGGAGGCGCAGGCAAAGCCGCAGGGCGCTTCGGCCCCGTCGCCCGTCCTGTCTCAGCCGCAAGCCAGAACGGCCTCGGCGACGGCATCGTCGTCGACGACGGCTGCCCAGACCCTGTCGATCGGCGAACCCGAGTCGGTCCGCACCTGCGCGGTCGAGCGCGGGAATCCGGAACTCCAGGCGATGCAGCCCCGGCCCCGGCAGGTGGAGTGGGCGGTCGACCAGGCCATCACCGGCACGCTCGACCAGGGCGCCTCGCGCCCGGCCGACTGGAACAACACCGGTCTGCCCGCGTACAGCCCACAGGCCCTCGCCGGCGGGCTCACCGCGATCCGCTCGCCGTTCGCCAACCGGCGCATCCCCTCGCAGATCATGCTCGGGATCACCGCGCAGGAGTCGAACATGTGGCAGGCCAGCCGGTTCGCCGCACCGGGCATGATGGGCAACCCGCTGATCGGCAACTACTACGGCGTCGAGTACGACCCGAGCGGTGCGACCGAGCACGTCTGGTTCATCGACTGGACGAAGGCCGACTGCGGTTACGGCGTCACCCAGGTCACCGACGGCATGCGGCTCGCCGGGAAGGAGAAGCCGGGCGAGACGGCCAAGGCTCCGCTGGCGCAGAAGGCGATCGCGCTCGACTACGCCGCGAACATCGCCTTCGGCGTCAACATCCTCGCCGAGAAGTGGAACCAGGTCTACGCCGCCGGGATGCAGGTCAACGACGGTGACCCGCTGAACATCGAGAACTGGACCATGGCGCTGTGGGCGTACAACAGCGGCTTCCATCCGGAGTCGGACGCGGGCGACAACGCCGGCCAGTGGGGGCTGGGCTGGACCAACAACCCGGCGATGCCCTGGTACAAGGCGAACCGGCTGCCGTTCCTGGAGAAGCAGGAGCTGGTCTGCGGCACCATGTCGTGCTCCACCGCCTACAGCGACGACTACTCGCACGCCGCGCATCCGCAGGACTGGCCGTACCAGGAGAAGGTGATCGGCTGGGCCGCCCGCCCGCTCTCCGCCATGGACGCGCCCGGCGAGTACGTCGCCGGCTATCGCCCCGCGTGGTGGACCACCAGCGAGAACCGGTCCAGGGCGAAGCCGCCGGTGGACGCCTTCTGCGATGCCTCGAACTCCTGCGACCCGGCCCTGATCGTGTCGGCGGACGAGCACGACGACTCCACCTCACCCTGTCTGCGCCGCTCCGACTTCCGCTGCTGGTGGACGAAGGACGTGCGGTGGAAGGACTGCTCCAAGAGTGAGTGCGGCTATGAGCTGCTGCGGTTCGACCCGGGCTACGCACCGCAGCCGAACGGCGTCGCGCACCCCAACCGCTGCACCGCCGGCCTGCCCAGCGGCACGGTCGTCGTCGACAACCTCGACGCCGGACAGCCGATCGCGTCCACACCCGAACGCTTCTGCCAGGGCAGCGCCTCCTCCGCCGGGCAGTTCTCCTTCTCCTTCGCCGGCGGCACCGACTCCGCCCGGATGGACGTGCACCAGCTGTCCGGGGGCCATCTGAACCACATGTGGTTCTCCCACACGGCCCCGTCGCACAGTTGGCCCACGGCGGTGACCGGCACCTGGACCGCACCGGACAGCGTGCGGGGCTGGTACCGGGTCCTGGTGCACATGCCGAGCGTCTCCGCCCGCTCCCAGCAGGCGAAGTACACCGTCTCCGGGACGGACAGCAGCTCGCCGCAACGGGTGGCACCACAGCCCGTCAAGCGCAACGAGTGGCGTTCCCTGGGCGCGTTCAACTTCACCTCCCGCGCGCAGGTGTCCCTGTCGAACGTGACCTTCGAGGGCCCCGAGAAGAACGTCCCCATCGCCTGGGACGCCGTCGCCTTCCAGCCGCTCGGCGCCGAGCCGTACCACGTGGTCGGCATGGGCGACTCCTACGCCTCCGGAGAGGGCGCCTCGGTGGACGGTGGGTTGACCTACCTCCCGGAGACGGACTACGAGGAGGAGTGGGGGTCGGGCAAGCTGCGCAACACCTGCCACCGCTCGAAGAACGCCTGGGTCCGGGAGGCGAAGCTCCCGGGCAGGTCGCAGAGCGTCGGCGAGATCACCGACGCCCACGGCTCCGTCGAGCTGTCCTTCGTCGCCTGCTCCGGTGCCCGCACCTACCACGTGAAGACGGGCGGCCTCTGGCAGGGCACCTCGCTTCCCCAGGTGGACCTCGGCTACCTCGACCAGAACACCGACCTGGTCACCTTGTCCATCGGCGGCAACGACGCCCGGTTCTCCGATCTGTTCACGAAGTGCGTCACCGGCGGTACCCCCGTGGAGTGGTTCGAAGACGGTTTCGATCCGGAATCGGCGTGGCACTGCAAGGACGGAGAGCTCGACTCGATCAACCCGGACAACGGGAAGCCGATCGAAACGGATGCCGGGGACACGGTCCCGACCTCGAACCTGGAGACCTACGTTCCGGCCTGGATCGACGACTCGGTCGGACCGCGCGTCACGGAGGTCCTGCGGCAGATCAAGGAGCGCGCCCCGAACGCCAGGGTCGTTCTCATGGGCTACCCCGCCCTGCTCTCCCAGAGCGACAAGACCTGCATGGACGGCGGAACCGTGGAGGTGTGGAACCCGGCACTGGGCATCTTCGTCCCCATCCAGCTGGGCCTGCACGGCGATGAGCAGGACTGGCTGAACAACACGCTCGCCCCCCGGCTCACCGACCGCATGCGCCAGGCCGCGCAGGACGCCGGAGCGGAGTTCATCGACCCCGACTCGTATTTCACGGGCCGTCGCATCTGTGACACCGACCAGGCGATCTGGGGCCTGGAGGTGCTCAGCGAAGGCGCGGCGCGGGCGGACAGCACGCCCCTGATGAAGTCGTTCCACCCCAAGACCGCGGGGGCGGCCCTCTTCGCACGGGCGCTGGAGAACGGACTGAACTCCTGACCATCAGGGACGCGGACCCTTCCTGAGAGGGAGGTCCTTCGGAGGCTCTCCCAGGGGCATCCCTGCCCGCCCTGCTCGATGCACCACCCGGAACATCCCTTTTCCATCGATTCGCTCTGCCCGGCGGGGTGACCAGCGCACTGATCGCTCCGCCGGGCCGGAAGGACTCACACCATGACATCGTCCGCCCCTTCCAGATCACGCTCAGCCGTGCTCGCCGTGCTCACCGCACTGGCACTCGCGTTCACGCTGCTGTCCACGGCGCCGCCGGCGCGCGCGCACGCGGCCAAGGGCAACTGGGCCGACTTCCACACGATCTGCTCGGGCTGCACCGTGAACGAGGGGAACCTCGTCAGGGCCTGGCAGACCATCGTCATGGCCCACTACTACGGGCCCTACTACGGCATGAACTGCTCTTTCGTGGACGGCTCCTTCGGGCCGAACACCCGTGACTGGACCAAGAGGGCCCAGAGGATGCTCGGTGTCGACGACGACGGCATCGTGGGCCCGAAGACGTGGTCCGCCGTCAGGAACCGCCTGGTGCTGGTCTCCTCTGGAACCACCTCGAACGAGTACACGTACAGCTTCAGCGCGAGCGCGACCTACGGGGCCGGCAGGAAGATGAGCCTCTCCTACAACCACTCGACCGGCCTCTGGCGTTTCTACGACTACTGCGGCTCCGGCGAGTACGTCTACCTCACCCATGCGTGACGTCCAGCGGAAAGGGACACCCATGAGACTCGCCACCGCACGACGACGGGCCGTCGGAATCGCGATCGCCTCGCTCATCGCCCTGAGCGGCACCGTCACCGCCACCGGTGAAGCCGAGGCGGCGACGTACCCGTGCCCCATCGGCGTCGACGACGCCGGCCGGCACTACAGCAACTACTACACCGGCGACACCGTTCAGCCGTCGTCGACCCAGGTGACAGCAGCAGGCAAGGAAGCGCAGTGCCTGCTCAAGTACTTCGGCCACGACCCGGGCACCGTCGACGGGATCTTCGGCAGCAAGTCCCGGGCCGCGGCGAGGGAAGCTCAGGAGGCCGCCAACTCCAGGTGCCGCGCGGGTCTCGTCGTGGACGGACTGATCGGTCCGAAGAGCTGGCCGTACCTGCGCAACGGATGCGCCAGGGCGTGATCCCCAGGACCACCGGGCAGAGCTCCGGAACCGCCCGGCGGGCGGTTCCGGAGCTCTGCCCGTTCTCGAACGGCCCCCCGCCCAAGGCCCTTCGGAGGCCACGCCGCATGCACAACGGTTCGAACCCGCTCGGCGATGTCACTACTCTTCGACTGATCGATCAAGCGAGAGCGGCATCAGGGCAGGGGGGACCGGCTCATGTACAGCATCGTCGTCGTGCCACCACCAGGGACAGCACAGGACGAACAGGTCCGGCTCGCGCCGGGCGAACGTCTGCGGTTCGGACGGTCGGGCGACCCGGACGGCCGCGACCTCGTCATCGCCCACGAGGGCGTCCCCAGGGTCGCCGGTGAGATCACGGCGTTCCCGGCCTATTGGCTGCTGAGCAACCTCAGCGACGACCAGACGTACGTGGTGGAGAACCCGGAGGGCGCGGGCGAACACATCAAGGTCGCGCCCGGTCGCGTCGAGGCGCCGGTGCCGTTCGAGTTCTCCCGCATCGTGCTGCCCGCCGCCGGCGACCTGCTCGCGTTCGACGTGTGGGCACCACGCCACACCTTCCGCAACGCCGGCCGGGACGGACTGTCCGGCGCCGCCACCGCGCCGGCCTTCGCCCTCGACCACACCAAGCGCTACTTCGCGGTACTGGTCGCCCTCTGCGAACCCCGCCTGCGCGGCGAACCTCACGCCGCCCTGCCCGCGGTCGAGCAGCTCGTGGAACGGCTGGGCCCCGTCTGGCCGGGCGTCACCCGTTCGGCCGTCTACTGGAACATCGACTACCTCGCCGTCAAGCTGCGGCTGCGGCCCGGTCCGCACGAGACGGAAGCCGGGCGCAGAACCAACGGCAAGAAGGAAACGCTGGTGTCGCTGGCGCTCCGGTTCGACCTGGTCCGTGAAGACGATCTCGTGGTCCTCGCCGCGGCCCCCACGAGGTCGGCCCGATGACCGGACACCCCGACGGCGCGGACCCGGTGACCGTCGACAAGGGCTACCGCATCGGGCCCTGGCAGGTGCGCGAACGACTGGCGTCCGGAGCCTTCGCCACCGTCTACGCGGCCCGCCGGACCATGGGGGGCGCACCGGACGCGCCGGACACGGCCGACCTTCCGCGACAGGTGGCGCTGAAGATCCTGCCCACCGGCACCCGTACGCCGCGTCAACTGCGCCACCTGCGCGAACTGGCCGATCGCGAGCTCGACGTCCTCAAGCGACTCCGCACCCCCCGGCTGATCCGCATGTTCGACGCGCTGACCGTCGACGACGCGGACCGTCCCGAACTGGACGGCGCGACCGTCCTCGTGCTCGAACGGGCCGACACGTCCCTGGCCGCGCTCCTGGAACGCACCCCCGTCCCGGCCGCGGGCCCCGCCCTCCTCGCCCAGATCTGCGAAGGGCTGCACCAGCTCCATCACGCGGGTTGGGTGCACGGCGATCTGAAGCCGGCGAACGTGCTGTTGATGGACGACGGATCGGTCAGGCTGGCCGACTTCAACATGGCCGCCGAGATGGAGGGGACGCACGCCTACGCCCCTGCCTTCGCCACGCCCGACTACGCCCCGCCCGAACTGCTCTGGCCCGAGCTCACCGAACGGGGAACGCTGATCCGGCCGACCAGTGACATCTGGGCCTTCGGCGTCCTGGCGCACCAGGTGCTCACCGGCTGCCACCCGCTGCCCGGCACGACTCCCCAAGCGCGCGGCGAGGCCGCGGAACGCTACGCCCGGGGCGCGGAGGAACTGAGGCTGGCCCCTGAACTGCCGCCGCTCTGGCGGAAGATCATCACAAGGTGTCTGGCCCGCGCCCAGAACCGGCGGGGCACCGCGAAGGCACTGCTCCGCGACGTGGAGGAGGCCGCGGGCACCGCCCGGTCCGTCCGTCTGCCACGCCTGCGCCCCAGCCTCGTCCAGCGGCACCCGGCCGCCGCGGCGCTGCTCGCCGTCACCCTCCTCCTCACCACGGCGACAGCCTTCAGCGCCCATCGCCATGTGACGCGCCACGACGGCACGCCCGTGTACGCGGCCCTGCCCCGCGACGAGGCCTTCCCCACCGGGCCCGACGGAAAGGTCCTCTACGGCTACCACCGCTGCCCCGAGGACGCCCTCTGCTTCTTCGGCGGGCACAACGGCACCGGTGACCTGTGCGTCTGGTTCGGGGACGACCCCGACTGGCAGGCCGGCGAGGACGTCTGCTCCTGGGCCTCCACCCACCCCGTGCGGTCGATCTTCAACAACCTCGGCGGCGAACGAAGCGCCGTGGCCTACTTCCGGGGCGCCGACTACCAGCCCGCCGACGCGGACCGGCGCCGACTGGCGCAACGTACCGGCTGCAGCCCCGAGAACAGCATGGGCAACCTGGCGGGAACCTACGCTCCCCGGTCGCACAGGCTGATCACGAGCTGCTCCTCCTTCACGGCACTCAAGGACTTCTTCGTCCCCTGGTGACCCGGGCCGTGCCGTCGTCGCGTCCCTCCATGGCCGGTCGGCACGCAGGGAGCGGCTGCCGGGGGACGAGGGCCTGTCCTCAGCCCGAACCGGCGACCAGGGCCTCGCCGAGCGGGGTGCGCCGGTAGAGCACCGACCGTCCGGACCGGGCGCGGACGAGGAGTCCCGCGCCTCGCAGGACGGCGAGGTGGTCTCCCACCGCGCCGGGTGCCATGGCGAGGGTTCGGGCGAGGTGGCTGGTGCTGGCCGGGGCGTCCAGCGCCATCAGCAGCCGGGCCCTGGCCCGGCCGACCAGGGCGGTCAGCGTGTCCGGCCGGGGGACGGTCGCCGGTTCGTCCCACAGGGCGGCGGTGCCGCGGGCACCGTAGACCAGGGTCCTGGGCCAGGGGTCTTCCAGGTGGGCGGCGATGTGCCCGACGAAGACCGAGGGGATCAGCAGGAGCCCGTCGCCGGCGAGGCGGACCGTTCCGCCCCGGAAGGAGCCGATCTCGATACCGCCGTCGCGGCAGGCGATGCCCGGGTGCAGGCTCTCGATGGTCGTGGCCCATCCGTGCTCGCCGATCAGGCCCACCCGGTGCACGACGTCGCGCTCGCAGATCGCGCGCAGGTGCGGCCAGTCCGGGGCGAGCAGCTCGTGCCACGCCCGGTCCATCGCCGCGGCGATCCTGGAGACGGCGTCCGGCGCGTCCAGCACCGCGCGGACGCGGGGATCACGGGCGGACGGGCCGGTCGCGGTGGCGGCGAACTCGTGGCGGGCCGCTTCCGGCGGCGTGGCCCGGATCGTGGCCAGGTCGTCCGCCCAGGTCTGGCCGAGGCCGCGCGGCGGCGGGGCGACGAAGTTCGGTCCGCCCCGCGGGGCCTGCAGGGCGAGGGCGGCGTCCAGTTCGGTCTCGCGGCGGAGCCGTTCGAAGGCCGGCGCGAGCCGGGCGGCCCAGGCGCGCGGCAGCGGCCGGCCGAGGCCGGCGAGCGAGCGCAGCAGCAGGCAGAGGTCCAGCGCGGGCGACAGGGCGAAGCGGCTGCGCAGCAGGTCCTCGACGGAGACTTCGAAGCGGAGCACGCCGTGATGCTACCCGCGGGCCTCCCCCTCGGATTCGTGCAGCGACGAATCATTGGTGGGCGGCGCAGGCGCACGGCGAGGCTGAGCGCCACGACCGCGACCGCCGGACCCGCACGGGGCGACCGGCCCATGACCGGCCCACGGAAGGTGCATGCCGCATGATCGACGACTTCGCCAAGGACCATCTGCACGGCAGGCTGCGGCGGGACCGCGAGGCGCTGCTCTGGAAGCTCGACGGCCTGTCCGAGTACGACGCCCGCCGGCCGCTCACGGTGACCGGGACCAACCTCCTCGGCCTGGTCAAGCACGTGGCCACCGTCGAGGCCAGGTACTTCGGCGAGGTCTTCGGCCGCCCTTCCCCGGAGGCGCTGCCCCGGTGGCAGGACTCCGACGGCAGCGATCTGTGGGCGGCCGGGGACGAGACCCGCGAGCGGATCACCGGGTTCTGCCGGCGCACGTGGGAGCACGCGGACGCGACGATCGACGCGCTTCCCCTCGACGCCCCCGGCCACGTGCCGTGGTGGCCGGAGCCTCATGCCGACACCAACCTGTTCGCCGTCATGGTCCACGTCCTCGGCGAGACCGTCCGGCACGCCGGGCACGCCGACATCCTGCGCGAGGGCCTCGACGGCCGGACCGGGCTGCGCGCCGAACACGAGAAGCGGATCGACGAGGACGCCCGGGCCGCCCACCGCGCGATGATCGAGCGGGCCGCCAGGGCGGCCGCACCCGCATAGCGGGCACGGCGGCCGGGCCGAGGCCGGCCGGGGTCCTCCGGTGCGGGTCGCGCGGCGCGTCGGGCTACTCGGCCGGCAGGCGCGGGGTGCGCGGCGGTGCCGTGCGCCGGCTGCCGGTCTTCTCGAAGGCCGCCGCCAGGGACAGCAGGGCGTTGTCGTCGTAGGCGCGGCCCGCGAAGGTCAGCCCGACGGGCATCCCGGTGTCCGTCATGGTGCCCATGGGCACGGTCACGGTCGGGATGCCGAGGTGGCGGGGGACGAGGTTGCCGTTGGCGACCCAGACGCCGTTGCGCCAGCCGAGGTCGGCGGAGGCCGGGTTCACGTCCATGTCGGCGGGGCCCACGTCCGCCACCGCGGGGAAGACCACCGCGTCCAGGCCCAGTCCGTCCATCCACAGCTCCAGATCGACGCGGCGCGTCTCCTCGAGGCCGCGCAGCCCCTCCTCCAGGAGCGGCATGTCGGCGAGGGACGCGTACGGGCGCTCGCGCACGAAGCGCGGGTACTCGCCGATCGTGTCGTCGAAGCCGTCGTACCGGTCCGGCAGCTCGCCCTCCCGCTTGGGCCAGATCAGGTCGCCGTCGACGTCGGCCAGGGTGGAGAGCGCCGGGTCGCCGTTGGCGCGCAGGAAGTCGTCCCAGGCCCAGGCGGACAGGTCCTCGATCTCGAAGGTCAGGTAGGCGCGGCCGACGAGTCCGCGGGTGAGCAGCGACGGCGCTCCGGGGCGGTCGGACTCGTAGTGGGACACCACGGGGAAGTCGACCTCGACCACCTCGGCGCCGGCGGCCTCCAGGTCGCGGCGCGCGGCTTCCCACAGGGCGATCACCGAGGGGCGGGTGTCGACGCGCTGCCCGGTCTGGCCGCCGATGCCTCCGTCGGGGTTCGTGCCGGCGGCGGGGTCGGCGTTGATGTACATCCGGGGCACGCCGACGCGCTTGCCGGCGAGCGCCGCGGACGCGGACCCGGCGTCGGCGGGCGCGAGCGCCGGGTAGGAGGCGGGGCGCACCCGCGACGCCGAGGGCAGCTCCAGCCACGGCTGGGCGCGCCACAGGTCCCCGCGCGTCTCGGGGTCGTCGGCGACGATGACGTCGAGCAGTTCGAGCAGGTCGGCCATGGTGCGGGTGTGCGGGACCACGACGTCCATGGTCGGTACGAGCGGCCAGTTGCCGCGGACCGAGATCACGCCCCGGCTGGGGGTGTAGGCGCACAGCGCGTTGTTGGAGGCGGGTGCGCGGCCCGAGGACCAGGTCTCCTCGCCGAGGCCGAACGCGCCGAAGGAGGCGGCCGTCGCCGTGCCGGAGCCGTTGGAGGAGCCGGAGCCGTAGGCGCTGGTGAGCCAGTCGGCGTTGTACGGGCTCTCGGCGCGGCCGTACACGCCGCGCTGCATGCCCCCGTTCGCCATCGGCGGCATGTTGGTCAGGCCGATGAGGACCGCGCCGCCCGCGCGCAGCCGCTCGATGGCGAAGGCGTCGCGCTGGGCGACGAGGTGCTCGAAGGCGGGGGAGCCGGACGCGGCGGTGAGCCCCTTGGCGAGGTAGCTGTCCTTGGCGGTGTACGGGATGCCGTCCAGCGGGCCCAGCGTCTCGCCGCGGGCGCGGCGGGCGTCGGAGGCCTCGGCCTCCGCCCGGGCGTGCGGATTCATCACGACCATCGCGTTCAGGGCGGTGGCCGTACCGGGCCGGTCGTACGCGTCGATGCGCGCGAGGTAGGCGTCGAGCAGCTCGACCGCCGTCGTCCTGCCCTGCTCCAGCGCCGCGCGAAGGTCGGCGATACAGGTCTCCACGACATCGAATCCGCGCGTCATGAGGGTGTCTCCCGGGTGGTGAGTAGGGCAGGCGGGCCCGGTGGCCGTCGGGGCGACCGGGCACAGCCGGCCGTCACACACCCCATCGCACTGACTAGATTTTCAATCTAGACTATGAGTCTAGGTTTTCGGAACCTAGACTGGGCACCTGGATCTCCGGACCTGGAAAGTGAGCTCATGCCGACGTCAGAGACCGGGCCCTCGCGGCCCGCGGCCCGGGTCCCGACCGACAGGAAGCGTCAGCCCAGCGGGGACGAGGCACGGGGGCGGGCCATGCGGGCCGCCATCGGCGTCATCGCCGAGAAGGGCACGGCGGCCCTGCGCATGTCGGACATCGCCGAGCGGGCCGGCATGAGCACCGGGCACATCCTGTACCACTTCGGCAAGAAGGACCGGCTCCTGCTCGAAGTCCTCGCCTGGAGCCAGGCGGACCTCTGGGACCGGCTCCGGCAGGCCCTCGACCAGGCCGCTACTCCCGCCGAGAAGCTGGACCTGTTCGTCCGCTTCTACCTGCCCCGCGACGCGGCCGACGAACGGTACGCGCTGTGGACGCAGGTGCTCGCGCAGCGCCACGACGAAGCGGGCCGGCGCGTCCTCACCGAACTCCTTGACGGCTGGGACGAGCGCCTGGAGGCGATCGTGCGCGAGGGCCGTGACCTCGGGCACTTCGCCGACGTGGACCTCCCCGAGTTCACCGTCCGGGCGGTGGCCATGCTGAGCGGGCTCTCCGAGGACGTGATGTTCGGACGTTCCCGCTGGCAGCAGGCCTCCCCGCACGCGTTCGCCCTGGCCGCGCTCGAACGCGAACTGCGTCCGGCCGGCCAGGGCTGACGGGCGTCAGCTCACGCCGGGCAGGGACACGTCGAGCGCGGGGACGGGACGCGGGGACCCGTCGGCGCCGACGGCGACGAAGGTCAGGAACGCCGTGGCGACCTCGGTGGCGGGGCCGGCGCTGTTCCACCGCTCGGCGGTGACCCGGACGCCGACCGTCATGGACGTGCGCCCGGCCCGTTCGAGTCCCGCCTGGACGCTGAGGAGGTCCCCGGCCCGGACGGGGGCGAGGAAGGTCATGCGGTCGACCGAGACGGTGACGGCGGGGCCGTCGGCGTGACGTCCGGCCGCCGCCGCGGCGGCGTCGTCGATGAGCTTCATCACCACACCCCCGTGGATGGTGCCGTAGAGGTTGGTGTCGTGCTCGCTCATGATGTGGGCGAGGGCCACCCGGGAGTCGTCCGGCGTCTTGACCGGACGGGACACGGGGGCGGGGCCGGTGACGGTGGGATCGGCCACGTGATCTCTCCTTCGCGAGTCGCGGCGGCGAACCGGCTGCGGGTCAGGAAGGCGACAGCCGGTCGCGGACCGTGCGGGCCGCGGCCACGAGGTGCTCCAGCGAGGCGCGGGTCTCGGCCCAGCCGCGGGTCTTCAGGCCGCAGTCGGGGTTGACCCACAGCCGCTCGGCGGGGATGGCTCCGAGTCCCTCCTGGAGGAGGGCCGTGGCCTCCTCCGCCGAGGGGACGCGCGGGGAGTGGATGTCCCAGACGCCGGGACCGGCCTCGCGCGGATAGCCGTGGGCGGCGAGCTCGTGGGCCACCCGCATGTGGGAGCGGGCGGCCTCCAGGCTGATGACGTCGGCGTCGAGGTCGTCGATGGCCTGGACGATGTCGCCGAACTCGGCGTAGCACATGTGGGTGTGGATCTGGGTGTCCGGCCGCACGCCGCCGGTGCTGAGGCGGAACGCCCCGGTGGCCCAGGCGAGGTAGTCGGGGTGGTCGGCGCGGCGCAGCGGCAGGGTCTCGCGCAGCGCGGGTTCGTCGACCTGGATCACCGACGTCCCGGCGGCCTCCAGGTCGTGCACCTCGTCGCGCAGGGCGAGGGCCACCTGCCGCGCGGTGTCGGCGAGGGGCTGGTCGTCGCGGACGAACGACCAGGCGAGCATGGTGACCGGGCCGGTGAGCATGCCCTTGACCGGCCTGCCGGTGAGGGACTGGGCGTAGGTGGTCCAGCGCACCGTCATCGGCGCCGGGCGGGAGACGTCGCCGGCGAGGATCGGCGGGCGGACGTAGCGGGTGCCGTACGACTGGACCCAGCCGTGCCGCGTGGCGAGGTAGCCGTCCAGCCGCTCGGCGAAGTACTGCACCATGTCGTTGCGTTCGGGCTCGCCGTGCACCAGGACGTCGAGCCCGGTCTTCTCCTGGAAGGAGATCACTTCCCGGATCTCCGCCCGGATGCGCTCCTCGTAGCCGGTGGCGTCGATGCGTCCGGCGCGCAGGTCGGCGCGGGCGGCGCGCAGTTCGGCGGTCTGCGGGAAGGAGCCGATGGTGGTGGTCGGCAGCAGGGGCAGGTCGAGGTGGGCCCGCTGGGCGGCGGCCCGCTCCGCGTACGGCTGGGGACGGCGGGCGTCCGCGTCGGTGACGGCCTCGGCGCGGGCGCGTACGACCGGGTCCCGGGTGATCGGGGAGTTGGCACGGGAGGCGAGGGCGGCGCGGTTGGCGGCCAGTTCGCCGGTGATCGCGTCGGTGCCCCGGGCCAGGCCCGTGGCGAGCGTCGTGATCTCGCCGGTCTTCTGCTTCGCGAAGGCCAGCCAGCGCCGGATCTGCGGGTCGACGTCCTTCTCGGCCGCCGCGTCGAGCGGTACGTGGAGCAGGGAGCACGAGGCCGCGACGTCGACCTGGCCGGCGAGGCCGAGGAGGGTGCCCAGGGTGGTGAGGGACCGGTGCAGGTCGTTGATCCAGATGTTGCGGCCGTCGACCACGCCGGCGACCAGCCGCTTGCCGGGAAGGCCGCCCACGGCGGCCAGCGCGTCGAGGTTGGCGGCGGCCGGCCCGGTGAAGTCCAGGGCGAGGCCGTCGACCGGTGCCTTGGCGAGGACGGGGAGGGCGTCGCCGAGCCGGTCGAAGTAGGAGGCGACGAGCAGCTTGGGCCGGTCGGTGAGGGCGCCGAGGTCGCGGTAGGCGCGGGCGGCGGCGTTCAGGTCGGCGGGCGTGCGGTCCTGGACCAGGGCGGGCTCGTCGAGCTGGACCCATTCGGCGCCGGCGGCCCTCAGGTCGGCGAGGACCTCGGCGTAGACGGGCAGCAGACGGTCCAGCAGGGTCAGGGGCTCGAAGTCCGCCGCCACACCGGGGGCGGGCTTGGCCAGCAGCAGGTACGTGACCGGACCGACCAGCACGGGGCGGGCGGTCAGCCCGAGGGAGAGGGCCTCCTTCAGCTCGGTGACCTGCCGGGACGAGTCCGCCGCGAAGACCGTGTCGGGGCCCAGCTCCGGCACGAGGTAGTGGTAGTTCGTGTCGAACCACTTGGTCATCTCCAGCGGGGCGACGTCCTGCGTGCCGCGGGCCATCGCGAAGTAGCCGGCGAGGGCGTCGGCGTGGACGGCCTCCCGGTGGCGCGCGGGGACGGCGCCGACCATGACCGTGGTGTCGAGGACGTGGTCGTAGAACGAGAAGTCGCCGGTGGGCACTTCGTGGATGCCGGCTCCGGCCAGCTGCCGCCAGTGCGCGCTCCTGAGCTCGGCGGCGGTGGCACGGAGGGCGTCGGCGGTGACCCGGCCCTTCCAGTAGCCCTCGATCGCCTTCTTGAGTTCGCGGTTCCGTCCCTGACGGGGGTAGCCGTACACGGTGGCGCGTGCCGCCGCGACTGCGGACTTCGTGGTCACGGAGATCTCCTTCGCGAGATGAATCCCTGAGGTCCGGGGACCGGACGAGGACGCGAAGGGGCGACGGACCGGACGGCAGGCGTGTGCGGCATGGCACGGCCGCCCGTCCGATATGTGCGCCGACCCGCCCTCGAGGTCACCGGATGGCCGCGCGCGGAACGGTCCGCGTGCGGGCAACGGGCAGGTCTTCGGACTCGCGGGCACGTCCTCCTCGTGGAGGCCACCTACTGGCCGTCGCTTCCCAGACGTAGTACGTCACGTCCAGTGCGTATGACGGCGGTCGTTCCCGCTCACCGCTGCGGGGCAGTCCCGGATTCCCACCGGGTTCCCTCTTACGACGCTCCCGCATGGCGTGCGGGGCGAACCAGCTGCACCGGCCACCCTACGGGTCCGCCCCGCCGGCCGTCGGCGGAAGTCCGGCCCGTGGAACGTGATATGAGCCACCCGCCGGTCACGAGGTCCGCCGTGCCGCCCGGGCGGCACGGCGGGCGCGACCCCGGCGGACCGCTGTCTGCCATCGGTGAACACGACCCCGAACGGGCCCAACGGTCATTACCGTCAAGCCACATGACGACGGTCACCACACGCACGGTCACCTACCCGGCCGACGACCTGACGATGATCGGACACCTCGCGCTCCCGGCCGGTGCCGGGCGCAGGCCCGCGGTCCTGATCGGACCCGAGGGGGTGGGGCTCGGCGATGTCGAGCGCCGCCGCGCCGAGGCCCTGGCCGAACTGGGGTACGTGGCGCTGGCCTTCGACCTCCACGGTGGACGCTATCTGGGCGATCCGGAGGAGATGCTGGCCCGGTGCCTGCCGCTGCTCGGCGACCCCGACCGGATGCGGGACATCGGTCACGCCGCGCTCGACGTGTTGCGTGCCGAACCACGGACGGACCCCGACCGGATCGCCGCCGTCGGCTACGGCACCGGCGGCGCGGTCGCCCTGGAACTCGGCCGTGACGGCGTCGACCTGCGCGCGATCGCGACGGTCAACGGACTGATCACGGGCCGGCCGGGTGAGGCGGCCCGCATTCGCTGCCCGGTTTGGGCCGGGGTCGGGTCGGAGGACCCGATCATGCCGCCCGCCCAACGGGACGCGTTCGCCGCGGAGATGGAGGCCGCGGGCGTCGACTGGCGCCTCGTGGTCTACGGAGGGGCCCTGCACGCCTTCCACCACCCGACGGTCGACCACACCGTGCGTCCCGGCGTCGGCTACCACCCGAGGCACGCCCAGCGGGCCTGGGGCGACATCGTCGCCCTGCTCGCCGAGTGCCTGCCCGTCACGGAGTGATCCGACTCCGATTCCGGCTCCGACTCCCGTACCGGCTCCGGCTCCGGTACCGGCCCGGTGGGCGTTCCGGACCACGGGCGGGGACCGGGTGGTCCGGGTGAGGCAGCATCACCGCGAGTGCCGCATACGGGGAGCACGGCCCGTCTCGTGCACGAGCGCGAGGAGGCGCGGGCTCCGCCGGAGTCCATGAAGGAGAGACTGCGCGCCGCCGTCATGGAGGGGCCCGAGCATCCGGAGCCGTGGGCGCCTGAGGGGTGAGGCCTACGCGTCGCCCTGATCCGCGAAGCCGGTCCGCCAGGACGGCCGGGCCGGAGCCCAGCCGAGACCGCGGGCCCGGGTGTTGAGCGCCCCTCGGGCCCAGGGCGTCCGCCCTTCGGTCCGTTCCGGCGCGTGCACTCCCAGCGACTCCGCGAGCAGCGGCAGCCAGGCGTGCGCGGGGGCCGGCTCGTCGTCCACGACGTTGTACGTCCCGGAGGGCCAGGACAGGGCTCGTACGGCGGCGTCCGCCGCGTCCGCGACGTGCACGAAGGAGCTCACCGACGCGTCGGCGGCCGTGCTGCCCAGGAAGCGGGCCCCGGGGTCGCCGGCGAGGGCGGCCGCGACCGCGCCACCGGGCGCGTACCAGGTGCCGGGACCGTAGAGGATCCCGTACCGCAGGACGACGGCCGTCGGGAGTTCGGCCACCGTGGCCTCCAGCGCCCGCACGCCGGCGACGATCCGGGCCCGGGGCGGTTCCTCCGTCCCGTCGAGCGGTACGGACTCGTCGGCGGGCGCGTCGCCGGGCGCGTACGCCCAGCTGATCGACTGCGCGACGATCCGGCCGACGCCCGCCGCCCGGGCCGCGTCCACGAGGTTGCGCGTCCCCTCGACGCGCACCCGGTTGTTCGCGGCCCCGTCCGCCCCGCCGAGATCGGTGAGCTGGTGCACCACCGCGTCGGGCGCGGCCTCGGCCACCGCCCGCGACAGGGCTCCGGCGTCCAGGACGTCCACCGGGCGCGGACCGCGCCGGGAGATGCCCACGACCTCGTGCCCCGCCGCCTCCAGGCGAGGGACGAGCTGACGGCCCACGGCGCCGGTGGCGCCCGCGACAAGTACCCGCATGGGCCCCAGCCTAGAAGATCCCCGTGGAGGCGGGCGGCCGGTCCCCGGAGTGCGGGGACCGGCCGGCGCGCCACGGGCGGTCCGCTACGGGACGGTCAGCACGATCTTGCCGGTCGTGCGGTCCGTCTCGCCGAGGGCGTGCGCCTTGGCCGCCTCGGCGAGCGGGAAGACGGCCTCGATGTGGGCGCGCAGGGCGCCGGAGGCGGCCAGCTCCGCGACGGCGTTCATGCCGGTGTGGTCCGCCTCGACGAGGAGGGACTCCACGCGGACCCCGCGGGCCGCGGCCTTCGCGGCCTCGTCGGGGTCGCCGCCCGGCAGGATCGAGACGAGGACGCCGCCGGGGCGCAGGACGTCGAGGGAGCGGGCGCGGGTGTCGCCGGAGAGCGGGTCGAGCACCATGTCGACGTCCTGGACGGCGTCGCGGAAGTCGGTGGTGCGGTAGTCGATCACCTCGTCCGCGCCGATCGAGCGGACGAACGCGTGCTTGGGCGCGCTGGCGGTGCCGATGACGTACGCGCCGCGGGCCTTCGCGATCTGGACGGCGAGGTGGCCGACCCCGCCGGCGGCGGCGTGGATCAGGACGCGCTGCCCGGAGCGCACGCCGGCGGTGTCGACGATCGCCTGGTACGCGGTGAGGGCGGCGAGTGGCAGGGCGCCGGCCTGCACGTGGTCGATGCCGGCGGGCTTGGCGGCGAAGGCGCGGGCCGGTCCCGTCACGTACTCGGCGTGGGAGCCCACACCGTGCGGGTAGGGCAGCATCCCGAAGACCTCGTCGCCCGGCTTGAACAGCGTGACGCCGAAGCCGACGGCCTCGACCACGCCGGACACGTCCCAGCCGAGGACGAGCGGCAGCCGGTCGAGGAAGAGGCCCGCGGCGCGGTGCTTCCAGTCGGTCGGGTTGACGCCGGCGGCGCGGACGGCGACCAGGAGCTGGCCCGGGCCGGGGACGGGACGGGGGAGGAGGACCTGCTCCAGGACCTCGGGGGTGCCGTGGGTGTGCTGGCTGATGGCGCGCATGGTGGGGGCGGTGGTGTTCGTCATGCCGTCCAGCCTCGCCGTGGAGCACGCCCCGGTACCATGGCATGAATGCCAACTTCCGACGGGATCGTGCCATGACTGTCCACCGCGTCGTCGTCCTCGCCCTGGACGGCGTGTACCCCTTCGAGCTCGGCATCCCCAGCCGGATCTTCGGCGCGCTCCAGGACCGCTACGAGGTCCTGACCTGCTCGGTCGACGGCGGGCCCGTCGCCACCAACGCCGACTTCTCGGTGACGGTGGGGCACGGCCCGGAGGTCCTGGCGACGGCGGACACCGTCCTGCTCCCGCCGTTCGACCTTTCCCGTCTCTCGCGCGAACTGCCGCCGGCGGTCGGCGAGGCCCTCGCGGCGATCCGCCCCGGCGCCCGGATCGTGTCCATCTGCACGGGCGCCTTCGTCCTGGCGGCGGCGGGGCTCCTCGACGGCCGCCCGGCCACCACCCACTGGGCCGTCGCCGACCTCTTCCGGACCTGGTACCCCGAGGTCGCGATGGACCCGGACGTGCTCTTCGTGGACGACGGCACGGTGCTGACCTCGGCGGGCGCCGCGTCCGGCGTCGACGTCTGTCTCCACCTCGTACGACGGGACCACGGCGCGGCGGTCGCCAACCACGTGGCGCGCGTCTGCGTCGTACCGCCGTGGCGGGACGGCGGGCAGGCCCAGTACATCGAGCACCCCGTGCCCCCGGCGGCCGACAGCGGCACCTCGGCCACCCGCCAGTGGGCGCTGGAGAACCTCCACGAGCCGCTGACGCTGAGCGAACTCGCCCGGCACGCGCGGATGAGCCTGCGCACCTTCGCGCGGCGCTTCGGCGAGGAGGTCGGGACGAGCCCGGGGCGCTGGCTGATCCAGCAGCGGGTGTCCCGGGCGCAGCACCTCCTGGAGACCACCGACCTGGCCGTCGACGACATCGCCGGCCAGGTCGGCTTCGCCACCGGCACCTCCCTGCGCGAGCACCTCCACGCGGCCATCGGCGTCTCGCCGATGGCGTACCGCCGCACCTTCCGGGGGGCGTCGGCGCCGACGGGATGAGCGCGGGCCCCGGCCTCGGGAGGGCCCGGGCCTCGGGAGGGTTCCGGCCTCGGGAGGGCCCGGCTACAGCCAGGGGCGGCGGCCCGGCCCCGTCGGGTGCGTGCCGGTGACCCCCATGACCACCGAGTACAGGCTGGTCTCCGCGGTGATGAAGAGGCGGTTGCGCTTGGCGCCGCCCCAGGAGACGTTGGCGACCGCCTCGGGGACGTTCAGCCGGCCGATCAGGGTGCCGTCGGGGTCGTAGCAGTGCACGCCGTCGTCCATCGCGGCGACCCAGAGCCTGCCGCCGTCGTCGAAGCGGAGGTTGTCGAAGCGGGCCTTCGCGCGGTCCGCGGCCTTCGCGAAGACCGTGCCCTCGGAGAGGGTGCCGTCCTCGCGGACGTCGAAGACCCGGATGACGCCGGCGCGGGTGTCGGAGACGAACAGCAGCCGCTCGTCGGGCGAGAAGACCAGCCCGTTCGGCGCGCCGAAGCCGTCCGCGACCAGCCGCACCTCACCGGTGGCCGGGTCGATCCGGTAGACGTTGTTGGAGCCGATCTCGCTCTCGGCGCGGTACCCCTCGTAGTCGCTGGTGATGCCGAAGTCCGGGTCGGAGAACCAGATCGAGCCGTCGGACTTCACGGCGGCGTCGTTCGGGCTGTTCAGCCGCCTGCCCCGCCACCGGTCGGCCAGCACGGTGACGGTGCCGTCGTGCTCGGTCCTGGTCACGCGGCGGTTGCCCTGCTCACAGGTGATCAACCGGCCCTCGCGGTCGAGGGTGTTGCCGTTGGTGTGGCCGGCGGAGCGGCGGAAGACGGCGACCGCGCCGGTCTCCTCGTCCCACCGCAGCATCCTGTCGTTGGGGATGTCGCTCCAGACCACCTGCCGCCAGGCGGGCACGTAGACCGGCCCCTCGGCCCAGCGGCAGCCGGTGAAGAGGACCTCCAGCGCCTCGTCGCCGTTCATGCACCGGCCGGTCCGGAACCGCTCGTCGAGCATCTCGTACAGTCCCGGGCGCTCGCTGCTCATAGGGTCCACTCCTCACGAGAGACATCACCTGTCGCATCCAGGCCGATGACTGAATGTCAGTCGGCCTGAACCCGATACTGCAGGATGAGATACGGTCATCGCCATAAGTCGACGAACGGAGAGTTGTGGATCACATTGATCGCGCACTGCTGGCCCTGCTCCAGCAGGACGCCACCCAGCCGTACGCCGCCCTCGGCCAGGCCGTCGGCCTGTCCGCCGGCGCCGCCCACGAGCGGGTGCGCAAACTGAGGGAGCGCGGCGTCATCCGGCGTACCACCGTCGACGTGGACCCGGCCGCCGTGGGCAGCGCCGTCCTCGCCTACGTGATGGTCGACTCCACGTCCTGGATGGGCGATTCGGCGAGGGACTTCGCCGCGCTCCCCGAGATCCTGGAGGCGCACGTCATCGCCGGCAGCGCCTCGGTCCTGGTCAAGGTCAGGACCGCGACCACCGAGCAACTCCAGGACGTGCTGCGGCGGATCTACGCCATCGACGGGGTCAGCGGCACCCAGGCCACCGTCGTCCTGGAGACCTTCTTCGAGCGGCCCCTGTCACCGCTGACGGACGACGCGACGTGAGCGCGGAGGGATCGAGGAGGCCGGTCGAACTCGTGATCTTCGACTGCGACGGCGTCCTCGTCGACACCGAACGCCTGGCCGTCCGCCTCCAGGTCGCGCTCGGCGCCGAGTTGGGCTGGCCCCTCACCGCCGACGAGGTGGTCGAACGGTTCATCGGCCGCTCCAGGGAGTCGATCGTCGGGCAGATCGCCGAGCGGCTCGGCGCGGAGACGGCCGCGCTGTGGTGGAGCCTGCTCGTCCGGCGCCACCGGGACGCGGTCGACATCGGCCTCGACCCGGTGGACGGGCTGCCCGAGGCGCTCGCCGCCCTCACCCTGCCGACCTGTGTCGCGTCCAGCGGGTCCCACGAGAAGATGCGTCACACCCTGGGCCGCACCGGGCTGTACGCCCACTTCGAGGGCCGGATCCACAGCGCGAGCGACGTGGCCCGGGGCAAGCCCGCGCCCGACCTCTTCCTGTACGCCGCCCGTCGCATGGGCGTCGACCCGGCGGCGTGCGCGGTCGTCGAGGACAGCGGGCCCGGCGTCGAGGCCGCGCGGGCCGCCGGGATGCGTGCCTTCGGGTACGCCGGAGGCCCCACGCCCGCCGGACGCCTCGAAGGGCCGGGCACCGTCGTCTTCGACGACATGCGCCGGCTCCCGGAGCTGCTCGCCGGAGGGTGACGCGGGACCGGGGCGTCCCACCCTCCGGCGCAGGGGACGGCACCGGAGGGAACGGGCCGCCGGCGGTCAGTCCGCCGTGGGGACGCCGAGGATCGTGCGCATGCCGTGCAGCGCCCAGCCGTCCGCCTGGTCGTCGCCGTGGAGGAGCCGCGCGGGAGTGATCCCCGCGGCCAGGGACTCCAGGCCGTAGACGACCCGGGGGGTGTCCGTCGCGGGCGGCAGCTCCCCGGCGGCGACGGCGGCGTCGATGTCGTGGCGCAGGACCTCCCGCCAGCGGGCGCGCCCCTCGGCGATCCGGTCGTGCACGGAGCCGGTGCGCCCGTCGTAGTCGTACGTCACCTGGGTGAGCAGGCATCCGCCGGAGTAGCCGGGGTCGGCGGCGTACCTCACCCAGGCCGCGCAGACGGCCAGCAGGCGCGGCAGCCCCGCGTCGAGGTGGCGCACCGGCAGCCAGACCCGGGTGCGAAAGTCCTCCAGGACCAGCTCCACGGTCTCCAGCTGCAGCTTCTCCTTGCTGCGGAACTGGCCGATGACCCCGGCCTTGCTCATCCCCAGCCGGTCGGCGAGCCGTCCGATCGTGACGCTGTCCAGGCCCTCCAGGGACGCGAGGTCGGCGGCGGCGCGCAGTACCGACCGCCGGGTTTCGAGGGCTGCCTGAGCCGAGGTTCGTCCTGCCATGCCAGGGAGTTTAGCAAACGACCGTACGCTATTGACGTACGAACGATCGTACTCTTAACTCCTCGCCATGACGCCTGTCGCTGACCCCCGCCGAGCCCGCCTCGCCCTGTTACTCGCCGGCGCCGGCACCTTCCTGAGCTTCCTCGACGCCACCGTGACCAACCTGGCCGTGCCGCCGATCGCCGACACCTTCGACGCCTCGCTGACCACCGTCTCCTGGGTCGCCACCGCCTATGTCATCCCCTTCGCCGCGCTCCTCGCCCCGGCCGGCCCGCTGGCCGACGCCGTCGGCCGCGCCCGCCTCTTCCTGATCGGCGTCGCCGCCTTCACGGCGTCGTCCCTGCTGATCGCCGTGGCCCCGAACCTGCCCGTCCTGCTCGGCGCCCGAGCCGTCCAGGGCCTGGCGGCGGCCCTGCTGGTGCCCGCCTCGCTGGGTCTGGTGCTCACGGAGATCCCCGCCGAACGCAGGCGCGCCGCGATCGGCCTGTGGAGCGCCGCGGGCGCCCTGGCCGCCGCCGCCGGGCCCGCGCTCGGCGGCGTCGTCGTCGACGTCCTCGACTGGCGCGCGCTGTTCTGCCTCAACCTGCCCGTCGGCGTCGCGGTGCTGATCGCCGGCAGGAAGCTGCTCACCGGCGAGTCCCGCACCGGCCGGGCGCCCGACCTCGCGGGCAGCGTGCTGCTCGCCCTCTGCGTCGGCGCGGCGGTGTACGGGCTGACGCAGGGCCCCGAGCACGGCTGGTCCTCGGCGCACGTCCTGGTCGCAGCCGGGGTCACCGTGCTCGCGGCGGCGGCCGCCGTGACGCGCTCGCTCCGGCACCCGCGGCCGGCCCTCCGGCTCGACCTCTTCCGCAGCCGCCCCTTCGCCGTCGCGAGCGCCGTCTCCGTCGCCTACGGCGCCGCCCTCTTCTCCACGATGCTGCTCGGCGTCCTCTTCATGACCGACGCCTGGAAGTACTCCGCCCTGGAGGCGGGCCTCGCGATGAGCCCGGCGGCGCTCGTCACCGCCGTGGTCGGCGTCGGCGTCGGACGGCTCTCGCTCCCCCTCACCCCGCGCGCGATGGTGGTGGCCGGCTCGGCCGTGGTCGCCGCCACGACGGCCGTACTGGCCCTGCTGATCGGCACCGAGCCCCGCTTCTGGACGCTGTGGCTCCCGGCCGGAGCGGTGATGGGGGTCGGCGTCGGACTGGTCACCGTCGGCGTCTCCAGCGCCGCCGCCCTCTCCGTGGCGCCGCAGCACTTCGCCGCCGCCACCGGCATGGTCATGGCGGCCCGTCAGGTCGGCGGCGGCCTCGGCATCGCCGCCACGGCCGTGATCATCGCGGAGGTCCCGGGCACGGGAGCGGAGCCGTACGCGGCCGTGTACTGGTTCGCCGCCGCCGTCAACGTGGCCGCAGCGCTCGGCGCCCTCGCCCTGCGCGCCAAGCCGCAGCCGGAGCCCCAGCCCCCTTCGCAGCCCGCGTCCGCGCCCGCCCCTCGCGTCCCCGAAGGAGACCCGCGATGACCCCGCAGCCGGACCGGACCCCCGTCCAGGACCCGCCGGCCGACCGCCCCGACCGCCCCGACTTCACCGCCGAGTCGTCCGACCCGTACTGCGTGCCCCCGGACACCGCCGCCGAACTGCTCCGCCACCACCCATGGCAGCGGCTCGCCGTCCTGGGCTACAGCGTCACCGCCGGCGTGATGGACCGTTCCTAGTCAGTGAGCAGGAGTGGGTCCTGGGCCCGTGCCTGTTCACTGCGGACATCCCGAACGGTTTTGGGTGTCCTGGTCGCCCGTGTTCTCTCCGCGTC